>CAZPWO010000174.1:0-3671 GCA_964590525.1 uncultured Herbinix sp. | reverse complement strand
AGTACTCATCAAATTCTCTTCCAACTCCAAAAGTTCCTGAAGCAGCAATTACTGGATTTTTAAATTCTACTCCACATATATTTACTCGCATAGCTAAAATATAACCTCCTCTGCTTTAAATACAGGTCCTTCCTTACATACCCTTTCCATGCCTCTAATGGTTTCTATGGTACACCCCATACAGGCACCAATACCACATGCCATTCTATTTTCCATGGATATTTCTAGTTGAGCCTTATCCTTACAAAGCTTAACTAATGCTGAAATCATATCCTCAGGCCCACAAGCGATTACAAGATCATAATTCTCTGGATTTAATATTTCAGTTATATATCCCTTATGTCCAAAACTTCCATCCTCTGTTGATATATTTATCTCTTCAATATAATCTTTAAACTCTTCTGTATAATAACTTTTTTCTCTAAATCCTGAATAAAGGTCTACTGATGATTTAAGTTCTTTTGCCAAAAACAATAGTGGTGCTATCCCTATTCCACCTGAAACTATGGCAATTTTTTCCTGCTCTTCTAAATTAAACCCATTTCCTAATGGCCCTAGAAGAGATAAGCTATCTCCTTCTTTTAATTCTGATATTATATGAGTTCCTCTACCTACAACTTCATATAGGAGTGTTAGACATCCATCTTCTAAATCAGATATTGAAATCGGCCTTGGTAGAAATGGATCCTCTCCACTCCAACCCTTAACCATATAAAATTGTCCTGGAACTCCTTTGAAATCTCCCTTTAGTTTTAGCCTATAAACATTCCTTGATATCTTCTCATTTAAAAGGATTTCCCCATCTACATAACTATCCTTCATATCCAATATCCTCCCTCATATTTAAAACCGCTTCTCTAGTATATTGGTCAAATTTTTCTACACCATCATTATATTTCATATATGCTTTTATGATTCCTCTGGATGAATTAACTATTCCACCATTTAAACCATTAAGATATTTTCCAACATCTTCTCCTCTTGCACCCTGTGCTCCATATCCAGGTATTAGAAAAAACATGTTTTTATATCTATCTCTTATTTCTACAGCTTCATCTTGATGAGTTCCTCCAACTACAGCACCTATTGAACTATAACCAGATTTACCCATATATTTTTTACCCATCTCTTCAAGTTTATCTCCTACATGATAATATACTGGTTTTCCCTCTGCTTCTAAATATTCAATATCCTTAGCTCCCTCATTTGAAGTTCTAAGCAGTACAAATATTCCTTTTTTACCATCTTCTAAGTATTTTAAATAAGGAGTGATGCTATCAAAACCCATATAAGGATTTATAGTTATAAAATCAGTTTCAAAATCTCCTTCAAAATGAGCTTTTGCATACATATCTGCAGTTGCGGAAATATCTCCTCTTTTTACATCTCCTATGGATAAAGATCCTATTTTTCTTAAATATTCTAAAGTTCTCTTATAGGCCTTCAAACCTTCAATCCCGTAACTCTCATAATAGGCAATTTGAAGTTTATATATTGCTGTTATATCACTAGTACAATCTATGATTCTTTTATTGTATTGAAATATTATCTCCTCTAATTTTTTGTATTCACTTTTCATCTCTTCAGGTATATAATCCATATGAGTATCCAATCCTACACAAACATTTCCTTTGTCTTTAATCTCTTCGTATAATCTATCAATTATCAACTTCTCATCTCCTTATCTAAGTTCGGAATATTTATCATTTATATATTTTATATCTCCAGCTTTCACTGTCATGGCAATTTCCCCGTACACTTCTATTCCATCTAATGGAGTGTTTTTTCCTTTCGACTGAAATTTTTTACTGTCTATCTTATATTTATCTTCTAAATTTACTAGGACTAAATCTCCATCATATCCCACTTTCAATCTTCCTTTATTAGCACCCATTATCTCTGCTCCATTTGTAGACATTATTTCTGATAATTTTTTCAAATCTATATGTCCCTCTTTTACTAGGCTTGTATAACAAATTCCAAATGCAGTCTCAATCCCTGATATTCCTGGTGCTCCTTCTTCTTTATCCTCCTCAGTATGTGGAGCATGGTCTGTTGCAATTGCATCCACTGTTCCATCTTTAATTGCTTCTATTAAAGCACTGACATCTCTCTCTTCTCTTATTGGAGGATTAACCTTATAATCACTATTATACATGTATATATGATGTGGTGTTACTTCACAGGTCACATTAACTCCTTTGGATTTTGCCTCTCTTATTCCCTTAATAGCCTCTTCTGTGCTCACATGAGCAAAGTGAACTCTTGCGCCTGTTACTTGGGACAGATATATATCTCTAAAAGTTATTATATTCTCAGAAATTCTATAATCTATTGGGGTTAAATCCATATCTTCTGCATGAGTCATTATAATAAAACCTTTTTCTTTTGCTTTGATCATAGAATCATAACTCACTTTATTTGAAATAACTCCATATCCATCATCTGAGATAAATTTAACCTTTTCTACATCTATAAGGTCTAAATGACTTAATGTTTTACCATCAAAATCTTTTGTTAAGGAAACCGTTTGATGTAATTGAACTAAATCAAGTTCTTCACCTCTCCTTAGTACATAATCAACTAATTCCATATTACTAGCTACTGGATCTGTATTGGCCATAAGATTAACCAAAGTATAACCACCTTTTAAGGCTGCTCTTCCACCAGTTTCTAAATCTTCCTTATCAGTTCTTCCTGGTTCTCTGAAATGTGTATGAAGATCTACAAATGCTGGCATAATTGTAAAGCCCTTTCCATCTATAATTTCACAATCCATTTGGAGATTTTCTCCAATCTCCTTTATTTTTCCATTTTCTATATATATATCACTAACTATTTCCATTTCTTTATCCACAAGTTTAGAATTTTTAATTAAGATATTCACATTTATCCCTCCCAAGAGTGTATATGATCACAATATTTACAACTATATCTCTGTTTTTCTCGATCTATTAATATAAATTTGTGTACTATATGGTTCTCTATTGAGGTAATGCATCTTGGATTTTTACATTTAATTATATCCTCAATTTCATCTGGTAATTCCAAGCAAATCTTTTCTTTTATTCTTTCCCCCTCTATTATATTTATGGTTATGTCTGGGTCTATAAATCCTAGTGCTTTTAAATCCAATTCTAGGATATTTTCAATTTTAATCATATCTTTTTTACCATGTTTTTTGCTCTTTGCATTCATTATTAGTGCAACTGTATAGTCTGCTGTATCTAATCCAAGATATTTGAATATGAAAAAACCTGAACCTGGTTTAATATGATCTATTACTATTCCTTGAGCAATACTATTTATATTTAACATTATTCTTCCCCCAATATTTTCATTATAAGTGCCATCCTTATAAACATACCAAATCTCATCTGTTTAAAATACCAAGCTCTTGGATCACTATCTACTTCTACTGATATTTCATTTACTCTTGGTAATGGGTGTAGTATTGTTAAATTCTCTTTAGCATTCTTTAACTTCTCCATATCTAGAATATAGCTGTCTTTTAATCTTACATAATCAGCTTCGTTAAAGAATCTTTCCTTTTGTACTCTCGTCATATATAGTATATCTAGTTCTTCTATTACCTGTTCAAGTCTCTCTACTTCTCTATATTCACTTTTTGATTTATCTAATATTTCTCCTTTTATATACTCTGGTATTTG
>CAZPWO010000173.1:0-3685 GCA_964590525.1 uncultured Herbinix sp. | reverse complement strand
GAATATAATTAAAACTCACTATTAACAATAACATTTGCTGGATATATTGTCCAATAATTTATATCGACTTTTTATTACATTTTTCGAAGTTCAAATATGGCAACTAATGTTTAACTGCCTTTATTAATTACTAGTATTGTCAAATAAGTGAGACTCTGCTTTAATAATGTCCACACAATTATTTACTTTTAAATTTATTTAACTTCTTATAAGAATCTCCTATTTGTTTTCAATTCATCTTCCTTTTTTTATAAACTTATTTTGTCATATTGAATATTTCACTTTTTATTATATGTTTTTTTGTTAGTTTTGCCTAAAACACTTTTAGATTATATTGTTTTACTATGAATTATGTATAGATGAAATAAAACAAGCTCATTTGCATTGATAAGGGCAGTCCTGTATAATTCATAACTGTATAAAAAAATGGAGGAATTTATGATTGTATTTAAGGAAGTAAGCAAAAAGTTTAAAGATACTACAGTATTAAAAGAGATATCTTTTGAAATTGAAAAGGGTAAATTGGTTGTTCTAGTTGGTCTTAGTGGTTGTGGAAAAACAACTACTCTGAAGATGATTAACAGACTAATTCAAGCAACAACTGGTTCTATAACAATTGATGGAAGGGATATTTCTAAGGAAGATAAGATTAAACTAAGAAGAAACATCGGTTATGTCATACAACAAACAGGGTTATTCCCTCATATGACAATCCGTGAAAATATTGAAATCATTGCCCGTGTTGAGAAAAAATCTGTGGATGAAATTACAAGGCGTACCAGTGAACTCTTGGAAATGATTGGCATGGATGACTCTTTCCTTGACCGTTACCCAAACGAGTTGTCTGGTGGACAGCAGCAAAGGGTTGGGGTTGCCAGAGCCTTTGCCCTGGATCCTGATATTATTCTAATGGATGAGCCTTTTTCGGCACTGGATCCTATTACACGTAATTCTCTACAAGAAGAACTGGTTTCTATTCAAGAGAAAGTCAAAAAGACTATCGTATTTGTAACCCATGATATGACTGAAGCAATTAAGGTTGCAGATAAGATATGTATTATGGATAAGGGCGAAATCATACAATACGATACACCAGAAAACATCTTAAAAAATCCGGCAAATGACTTTGTTACAGAGTTTGTTGGTGAAAACCGTATCTGGGAATCCCCTGAATACATCCGTGCTAAGGACATTACCATTGATAACATGGTAACTTGTTCTGGTGATATATCTCTTGCAAAAGCCCAGGATAAGATGCGTGAAAACAAGGTAAATAGCCTTATTGTAAAGGACGACAATACAAAAAAGATGCAGGGAATTATAAAACCTAAGTCCATTTCTAAATGCAAGGACAATTCAGTCAAGGTTGAGGATGTTATGATTAAGGACTTTGAATACGTTGGTCCTGAAGACTCTGTTGTAGAAATTCTAAAGGTTGTAGATGATAATAACATCTCTGAAATCCCAGTTATTAATGACAAGGATGAACTACTTGGCCTGGTAACCCGGGATACACTTATTTCAACTCTAAGTGAACAGTATCTCGAAGAGGAGGAAGATTAAATGAATGTTTTTGATTATCTTATAACAAATTATGAACAGGTTCTGAGTTTAACTATAGATCACATTAGGTTAACGGCTATTGCTGTTGGACTTGCTGTTTTAATCGGGGTTCCTATTGGTATCTTTATTAGTTACTTTCGTAATTCTAGTAAATTAATCTTAGCTGTGGCCAATCTTATACAAGCAATTCCATCAATGGCTCTATTAGGATTAGCTATTCCTTTACTTGGTATTGGTTCCCTACCGGCTGTGGTAATTGTTATCTTATATTCATTATTACCTATTATTAAAAACACTTATACAGGGATCACCAGTATTGATAAAGATACTTTGGAATCCGCCGAAGCAATTGGACTAACTAAATTTCAGATTTTAATGAAAGTTCGTATTCCATTGGCACTTCCAATTATTATGGCGGGAGTTAGGATTTCATCTGTTACTGCAGTAGGTCTTATGACTATGGCTGCCTTTATTGGTGCAGATGGACTAGGTTTCTTGATTTTCTCTGGAATTAGTACTACTAATAATGGACAGATTCTAGCGGGAGCAATACCTGCAGCTATTCTAGCACTAATTGTAGATTCTATATTTGGGCTAGTTGAAAAGCTTGTAACCCCTATTAGTTTACAAATCTCTCCTAGCAATAGTAAAGAGAATATTAAAAAATCTAGAAAGAAACAAAAAGCAACATTGGGCCTTGTAGTTGTATTATTAGTAGTGATGTTTACTTCTAATTTTATAAGTAATCTTGATAGATCTGAACATACCATTACCGTCGGTGGCAAAGACTTTACAGAACAGTATATCCTAGTACATCTAATGTCTGATATGATTGAAGAACATACCGATATAAGCGTGGACAGAAAAGACAATCTAGGGGGAACTCAGGTCCTATTTAATGCCCTGAAATCTAATAATATTGATCTTTATGTGGATTACACTGGCACATTATATGGTGATACCCTGGGATTCCCGCCAAACCGGGACATGGAAGAAGTCTATGATACTAGTAAGTACGAACTTAAAGAACAATTTGACCTAGACGTATTAGAACAATTTAATTTTGATAATACCTATGTAATGGCTGTAAGAAGAGAAACAGCGGAAAATTACAATCTTTCAACTATTTCAGACCTATCTCTAGTGGCAGATGAACTAATCCTAGGTTCCACATTGGAGTTCCTTAACAGGGAAGACGGCATCTTGGGACTGGTAGACCATTACAACATCTCCTTTAAAGACCAAGTTGGCATTAATGGTGCAAATAAATACCTTGCCATTGACAATGGTGAAACAGATGTAACTGATGCCTTTTCAACAGATAGTCTTATTCAAAAGTTTGACTTGGTTCAGTTAGAGGATGACAAGGACTTTTTCCCACCATATTATGCAGTTCCTATTCTTAGAAGCGGGCTCTTAGATGAATATCCTGAACTCCAAGGACTCTTAGACCAACTGGGCCAAGTGCTAACCGGTGAAGTTATGATTGGGTTAAACTATCAGGTTGATGAGCTTCAAAAACAACCAAGACTGGTAGCTAATGATTTTCTGAAAGAACAAGGACTTATTGACTAGTTGCTAAGATTGAATAATAAATAATTATAGATTTAAATTAAAAAGTGTTTCCTTCGTAACTCTTAATGAAGGAAACACTTTATTTTATATTGTCTTATTTTATGGCTCCACTCCATTTAATATAGGAAAGCCTTCTTCCGTCCATATAACTGGTCTTACTCTTGCCGACCGGCATGGATCATATAAGGAATATTCCTTTGCCCATTGGCACTTGTTATCAAAACATTCCTGAGACCTTGAATGGTAGACAAATATATCATGTCCATACTCATCTACTGTAAATGAGTTGTGTCCTGGACCATATTCTTCAGTTAAGTCATCAGATGTTAATAGGGGCTTGTCTGATTTTGTCCATGATGATACATTCATTAAGTCAGAATCTATATCAGCATACAACATTCCTATACAGTATTCTGGTCCCGTTGCTGATGCTGAATACACCACAAATATTCTATTACCATGTTTCAAGATAGAAGCTCCTTCATTTACTGGAATCTCAATCTTTTCCCATTCATATGTTGGGGATGAAAGCTCTATGGATTTACTG
>CAZPWO010000172.1:0-3927 GCA_964590525.1 uncultured Herbinix sp. | reverse complement strand
CACGCATCTCACCAACAAGGATTACATCTGGATCTTGTCTTAGACAAGCTCTTAGGCCATTGGCGAAACTTATAGTATCATTACCAATCTCCCTTTGGTTTACCATACTCTTTTTATGTTTAAATAGATATTCTATTGGGTCTTCCAAAGTTATTATATGTCGTGAAGTGTTTTGATTAATAAGTTCAATTAGACTGGCTAATGTAGTGGATTTACCACTTCCTGTAGGACCTGTAACAAGTACAATCCCGCTATTAATCTTAGCTAAATCCTTAACTACAGCTGGTAAGCCCAGTTTGTCTAATTCTGGTATTTCAGTATTAATTAGACGCAAAGCCACTGCAAATGAATTTCTTTGCCTAAAAGCATTAACCCTAAAACGCTGAACCTGAGGAAGGGAATAAGAAAAATCCACTTCTCCTTTACTCATAAGGATATCCCATTGATAATCATTAGTTAATTCCCTAATTAAACTTTCACTAAGCTCTGGTGTTACTATTTGTTCACTTATATATTGAAGTTTTCCATGTACTCTTATGGTACATGGTCTTCCAACTGTTATATGTAAATCCGAAGCTCTCGCTCCTACTGCTGCCATTAATACATCATTAAGTTTCATTTTCCCTATTGCCCTCCATCATTCCTTGTATCTTCTGATTCTTGTGCATATGTGATTTCCATTACTTCGTTGAATGATGTAATACCTTCAACTATTAAACGTATACTTTCATTTTTCAAAGATGACATACCATTTTCAATTGCATATTCAGTCAATTCACTTATGGATGCTTCCCTTGCAATCATGTCCCTCATGCCTTTAGTTATTATAAGAATCTCATGTACGGCTATTCTTCCTTTGTATCCTGTATCATTACAATTAGAACAACCAACCGGTTTCCTAAAGCTATAATCCCCATCTGATAAAGCTAAATATCTCAGTTCATGTTCTGGTGGGGTATAAGGCTCTGAACATTGTGTACATAACCTACGAATTAGCCTCTGAGAGATTACTCCCATCAAGGATACAGCTATAAGGTATGGCGCTACTCCCATATCAACTAATCTAGATATTGAGCTTACTGCATCGTTGGTATGCAGTGTACTTAATACCAAGTGACCTGTAATAGCTGCTCGGACTGACACATCTACAGTTTCACTATCTCGAATCTCACCAACCATTATAATGTCTGGATCTTGTCTTAGTATAGAGCGTAGAGAACTGGCAAATGTTAGTCCTGCCTTTGTATTTACATGAACCTGATTTAGTCCATCTATTTGATACTCAATTGGATCCTCAACCGTAGTTATATTCTCTGACATCTGGTTAAGTTCACTTAGCATTGTATATAAAGTAGTTGACTTACCACTTCCTGTAGGACCTGTTATTAAAACTATTCCATTAGGATTAAGTAGTAACTGATCAAACTTTTCTAAATTGCCTTTTGTAAATCCTAGTTTTTCCTTAGGTAATAAGAAATTGGACTTATCCAGGATACGCATAACAACTTTTTCACCATGGCTAGTTGGAAGTACTGATACACGAAGATTTATTACTTTATCTTTAGTATTATAGTCAAATCGACCATCTTGTGGAACTCTTCTTTCAGCGATGTCTAATCCAGCTAATATCTTTATACGGGTTGAAACTGCTGCATGAGCTTCCCCTGGAATATTCTTTGCTAAGAAAAGCTTTCCATCCACACGATATCTTACCCGTACTTCATTCTCCATGGGTTCTATATGAATATCACTGGCCCCTTGTGAAACTGCTGATTCAATTGTTGAATAGACAAGTTTTACAATGGGAGCTGAATCTACTTCGTATGATTCAATCTGTAGATTATCAGACCTTGATCTAGCAGATAAATCGCTTTCTTTTTTAAACTCTTGTATAGCCTTATCTGAAGTCTCATTACCATAATTCTTATTAATTGCTGAATTAATTGCCGCCCTAAATGAGATCATTGGTACAATTTCATAATTTGTGGCCATTCTTAAATCTTCTATGGCAATAAAATTCAGTGGGTCTTCCATGGCAACGTATAGCATGTTCATATCTAACTTAACAGGAACAACATTATGCCTACGAATAAGGGAATAGGGAATAAGGTTCTGTATTTCTGATGAAATTGTTATACTATTTAGGTCTACAAAGGGTACTCCCAGCTGGAATTCCAGTACCTCCATAATCTGCGACTCTGTAACAAACCCTTGTTCTATTAATATATAACCTAGTTTTTGACCTGTTTCTTTTTGTAACTCCAATGCTTCTTTTAATTGGACATCAGTAATTGAGCCAGCATCTAAAAGCAAGTCTCCTAATCTTTTCCTTTTATTCATTGTCAGACCTCAATCTATTTATAATATCGTCAATATCATCAAAACACTGCTTTTATATATTGAATACTTCAAATTTTAGAAAACGCTCTATATATTCTAATAAAACGTTAGAACTTATGGTTTCTAATAGAACTTCGGAACCGTCATAATCAATGAGTAACAAGTCATGGATGCCAGATTGCATACAGGTGAATCCTGTATTAATCACTTCATTAGCCATGTTCTTTCCTACTGCTTCAACATTAATAACATTATCTATAATTATCATGCGATTAGCCAATTGACATAAATCTCTTGATAATTGATATTGTCCGTTTTCTTCTGATATTAGTTCTTTCTTTTTTAACTCTTCAAGAACATTCTTAACTTGTTCCTGTCTAAGAGTTATGTGTTCTCCTACTACTTCACTCATGCAATATACAAACCACTGAATACTGGCATTAGAACTATGTACCATTCGCCAGATCATGTTAAAACCATATCTACTTCTTGAATAAGGAAGCTCATCTACAAAAGCTCTTAGTATAGATCTTCTTTCCATATCTAGCATAGCAGCTAATACAAATGCTTCTTCTACAGAAACTCTTTGATGTAAACTTACACTTTTTAAACTACTTTTTCCTACAAAGTCTACAATTAAATCAATTAGTTCTTGTCCTTCAGTTACATTATCTATTGTGAAATATTCTGGAGTAGCGGTAAATGATATATCCTTCTTAGAAGCATCACGAGAAATAGTATGCTCGTATTTTGCTGCACCTCCAGTAAACATGAATGTAACAAGTGCTTCTGGGTTGGCTAATACATCTAGCTGCCTTTTTTTGTCTTCTTTAATGTTTCCCTCTGTATCTATTATCCCTTGTTGGGTAAAAAAATCTTTATCTTCATCAGTTAGTTCTTTTGTCTCAAAGTAATTAAGGATACTAATATCGTTCTTTTCTCCAATAATCTTGTTAAACCCCTTTAACTGTCCTTCATCAAAAACATACTTTAACATTTTGCTAGTTCCTCCTCTTGTATAGTTATAAGACTTTTTTGATATTAATGGTCTGCATATAAGATACGCTGGCCTTTGTGGTTGACCATGTCTGTAATCGCACTGTGTATGCCAGTTTTCTTTTCTTCTTTTTGCATAATATCATTAATATCTATGTTGGATACTATATCAGATATAGAGAAATCTAAATTACTATGTCTCTCATGAAGTATATCTTCTACAAAACTGCGTTTTACTTCTGTCTGTATAGCTTTTGTAATACTTGGTGTGGCACGACTGGTGTTTACTCTTTGATAGCCCTTTTCCATATAGGCACCCATCATGCCAAGTTTAGCTAGTCTTTCCATGTCACTTTTTCCTAGCATATTTAATGTCTTGTTTTCAGGGCTTATTTGGCCATCTATTGCAAGGTTCTGTCTTGCAAAAGCTACTCTATTTTTAACCGGTTTTTTTGGGCTAATTTTATTAGGATTTTCTGAAGTAAAGCGATCTGTCCACAGGTAAACATATGAATTATCAACAGTAGCAGCAATTTCTTCTACAACTATTGCTTGTTCAACTTCAACTTCCTGAACTTCTTCCTCAACTAT
>CAZPWO010000171.1:0-3954 GCA_964590525.1 uncultured Herbinix sp. | reverse complement strand
AGCATGTTTTGGACTAAATAATATACCGTCTTCATCATTCTGCCTCCTTTGAATTATTATCAATAACTTCATTTAAATTAACACGTGGTCCGTGATTTTCTAATCCATTTTGCATATTTTTCTTTTCTTTACGTCCTTTGAAAAAATTAACTACCGTCTCATTCATTATCATAGAAAAAGCTGAAAAATAAATAATTATACCTATAACAACATCTATTATCTCAGGTTTATATCCTACAAGGCTTGCCAAAGTCCCCCCACGCTGTATATGAGAAATAAATATAGATGAGAAAATGATGCCTATTGGATGGGAATTTCCAAGAAGTGCTACTGCTATACCATTAAATCCATTTGCAGCAATAACATTAATTGGTTCATACGTCATACTGCTTCCCGCTATGGCTGATGGAGCAAGTATTGCAAAAGCTCCTCCTAAGCCTGCCAATCCTCCAGCTATTGTCATAGTAATAATTATATTTGTCTTACCTTTCATACCAGCATATTCACTAGCATGTTTATTAAATCCTGTAGCCTTCAACTCATATCCAAAAGTTGTCTTTTCCAAAACAATATATAATATTACTCCTATTATCATAGCTAAAACAATACCCCAATTTACATTAGATCCCGCAATACCAAGGGCTGGGATTTGAGTCTTACCTGGTAAGTAATTAGTTCTCGTCATATTTGATATATACATGACTGAACTTTTTTTAATCCACATATCTACAAGATACATGCCTATATAATTAAACATTATCGAAGTAATAACTTCATTAACATTCATTAATGCCTTGAAAATTCCTGGTATGATTCCCCAAGCCATTCCACCAACCATTCCTGCTAAAACAGCTGCAACCCAATGAACATTACTTGGTAAATCCCACATAAATCCTACGTAAAGAGCAAAAAACATACCCATAGTATATTGTCCAGAGGCTCCTATATTAAACAATCCCATCTTAAATGCAAAACCAACAGCAAGTCCTGTCATAAGAATTGGGGTTGCGAAATAAAATACATTCCCCATTTTCCTAAAGCCACCTAAAATTATATATCGAAGCCCTGCTACTGCATTCCCAGGCGAAGCTATTATCATTACTAAAAATCCAAATAATAACCCAATAGCAATAGCCATGAGTGCAGATGAAAACGAAGACAATGTACCACTATTTATTATATTTTTTAAACTAATTTTATTTTTATTAGATGAATTATTTTTATCCTGCATCATTAATCTCCTTTATTACATCTCGCTTTGCACCAGACATGTAAAGTCCTAGCTCCTGAACTGTAGTTGTCTTTGGATCAAGCTCCCCTACTATTTCACCTTCATATATGACCAAAATACGATCGCTAACATTCATTACTTCTTCTAATTCTAATGAAACAAGAAAAACAGCTTTCCCTGCATCTCTTCTTTCAACAAGTTGACTGTGTACATATTCAATAGCTCCTACATCCAATCCCCTAGTGGGTTGTACGGCTACTAAAAGTTCATGATTTTTATCAATCTCTCTAGCAATAATCGCCTTCTGTTGATTGCCACCAGACATGGATCTTGTTATAGTTATAGGACCTTGTCCAGATCTAATATCAAATCTTTCAATAAGATTATCAGCATATGCTCTTACTTCATTAAATTTTATAAATCCAGTTTTTTGAAACTTAGATTGCCAATACCTTTGAAGAACAAGGTTTTCTTCTAATTTATAATCAAGCACTAATCCGTGTTTATGTCTATCTTCTGGAATATGGCTCATACCAGATATTGATCTTTCTCTGATTGATGCTTTTGTTATATCTTTTCCACACAAAGTAATAGTACCAGATGTAGATTTATCAAGTCCAGTCAAGGCTTCGACAAATTCAGTCTGTCCATTTCCATCAATTCCGGCAAGGCATACTATTTCACCTGCCCGTACATCAAAAGAAACATTTTTAACAACATTACCTTTTTTAAGTTTAGAAGCCACATCAAGATTCTTAACAGAAAGTACTACTTCGCCTAATTCCTTTTCTTTTTTATCTACACTAAAACTTATATCCCTACCTACCATCATCTTCGAAAGTTCTTCCTTAGTTGTCTCTCCAACATCTACAGTACCTATATATTTCCCTTTCCTAAGAACAGTACATCTATCTGCAACTTCCATTATTTCATTTAGTTTATGTGTGATAAAGAGTATAGATTTTCCTTCATTCGCAAAACCCTTCATAATACTTAAAATCTCATTTATTTCTTGAGGTGTTAAAACAGCAGTTGGTTCATCAAAAATTAAAATCTCATTATCTCTATATAACATTTTGAGAATCTCAACCCTTTGTTGCATTCCCACTGTAATATCTTCAATATAAGAATCTGGATCTACTTTTAATCCATATCTTTCACTTATTTCTACAACTTTTTCTCGCGCTTCCTTTTTTTCAAGGAATCCCATAGTATTAGGTTCAATGCCTAGTATAATATTTTCAAGAACAGTAAAAATCTCTACTAGTTTAAAATGCTGATGAACCATTCCTATTCCAAGGGCATTTGCATCATTCGGATTGTTAATCTGTACAACTTTCCCATTCTTCTTTATCTGACCCTCTTCAGCTTTATAAAGACCGAAAAGCACACTCATCAATGTAGATTTCCCAGCGCCATTTTCTCCTAAAAGTGCATGTATTTCTCCTTTTTTAAGTTGTAGGGTAATATTGTCATTAGCAATAATACCCGGAAATTTTTTTGTAATATTTAGCATTTCAACAATATAATTTTCCACTTTAACCTCACTCATTTAATTGTATTTTTTGATTAATACATTCTTATCATATTATTTTAATTAATTGTTTATATTTAAAATGGAGGAAAACCTTAGCCTTCCTCCATTTTAAATTTACTTTCATAAGGCTTAAACTAATACGCCATTTAATTTAATTATTATCTGGTAGTAACTGAAACCTTCTTAAGGTTTAATTCATTAGTAAGTTCTTCTGCACTAGCATTTCCTGAAGCATCTTCAACTGAAATTTCACGGACAGGTGTTATGCTTCCATTTGCTAATTTTTCAAATAGTTGTTCATAATCTTCCTTGTTAAATGATTCAAATCTATCAAATGCATCTTCATCTGCAGATCCTATTACTTCTGTTGGAAGACTTACACCATCATTAGCAGCATTGAATACTGTAGTTGTTCCTCCATAAGTTCCCCAATCATCTGTATTATAGATAGAATCAAGAACTGATATTACTGATGCTGCAAGACCTTTAGCTGCTGATGTGATTACAGTTTCACTGTCATATCTTTGATCAACGTCAACACCAATAACTTTTCCTTCTGATTCACTAGCTGCTGACATAACTGATTTACCAACTGAACCTCCACATGCAAAGATTACCTCCATACCCTCTTGATACATAGTCTTTGCAGTTGCTTTGTTTGTGTCGTTTTCCTCAAAATTTCCAGTATAGTGATATATTGATTTAACTGCTCCATCTTCAAGTCCTAATTCCACAGCAGCATCTTCTGCCCCCTGAAGGTATCCGTATCCAAATGCTTGAACTGCTGGAACTGCCATACCACCCATAAATCCAAGATTAGTCATTCCATCCATTACCGCTGCATATCCTGCAAGATATCCTGATTGTTCTTCTGCATACAATATACTAGCAACATTTTCTTTAGTAACAAACTCTGAATAATCTGCTGTATGAGGTGACCCATCTAGAAGAATAAACTTTACTTCTGGATATTTTGTTTGTGCTTCATATACAGCAACTTCAAATAAGAAACCTGGTGTTACAACTACTTTTGCTCCACCTTCTACTGCAAGGTCAATAGCTGCTAAATATCCAGCATCTGAAGCCTCTTCTGGTTTAATATAGGTATGTGATATATTTTCTTTTTCTGCAAATTCTAATACACCTTCCCAAGATCCTTGGTTAAATGATTTGTCATCAATATTAC
>CAZPWO010000170.1:0-4001 GCA_964590525.1 uncultured Herbinix sp. | reverse complement strand
TTACTATGTTAGCCTTTAACTTTATTGGTGATGGTCTAAGGGATGCACTTGACCCTAGATTGAGAAAAGGATAGGAGATAAGATATGGAAAAAAACTGGGAATATATACTAGAAGTAAATAATTTAAAAACATCCTTTTTCACCCATGTTGGGGAAGTGCAAGCTGTTAGAGGAATGGACTTTAAGCTTAGAAAAGGGGATGTATTAGGTATTGTTGGTGAGTCAGGTAGTGGAAAGAGTGTTACAGCACTTTCTATTATGAAATTGATTGATTTTCCAGGGAGAATTAAGGAGGGACAAATAATCTTTAATGGTAAAGACATTACTAAATATAGTGAATCTAAAATGTCAAATATAAGAGGAAATGATATTGCTATGATATTTCAAGATCCTATGACTTCCTTAAATCCTGTATTTAGGATAAGAGATCAAATGGTTGAGGTAATAAGGAGACACCAAAAGTTGAGCCGAAAAGAAGCGATCCAAAAAGCCATTGATATGCTAGAGATTGTTGGTATCCCTGAACCAAAAGGAAGAATCAAATCTTATCCACATGAATTTTCAGGGGGGATGAGGCAAAGGGTAATGATTGCAACAGCTCTGTCTTGTAACCCACAACTACTTATAGCAGATGAACCCACTACAGCTCTTGATGTTACAATTCAAGCACAAATTTTAAATATAATGAGAGATATTTCTGTAAAATTGAATACTGCAATAATACTTATCACACATGATTTGGGAGTCATCGCTGAAACTTGCCAAGATTTAATAGTAATGTATGGTGGAATGCCAATGGAGAAGGGGACTGTACTAGAGATTTTTGAAAACCCACAGCATCCTTATACAGTAGGACTTTTAAAGTCTGTACCAAGAATGGATAGTAAGGGAAAAGGTAGATTAAAGCCTATTGCTGGCTCTCCACCAGACTTATTATCACCCCCTGCAGGATGTCCCTTTTTTCCGAGATGTCCCCATACCATGCAAATATGCACAGAAGAGCCGCCACCAATGTTTAATGCCGGGAAGAATCATTGGTCAGCCTGTTGGTTGCTTCATAATGATGCACCTCTTGTTCAAGGATACAGAAAGGAGGCTTTATAGATGCAAGCAAGAAAGCCACTAGTCCAATTGAAAAATTTAAAGAAGTATTTTGATGTAAGTACAGGTTTCTTTAAAAAAGAAAGAGCCTACCTTACAGCAGTGGATGATGTATCTTTTGATATTTACAAAGGTGAGACATTTGGACTTGTAGGAGAATCTGGTTGTGGGAAATCAACACTTGGAAGATGCATAGTTAGATTATACGATCCAAGTGGAGGAAATATAATTTATGATGGTAAAGATATTACAAAGATATCACAAAAAGAAATGATGAAGTATAGAAAAAGGCTACAAATGATATTTCAAGATCCCTATGCATCATTAAATACAAGGCTAACCATTGCAGAAATTATAGGAGAGGGTATTGAAACCCATAATTTATATAAAGCTGATGAGAAACTAGAGAAGACCTATGATTTACTAAGAAAAGTTGGGCTTAAAAGAGAACATGCTAGCAGGTATCCACATGAGTTTTCAGGGGGGCAAAGGCAGCGTATAGGAATAGCAAGATCTCTTGCCGTTGAGCCAGAGTTTGTTATATGTGACGAGCCGATTTCAGCCCTAGATGTATCCATACAAGCTCAAGTTGTAAATATGCTTGAAGACCTGCAAAGTGATATGGGACTAACCTATCTTTTTATAGCACATGATTTATCAATGGTTAAGCATATATCAGATAGAATTGGTGTTATGTATTTGGGAAAAATCATGGAGATAACAACCAGTGAAGAGCTTTATGAAAATCCACTTCATCCATATACTCAGGCCCTTCTTTCTGCCATACCTGTTCCTGATCCAAGACACCATAGCATTAGTAAAAGGATAATGTTAAAGGGAGATGTAAAGAGCCCCATTAATCCACCAGATGGGTGTAGGTTTAGCTCAAGATGTAGATATAAAATGGATTTATGTACAAAGCTTACTCCAGACCTTAGGCAGGTCCGACCTGGCCACTTTGTGTCCTGTCATCTTTTAAAATAAAGTAATTAATATATATTGGTGGAATAATATTAATTATATAGTTTTATTCTAGGCAAGCCTAGTTTAAATAATGATATTAAATCTAAAAGGAGGAAAAAAATGACTAGAAGATTATTGGCGTTTTTCTTAGTTTTGATTATGATTTTTACCCTAGCTTTGACAGGATGCAGTAAACCAGCAGAAGAGCCTGTAGATTTAGGCGAAACTGAAACCGAAACAGAACCAATAGAAACAGAAACACCTGTTGAACCAGATAAGACAGCAGATGGGTCTGTTTTCAACTGGAATATAGGTGCTGACCCTAAAACCATAGACCCTGTGCTTAATGGTGCCAGTGATGGTGGAAACGTAATTAACCAGACCTTTGAGGCACTTACAAGAGAGAAAAGTGGTATTATATACCCTGGTATTGCAACAGATTGGGAAGTATCAGATGATGGTTTAACCGTAATTTTCCATTTAAGAGAATCAAATTGGTCCGATGGATCTCCTTTAACAGCACATGACTTTGTATATTCATGGAAAAGAGGAATGGATCCGGCAACAGCTTCTGAGTATTCCTGGATTTGGGAATACACAAATATAGTAGGAGCATTTGACGCAGTAAACGGGGCTTCACTTGATGATGTAGGAGTAAGAGCAGTTGACGACTACACATTAGAAGCAACCTTAGAGACACCAACAGATTATATAATTAGCTTATTGTCTTTCTATCACTTCATGCCAACAAAACAATCTGCTGTTGAAGCTGGACCTGATGGAGCATGGGCTAAGGATGCTTCAATAGCCGTATCTAATGGGCCCTTCATTCTTACTGACTATCAAATTGGTAATGGCTTAACACTAGTTAAAAATCCAGAATACTGGAATGCAGAAGAAGTAAAAATTGATAGAATAGAGGGTAAATTTATTGATGAACAATCTACAGCTTATACAGCCTATCAAAGTGGGGATCTTGATTTCTTGCCAAGTGTACCTCCAGCTGAAATTTCATCATTAATAGCTGAAGATCCAAACTTCTATGTATTCCCATTACTAGGAACCTACTATTATAATATTAATATGGAGCTTGAACTATTTAAAGATGAAAATGTGAGAAGGGCAATGAACTTAGCTATTGACAGGGAATTAATTTGCGAAACAATGGCTTCAGGTCAAGTGCCAGCAACTGGTTTTGTACCCCCAGGCTTCTTAGATCATGAGGGTAAGGATTTTTTTGAAGTATCTGGAATGTATGGCTTAGCTACTAATGATGATAAAGTTGCAGAGGCTCAAAAACTACTTGCCGATGCAGGATATCCAAATGGTGAAGGTTTCCCAGAGTTTACAATTATGTATAATACTTCTGAAGGTCACCAACAGGCCGCAGAACTAGTACAGGAAATGCTTAAAACTAACCTTGGTATGAAAATTAAACTTGAAAATCAAGAGTGGGCAGTATTCCAAGACACTAGATCCCAAGGGGACTATGAAGTTTCTAGGGGTGGATGGTTAACAGACTTTATGGATCCTATGGGAATGTTAGCAATATTTACAACAGACAATGATTATAATGATCCAAAGTATAGCAATGCAAGATTTGATGAGCTACTTTCATCAGCTGCAAAAACAAGAGGTAAAGAACATTTCGAAGCATTGTATGAAGCACAAGATATACTAATGAAGGAACTTCCACTTATTACTGTATATCACTATACAGAAGTAATGCTAGTTTCTCCTAAACTTCAAGGATGGGATAGGTCTGTTCTTGGAACTATTGATTTTTCCAATGCTGAACTAGTAGAATAATAGATATAGATAAATTGGCAACCCTGATGGGTTGCCTTTTCTCTGTTACAAACTAGATTTGCAAATGATAGATGATTTACTAAGCATACCGTTGCATAATTATAAAAACAATGATAATATATGAAATA
>CAZPWO010000169.1:0-4089 GCA_964590525.1 uncultured Herbinix sp. | reverse complement strand
AATATAGAAAGGACACCACTATCATATCGCTCATCAACGTCCTTCTATTTTTTCTAGTGCAATGTCGAAAACTTAAATGGTCTTGTTTTTCTGACATCACCATATGTGAATACACTTAAAAAACAAAGTTAAGCAATTTAAATAATAGAAACATAGTTATTGCTGAGGAATAGAGGGGTGAAACATTATAACCTGTATTTTAACATGCCATTGTAAGCCCAATGAAACATATAGTATAAAGATTTGAAATAGGATAACTTTTCAACTCTCTTATATAGCAACCATTGATATTTTGCAGCACTCAATTTATTTCTTGAGAGTGAGTCTTCTCTCATTCGATAAGTTGCTAATGGTTCTTTTATACCATAAGCAAAGTCTATGTCTTTTAGATAGGATAACCACAAAGCTGCATCTTGCCTCTTCTTTAAGTCAGGCATATATTTTTTCCCTAATTTATCAATATTGATAAAAGCTGTTAAACAACTTATCGGACAGGTTTTTAAAACATCGTTATATGAAACTCTTTTTGGAACAATAAAACTAGAATACTTTACATCAAATGTTTCATTAGTTCTATAGTAAGATGAAAATACAAAATCCGCATTAAGTTCTTTACTGTAATGCAATGACTTTTCAATAAAATCTGTTTCCCATAAATCATCTGCATCTATAAATGTCAAATATGCTCCAAGGGCATGTTTTATTGAATTATTGCGTGCTTTTCCTGCTCCAGAATTTTGGTCTAATCGGAATGCTTTTATTCGTTTATCTTTTTGAACATATTCTTGTATAACCTCCCATGTTTCATCAGTAGAACAATCATCTGTAATTAGAAGCTCCCAGTTTGTGTATGTCTGTGCTTTAATAGACTCTATTGTTTCTCCTATTAGACGCTCAGAATTATAACTTGGTGTTATTATTGAAACTAATCCAAAATCGGTCATATATATATATTATTTTAACTAATTGATACTATAATTTGATCACCAATTTACAAAAAACTCTATATCTGTAATGTAAAAATTTATCAAGCCTCATAACAGTCTCATCTATTAGCTATACGATCTTTAATATAGACTACATCAATTTCATCAATGGTTACATTATTTGTTTTCTTATCATACTTAGTTGATTAAGTAAATATTGTAACTTTATGTTCTGTTTTTATTAGTTCTCTAGATATCCAATATAATCTTGTCCCACCTGGTTCTGAAGTTGATTTTTAAATATTAGTGTAAATAGATAGCTAACATATTAATTTAGATCCTCATTACTGCTAAACTTCTAACTCCAGTATGGACTGTATCAAAACATACGTATTGCCCATCACCTGATACAATGGGATGAAGATCACATGCAACATGACCTTTTGAAGGTGAAGTTTGAAATTTCTTATATGATTGAACTGATGCTAATAGCTCAACTTTATTAGTCTTTATATCTACAGAGTATAATTTTGCAATTCTCCATTTATCTGGATAAGTATCTGTAACAAAACTCGTGTCATTTATAAATGATTGATGCCCATCAGAGTTTAGTTCTGGATATGCAACAAAACTGCTTTTACCTACATCTTTAATATTTAATAAAACATGAGCATCTTGATTCTTATAATTACAATAAGCTATTATTTCATGTTTTTTGTTCCAATCATAATGAGAAGTCATATGATTTGTTGTGGGAAATCGAAAAAGCTCTTCATTCTCCATGTTATAAATCATCAGTTCTGTATATCTTTTACCTTTATATTTACCAGTCCAGCGATGAAGAAATGATATATACTTTGAATCGTGTGAAAATTCTGAATGAGTTACATAATGATGTGACTCAGATGAAGCTTCAAAGTTCGCAGTATTGTCTGATAGTTTTTTTAAATCTACTAATAATTTCCTTTCCATTGTTTTTAAATTAATTAAAAATAAACCAGTTTTATCAGTAGTTTTTTTATCCATGTATGAATGATCATCTTTATGAACATAACCATAACCAGGCATATGCTCTTCTAATCTTTCGTAACTATATGAAGTTGCATACAAGCCATCTGAACTAACGGTATCTATAGAATATGGAATAATATTCTCTTCTTTACTATAGATATCTACAATTTTTGCACACATTTCTTTATTATGAGTACAGTTATAAATAATTCTGTTTTCATCAATCCATTGCAATCTACATCCTTTATGGAAATTCCAAGAGTTTGTTTCACCAAGCTTTACAAATGATCCCAAAGTCTTACCATCAAATTCTAAATACCCAACGTCGATAAAGTCATCTTTATCCGGCATTCTCATTTCATCGTAACGCAACTTATTAGCCAATACTTTGTCGTTATTTTTTGAAAATGGTTGAATTTCATGAAAACCAAAGAAGTATCTTTCTTTAGTAGAAATAGGGTTTATAGAATACTGCTTTTTACGTGGAAGCAAATCAAATAATCCTTGATAGATATTTCGAATTGTTTTTTTCAGCTTTGGATTTGATTTAACTAAATCGTATATAAAACGTTCGAGTTTATTCATTGTATGTATTTATTAATGTATTTAGAAAGTTATTATACATAATATCTGAAGTTAAATTGGACTTATAATAATTATAGCAGTAGTTATTACAATCATTTAAATCCAACTCTGAAAGAGTAGATAAAGCAATATTTAAATCTTCTATTTCATCTACAACAAATGAGTTTTTGTTATTTAGATAATAGAATTCGGGACCAACTTGTTTTTTATTACAAGTAACTACTGGAACTCCATAAGCAAAGCTATTAATGACACCAAGTCCTACATTATAAGGAGACACATACGCTATTGCACCTCTAAAGTGGTCTTTAATTGACTCATCATCATAAACTCCAGGAAAAAAATCCACAAATTCTTCAATATTTAACCGACTTACTTCTTTATGTAAAACCTCTTTATAGTTACCACTTCCTACAAAACGTAAACGTTTAAATCTTTTAGAGTCTATATTTTTTATATAAATAGAATACTCTTGTAGCAATTCTAACAACCCTTTGCGCTTCTGTATTCTTCCAAAATAAAGAAAATGCTTTTTTTTATTATTACTTAGTAGTTCATCATTAGAAATATGAATTGTGTTATTATAAGCTGTTACTTTATTTTCCGAAATATCAACAAGGTTTAAAAGTTCGTTTTTCTTAACTTCATTATAAACTAATAAGTGAGATGCCTTTTTAGCTGTTATCTTCCTCAGAAACTTCACTACTGTAGATTCATTTGATCCTAATCCTTTACCCCAAAAAATCCATTTCTTCTTAAAAAACACAGGTAACCAACAACTGAGATTTCTTAAGTTATAAGATGATATAATCACATCATATTTAAACATGTATTTTAATACCCCCAAATGCGTTCCAAGTCTACTGTTACCAATAAACTTAAGCTCCTTACTTTTGTATTCACCTGAGCCATTATATATTCGTCCATTATGAAGAATGAGCAAATCTGTAATAGTTTTTTCCTTTGCTAATCTTTCAAATAGAAAACTTCTATATTCTGGAATACCAGCTTCTAGAATAAATAATACTTTCATTTATTATATGTTAATTTTATTCCTTACTACCTTCAAACAGTCTTACAAAATACCCCACCTTCTTATTACAACCCCTAACTTCCTCCTTTTTCACATCCTTCACCCTTTCATACACCACATCCGCATCAAAAAGACTGCAAAAGATTTTGTATGAACCCTCTCTATTCCTATCAACCATCTTTGCTACAAAGTTAGCAATACAAAACTCATCTTTAGCAATGAAGCTGCTCACTATCTTATTATATTCTTCCTCCTTTTCCGATTTCCATATCTTAAAAAGTATAGTGATGGGCAATTGTGTTATGTCAAATATCTTATCTACTCCATTTTGTGATACAAATCTACTAATCATATTTGCAATAACCTTATTAATCCCTGATGTATCGCCATAAAATGTATTGCAGTAATCCGATAGATGTGCAGCAAGAAACAGATGAAACAGTTAAAGTTCATCAGCAGAGAATACCTTCTTATATGTCTCCAATACCGATATCTTTCTCTCGCCCCATTTTCCATATATCCCAATGTTGCAGC
>CAZPWO010000168.1:0-4182 GCA_964590525.1 uncultured Herbinix sp. | reverse complement strand
CTAATCTTTCACCAGCAACTACTGCCGTCTGCATTTGTGGCTGTAAGTTTATTAGGTTTTTAACTGGATCTAGAAAATATCCCAGCAGTGAATTAAATGTTATTAATTGTCCAACGGATAGATTTCCTTTTATTACGTTATAAGCACCAACCCAAAGGATAACTATGCCTCCTGTAAGCTCAACAAAACCCACTAAAGAGTTTTGTATATTGCCAACTCCCGATAATTTAAAAACACTTTTTAATAACCTTACAAACTTTGTCTCTGTATTATAATTAACTTCACTTTCAGCATTATAGGCCTTTACAGTCTGAATACCGTTTAATGATTCTATCATGTAGGAAGTAAGCTGTGCATTGTCTTCCATCTGCTTCTCATTTAACTTTCTATATGTTTTGTTAAAAGAAAACACAATTATAAAATATAATACCATTATTACTATTGTCACTAAAAACATCTGGCCATTTTGCATGTATAATATAATACCTCCTGCAACCGCCATTAGTGTATCAATCATAATAGTTAATGTTGCCCCTGATATTGCATCTCTAACACTTGAGGCATCATTAAACCTAGATATGATTTCACCTACCTTACGGGTTCCAAAGAAATTCATAGGTAACTCTAATACATGGTTGTAATATCCCAAAAGTAATGCAATATCTAACTTCTGGCTTAAATACATAAGTAGGTAAGACCTAATTGCGCCAAGAAGAACTTTAAATAGATTAAGAAGAATTATCCCTATAGAAAGTATATGTAAAGTTTTCATCAAACCAGCTGGCAAGATGTCATCTAACAGGAACTTAAAGTAAAAGGATCCTAATATCCCAAGGAAAGTAATTAATAGGGAAGCTACAAAAATATTTAATATTAATCTCTTTTGTGGTTTTAGAAGGTGAAAAAATCTTTGAAAAAGACCTTTTGTTTCATCACCTTTCTCAAAAGTATTATCAGGAGCCATCAAAATAAGAACCCCACTCCATTGATATTTAGGGGGCTTCCCTTCTTCTGCCTTCTCACCGAAGAATTCTTCTGGAGATAGTTTTACTATTCCTTCTGCTGGATCTGCAATAATAACCTGCTTTTTACTTATCTTATGTATAACTACATAGTGAAGTAAGGAACCATCAACAACAACATGAGCAATACTAGGAAGGGGAAATTCGGAAAAGAAAGCTTCCTTGTCTCCCTTTACTCCTTTTGCTGTAAATCCTAATTGCTTTGCTGCTTTTATTATTCCAAAAGCATTGGTCCCTTGTTTATCTGTTCCTGCCACTTCTCTTATCTTAGATATAGAAGTTTTAAAGCCATATTGCTTTGATATAGTTGCTAGGCAAGCTGCACCACAGTCTGTTATATCATGTTGTTTAACACAGTAGTATTTTTTAAACATCTTTATCTTCTCCGGTTGGTTTATTTAATGCGTTTGTATGTGCTTTTGTATTAGGTTTTTACTATCTTAACTTTATCCCATCACGTTTTATAAGCTTTACTATATATACTATAAAAAATACAAGAGCTATACAAAGATATATATCTTTTATATCGTAAATATATTTAAAAAACAATATATAATCTAGGCTGCCACCCCAAAAAAGCTTATCTATCAATGAGCATATTGTTCCAGCTGTTAAAAATAAAAAGCAATTTTCAAAATAATTATCCGTATAATATCGTTTTTTTGTATCTTTATAAAAATAATATATTACTAATAAGCCAATGCAGTTTAATATAATCAAGACTGCTAAGTCTAGATCCATATTCAATTCACCATTAAATATAGATAATTGTTCTATGTTTAAATAGGGACGAAAACCAATTTTATTATTTAAAAAACTCACTTTTTTATTCATAAAGAAACAATGGATAATAATTTTTATAAATTGATCAATTATAATTAATATAAATAATTTCATTTGTTTATTATATAATAAGCCACCTCTCCTACATTTTTCCCAAGTTGATAAAACATACTAATACTTACTATCATTAATAACAAAAACAAGACAAACATGGTAACTTTACTGCTAGTTATAGAATCTAATAAGTCTTTCATTGATATCCCCTTCCCTAATCATTTCATCCATCATCATGACTGACGCTTTGCTTTATAAGAATGCAACTAGATCCCTTGCATTACTATCCCCTTTTTTCTAGCACTTTTTAATAATTTTTCCGCTTCGTCCTCTCGATGCTGTTCTTTTAACACTCCATATAAATCAGAATAACTATCAGGATACTCCCTATCTAAAGCCTCATACATATAATTAATTCCCTCTTCAATATCTCCTATTTTGTAAGTAGCAAGACCTAATCCCTTTTTTGCATATTTATTTTGTGGATTCTTTTCTAAGATAGCCTCGTTAATCACCTTACATCCAATATAATCTCTTTGGAAAAACCGTAAAAAACCCTGAACCTCTTGTAACCTTTCGCTGTTAAAGTCAAGTTCTTTCAACCTTTCAGCTACAATATTAGCCATCTGATACTGCTTTTTCTCTATCATATAATACATAAGCTCTTCTAATTCATCCCTAGAAATCATCTGATTAACATCTTCTTTATATTTATTAACTTCCAAACTATATGCACAATAAGAATTATCAGAATAGACATCTCCATTCATACAGTATCTTACATTTGCACATCCTCCTAAACAATAGTCTCCGTATTGGCATTCTCTACAATTCCCCTTAAGGCTTTCCCTGGTAAGGCTTCTATTCCACAAAAAACTTTTCTTGTCATTCCAAATATCCTTAAGCTTTTTCTCTCTAATATTTCCTTCAATAAACTCTTTTCCTCGAATAGAAGTACAAGCAACAATATCCCCATTACATAGGATTCCAATGCTATGTTTACCTGCATTACATCCTTGCCAAAAAGTGTTTTCACCAAATCTCTTTTTCTTTAATGCAATATCTTTTTTTGAATAATATCCAATACAATCTGCAAGGTCTATTATCATCTCTTCATCAATTTTTGAATATGCAAAATCAATAATCCTATTAATATCCTCTGGTTGAAGATATTCTGATTTTTGTTCCTTGAAATTTCCCATTGGAAGGGCTATCTGGATTTGCCAAGTCATAATACCAACTGATTTTAAGCACTGATAAAGTTCTTCTAGTTCTTCAATGTTTTGTTTTTGTACCGTTGTTATTACTGCTGGTATCATATTCTCTTCTTTTATCTTTTTTAAATTTTTGATATTCCTTTCAAATGAGCCTGGCATTCTGATTCCATCATGGGTATCCTTTAATCCATCAATGCTGATAGCTATGGTATTGATACCGGCTTCTTTTGCATTCTTAATAATATCATCCTTAAGTAACCAGCCATTTGTAATAAAGCTAGTAACAATTTCATTCTTTACAAGTTTCGATGCAATAATGTTCCAGTCTGCTCTAGTGGTTAATTCTCCTCCTGACAAGGTAATATAAGTAAGTCCAAGTTCCTTTAAATCATCACAAAAATCAAGGGCCTCCTCAGTTGTCAATTCATCTGGCATAGCATCTTCACATGATGAGCCACAATGTTGGCATCTCATATTACACTTCATGGTTAGTTCCCATACTGCATTAGTTAATTGATATTCCATATTCCCCCCATAAGTTCATTAATTTAATCTTTTATCACTTGTATTGTGTATAATAACACTTCACTTACCTTCCACTATATAAATCATTATGTAATTAAACATCTCTTTTTTCCATGGATAAATATTACTACATTCACTTCCAAGTGTCAAGCATATTTACATAATTATATAAATCAACAACTTAATTTTCCATTATATTTGGCAAATGTATAGTATATTTATTATCTGCAATATAAAGTGAAGTCCTATGGCATAAAAAATATGGGCCTCATATTCCTTTACTCTAATTCATTCATAAAATATAAGACCCATAATTTTCAATTGTTTTCATTAGCTACCAAAAATCTTTTTTAAAATTTTTATAACTGGCGTTACGATAATGGCATATGCAGCAACTATAGGTAGTCTTTTTCCGCCATTTACTTTGTCCATTTTTTCAATCTCACTTAATGGTTCAAAGTCAGTTAAAATCCTGTCAAATTTATTATTCATTGATATTCCCCCTTCTCTAAATATTCTACACCTTTCATCATGACTGATGCTTTATAACAATGCAGCTAAATTTTCTGCATTACTATCCC
>CAZPWO010000167.1:1643-4219 GCA_964590525.1 uncultured Herbinix sp. | reverse complement strand
TGCTATGATCACAGTTCATGAAGAAAGCCTGGGTAATAACTTGTCCTCTATTAATCATATACATAACAAATAAAAAGTAAGGTAGAAATGTATGAAGTATGTCGTTAAGTTCACCAATATCATCGGGAAACATGAAAGATAATACCATCATAACTATAAAAACTAGAAATGAAATTAATGTTATTCGCTTAGCAGACTTTGTTAGTAAAGAAGAATGACGTTTCATAAATATTTCATTGAAATACTTATAGCCAGTCTTGTTACTGGTCTGCTCTGTGTTAATAGAAATCTTTTGGCTCATTGCTTTTCGTTGCATTTCGGTTATTGTTTCTCTTTTTATTATTACAGAATTATTAGGATCTAGTAGTTCTTTATAGACCCAGGGATATTTATCAAAACTCAAGATATATCTAAATGCAAATATACTAGGAATAGCTAACAATAGGGTTAATAAAGCAAACACATCATCACTAATTGTATATCCCAGATATGGGGGTAGGTATGCTGCAATAAGTAATGGAACCATTGCTATCCATATTGAAAGTTTAAATTTGCTTTCATTTTTTACTTTATTGGTTCTCTTATATAACAGAAGTGAGTATGCAGAAAAACAAAGCTTGATGAAAGTCACAAATATGGGGATGGATATACAAGCCAATATATTCATACCATTAATCAAAGCAAATATTATGGAAAATGTAAAAAAACCAATAAAGTTTTTTAATAAAAAGTATAGGTAATTACTTATGGCATATTCCCTTGCATCCATTCCCATTATATTTATAGCATAGAATTTATCTATGCTTGGATTAAATAGTTGGGTGTTAAGGAGGCCGCCAACAATTGTTAGAAAAACTAGGGTGAAGAATTTCTTGAAAAAATAGTCAAGCGTGGCGATGATGTTGCAGATGTTAGTAAAACTATAAAGCAATTACGTAAGCTTAATTACGCAGATAATATTATAAAAGAAGTTATAGAGAGTACAGGACAGGAAGTGGCAGTTAAATATGACCCTATGGGATTTCAGGTATTCGAAGATCAATGGAGGACTATGGATGTAAGTATACTGGATGATGCCAATGTTATTGAGACAGGATTAGGTAACATGAGTAGCCAAGCTCATCAAACTGCAGCGACTAGGCAAATTTTAAAAGAAGCAGAAGAAGTTGCCTTAGAGATGGGAAAATCTGTGGATGATGTTTTGAGTGGTATGGGGTTTGATGCTTCACAGATTTCGGAAATTAAAGTAGGACGCTCTAAAATAAATGGATATACATGGCACCATCATCAGGAATCTGGTAGACTACAGTTAATTGTAGAAAGTGTTCATGATATATTTAGACATAATGGTGGCTTTTCAATATGGTAAATTACGAAAGGATGAAATATGAAAGATATAATCTGGACTCATGGTAGAAAAACTAGTAAAGAAAAAATCTGTGAATTAGAAGAGTTGTGGAACGTAAAATTACCAGCGGCTTATGTATCTGTTATTCTCGAGAATGATGGTGCACATGGGGATATGGTTAATAAAGAAGGGGAGCTGAAACCAGTTGCAATTAATTGCGAAAAGATCGGAGAAATAGGATTTGTTTTACTAAAAACAGATAATAATAAAGGCATTATGCATAGCCGTATAGTATTTGTTTGGAAAGCCTTTATGGAAACACTACCAGAACCAAATAAAATTTTTCCTTTTGCAGAATCAGGAGGTAACATGATTTACTTTGATTATAGGAAAAGTGCAGAGAATCCATCAATACTATATCAAGATCATGAACGTGCAATCAGTAAAGATGACCTAGCTGACTATCAGCTAGAAGAACGTCCATTAGGAGAATGGTTAAATGAATCCTTAGTTCCGATTGCAGATTCATTTGAAGACTTAATGGATAGGTTTTACCCCAGTGATTGGTAGGAGTGAAAAGCTTTTGATAAAGATAACAATAAACAAAAGAAAAGAAAGACAATAATAAATAAAGGTATAGCTAGATAAGAGGGCAACTCAGTGGTAACGAAAGACGTGAGATGCCCTTTTATTGCTTTTTAAAGAAGTGATGAAGTGACAATAAGGTATAAGTTTTACATATAAGTTTACCTTGTGGCTAATGCAAATATATGGAGGTTTTTAATGAGAAGCTTATTAAAAGGTAAGAAAAGATTTTTTATAGGGATGGCAGCAGGAATTTTATTATATTTTATAGGGTCAACAGTTCTTGCAATGTTAACTTCTTGATCAATTAAAATGTGTATTTAATCTCATTTATGGTATATTAAAATAAATAGTGACAACTTAAGGGTGTTGTGATATGATTAATTATGATGAAGAAATATATGTATGTAAATAATTAAGTAATGAAAGGTAAGGTTTAAATTTATGAAGATGAAGAAACGTTTTTTATCAATGTTATTAGTTCTATCCATGTGTATTACTATGGTATTGCCACTACCTGTTAGTGCTGCAGAGGCGGTTAATGATGGAGAGCCTTTGGTTAGTGAATGGGCAGTTAATGATTTAATGTATGGAGAAAATTATGGATTGTTTTCACAGAAGTGGATAGAGGATGGGCTTACAG
>CAZPWO010000167.1:0-1543 GCA_964590525.1 uncultured Herbinix sp. | reverse complement strand
TATGGAGAAAATTATGGATTGTTTTCACAGAAGTGGATAGAGGATGGGCTTACAGGACAGATTAGTCATGCAAAGTTAAGAATATTACTTGCAAAATTAAGACACAAGATTCTAGATACGGATTATGCAGTTCAGGCTAGAAGTGAGAATCCTAGATTAACTCATGATGTAACAGTAGAAGATGCCGTAAAAGCATTATATACTGAGCTTGCAAATTACGATTTTATTATAGAGGATGAAATTGTAGATTTAGGGCTAGTTGGGGTAGATCCTGTTGAGTATATGAAAGCTATTGGAGTATATACAGGGAAAAATGGAGAGCAGTCATTAGATCAGCTGTGTACATTTGAACAAGCTTGTGTTATGGCCACAAGACTTATTACAACTTTATATGATGGATTAGATGTTGCTAGCAAGGGATTTTTATGGGAAGTGAATAATGGAAACAATACGGCTTATCTTCTTGGTTCAATACATTTGGCAACTACCGACATATACCCTTTTAGTCAAACTATGTATAGAGCTTTTGCAGAATCAGATGCTCTTGTTCTAGAAGCGGACTTGTATAACATTGAGGAAATAATTGCATTTTCTCAACTCCAATATTATGATGATGGAACAAGTTTAAAGGATTATATTTCCCCAGAGCTTTATGAAACAGTAATAGAAATTTATGGGGGATATGGTGTAGCTGAAGAAAATGTGTCACTTGCAAAACCATGGGCAATAGCATTGGAGTTTGGTAATCTTGTGGCAGCAGAGGGTGGCGACGGAGAAGGTCTAACTGCAAACCTTGGTATTGATATGCATTTTAACACATTAGCTTATCTATACCAAAAACCTGTATATCAGATAGAGGGTGCATATAATCAGGGTCTTGTGTTTGAAAGTTTTTCAGCAGAGCTTCAAGAAATGTTTTTACTAGAAAGTGCACGGGAGTTGTTAATGTCACAAGGGGAAGGTCCTACTGATTTAGGAGCTAAGAGTTCAAGTGAAATTTTAGCTCAGTGGCTACAGTGTTGGCATGATGGAGACGTAGAGAAATTTGAAGAAATATTTGTGATGGATATTATTTTAGATATTGATGAGGAAAATTTGGAGTTCTTTGATGAAGAAACCAAAAAAATAATCAAAGAATTGAATGAAGAGTATATAGAAAAAATGTTAACCCAAAGAGATGAGAACATGGCAGACTATATAGATAACCTGCTTCAAGCAGAGGGAAGTAATAGCTACTTTGTTATTGTTGGTTCTGCTCATTATATCAGTGATTATAGTGTGTTAGATCTGTTAGAGGAAATGGGCTATGAATTAAATCAAATCAAGTAACTAAAGCTTTGAAAAATCCTGATGATTTTAATAATTATATAAAAAGTGCACTGGTCTTATAGTAGTTTTTCATAAGACCGGTGCACTTTTATTTTAATATATCAGTTTTCCACTTCTTTATCCTTATCTTTCTTTTCTGTAATCTTAGATAATATTGTTACAACAATCATTAATATTATCATAACAAGAAATATACTAAACATTCCTTTGCCCA
>CAZPWO010000166.1:0-4286 GCA_964590525.1 uncultured Herbinix sp. | reverse complement strand
CTTATTGAAAATCTACCTGAAGATGCATGTGTAGAGGTTCCATGTATGGTGGATGCAAATGGTATTAATCCCTGTTACGTAGGGAAGTTGCCGGTGCAACTAGCTGCTATGAATATGACCAATGTTAATGTTCATCTGCTAACAATAGAGGCGGCTAGGACTAAGAAGAGAGAGACTATCTACCAAGCGGCTATGTTAGACCCACATACGGCAGCAGAATTATCTATTGATGATATTGTGAAGATGTGTGATGAGATGATAGAAGCCCATGGAGACTATATGAAGGATTATATCTAAGGGACAAGTAACCTATTCTTGCCCCTGGTAAATAATACAATGTCCATTGTTTTACTTTTAAAATATAAAGGTGAAATGATGGACATTTTTATATGGTTAATTTTCCTTGAATTATAAGACTATGGTTTTACCAATAATAAGGTTAGATGAAGTGATAACCATAGGAAATATGAAAAGAGGAAAACTTTATGAAGTTTAAAAATCGTAAGATGCTTTTTTACATGGAAGTAAGGTTTAGACTTATGAAAGCATATAAGAAAAAAGTAAATAAGTTGATTTTGTCTGGTGAGCTTTTAAGTGACTCAAGGTTAATTAGCTGGCATAGTAGGTATGAAAAACAGCTGGCTAGTTTGCTTGAATTGAAGAAAAACTTTGAAGAGGGGACTGGGGAGGAGGTTGTGTTTTATGAATGGGAATGAGGAGGGAGGTGTGTTATTTAACCCTTAAAATAATAAAGTTCATCCATCTAAAGTCATCACGTCCCAGAGTATCCTTTGAGAACCAAAGTTCTTGAAGGGAGAGCCCTGGATATTTTTTTATTGTTTCTATAATAAATTCTTCTGAATAATTCTGATAAAACCTTCCGTCACTAGACATGCCTGTTTGGATTCCGTTTTTTACAGATGCAAATAATGCTCCATTGGCTTTTAAGTATAGGGGCAAGTCTTGTAGGAATTTATCAAAGTCAATTGGGTCCAAATGCAGTAGGGAAGCGCAGGCCCAGATGCCATCATATCTCACATCTGGTATCCAGTCCTGAATCCTAGAGTTTATCGTTCTTATAGCTAGTTTTTCTCGGACAAGCTGGCAAAACTTTTTGGATGAATCTAAGGCATCTACCTGATAATTATGTTCTAGGAAGTAGTGGCTATCCCGTCCTGATCCGCATCCTAAGTCCATAATGTGGCTGGATGGGGGTAAATATTTAAGAAAGAGCTTATACTCATAGGATAGGTCTGCTTTGGATGTTGTTTCTATATAAGTCAAGGCATTATCTTCATAGTATCTACTTGTAGAATCTTCTAACATCTAAACCACCTTCCTTGGACGCCAGATTTTGTTATAGCCATTTATCTTAGCATAGTAATATATATGTCTTAGGGTCTTGTCTTTATAATTTTTCATATCTTTCTTATCTGATTCTAATAATATAATATCATTACGCTTAACTAGTTTATCTAAATAAATTATATCCGCTAGTTTGTCACTTTTACCTCCGTTGCATGGGGAACATGATAAAACCAGGTTCCATAGATTATCATCTTTTAAGAAGGACCAAGGTATAAAGTGGTCTACTTCAACGCGGCCTTCACTAACAGACCGGCCACAATAAAAACATGTCTTACTTTCAAATTCATCATATAAAATCTGTCTATATACAGATAGGTTCTGTCTTTTGCTACTTTCATCTAATTTGCCAAGGAGATGAATGACAGTGGAATCATCATTTACTTTCTCTAGAAACTTAGCCCATTCATAATAATTAAGTTTTTCTAAAGCTACTTTATGTTTACAGGCAAACTTATAGGCATCGGGGTGTATCTTAATCCATTCTTCTTTCCTTGAAAATGAATAAAATCTTCCCTTGGTATCTGCAAAAAGTGCTCCAACAACATTTCTCTTGCATTTCATCTTTACTTCATGGGATATCTTGATGATTAATTCGTTAGGCAGTTGTTCAAAGGGTACTCCATCAGCTATCTTGTAGTCTGTCTTAGCTGAGTAGAGTATCTGCTCTATGTAGGTCCTCTTATTGTCTTTGCTTTTTGGGCTTTGTCTTAAGTTATACTTAAGAATTAGGTTCCAGTAGATTTCTGCAAATTTGGAGAATAGTTGATCGAAAGTTAGGACTAAGTCAGCGTTAGTATTATATAAATTGTCCAGTATTGATTTAAGAAAGCCGAATTTGTAGCTGGTATTGTTTTTAGAATTAGGTGAAAAAACATAGCTAAAAGAAGACCATATTTGGTCATCGCTTAAGGGGATATTATTATATTGTCCTTCTTTTAGGTTATAACCTGACATAGTATTCATCCTTTGCTGTGTAGCTGGTTAGTGATATTATAACAAATTTTGATGGAGAGTGGAAGGGAATGTTGATGGGGTGTGGTTTATGAGAAGATTTTATTATGATTATCCAATTCAACAGACACTGTCTGTTAAATTGAGTTGGTCTCATTATTGTGAACTTTTAAGTATATCTGATTTAAGCAAAAGATCTTTTTATGAAAAAGAAGCCATAAATTCTAAGTGGTCCGTTAGAGAATTAAAAAGACAAATCAATACATCTCTTTTTGAGAGAATCCTATTATCAGAGGGAAAAGCAAATAAGGAAATAATAAACAAATCAGCACTCTCAACTAGTTGAATATTTATCCTACTAAGATTCCTCGCAAACATAAACTTAATCTTTTCTTCATTTCCCCCCCTTGACACTCCCCCTCTACCTATGCTATCATCAACCTTAGGTAGGTGAGGCTACTGAAAGGATACGGGTTATTGCCGCAAAATAATGGAGACATTATGAGTTGGCCAACAGTCTTTATCGAATCAAGGTAAAGAATAGTATAACAACATTGCTTTTCAGAGCTAAAGCTCAAACGTCCATAACGTATGTTATTATTTTGGCTTGCCTAGGGCAGGCTATTTTTGACTAATAACATAACTATGCTTGCTTGCCTTTGGCAAGTTTTTTTTATGCAAAGATAACCATAGTTTTGAAAGGAGAAAAAATGTCTAGTGACGAACACCCCCGGGGAACAATTAGATAATACTTCAGGCATCATTTGAATGTCCTGAAGTAGATGAGAGGAGATTCAAATGAAAATCTTTAGAAAAGTAAAACAAACACAAAGCAAAGTAAACAAAGAAAAAGACCTGCGTAGATATGCAAGTTTATCCACAAAAGAATTATTTGCCATATTTAATACGTCAGAAAAAGGATTAGACGAAAAGCAAATAAAAGAACACAGAGAAAAATACGGTGAGAATATGTTTGAAAGAAAGGCCAGGCACAACGTACTAAGCAGGCTAGGAGAAGCACTATTTAATCCATTTAACATAATCCTACTAATCATCGCCCTAGTAACCTATATTACAGACGTAGTAATAGCCCATAACCAGGACTATATTACAGTTGTAATACTACTTTTAATGGTCTTTCTATCTACTCTAGTTTCATTTATACAAAGTAGAAACTCTGATAAGGCTGCAGATCAGCTAAAACAGATGGTAGCCAATACCTGCCATGTCTACCGCCAAGGTAGCTTGACTGAGATAGACATTAGCCAATTAGTAGCTGGAGATATAATAAAATTATCAGCTGGAGACATGCTGCCTGCAGACGTAAGGTTTATCCAAACCAAGGACACCTTTATATCCCAGTCAGCCCTAACAGGAGAATCCCAGCCAATAGAACGCTTTGCCAGCCAACTAGAAGATGAAAGCGTAGGACTAACAGACCTACCTAACATTGCACTTCTAGGCTCAGATATAGTCAGTGGTAGCTCACTAGCTATTGCAGTTCACACAGGAGTCAACACCTACTTTAGCTCAATATCCGACTCCCTTGATGGGAAGAGGGCACCATCAAGCTTCGAAGCCGGTGTTACTTCTGTTAGCAAGATGCTAATACAAATGATGCTATTTATAATACCAATTATTTTCCTGATAAATGGACTTGTGAAAGGGGATTGGATGCAGGCCCTACTTTTTGCAGTCAGTATAGCTGTAGGCCTAACTCCAGAAATGCTTCCTGTCATAATGACCTCTACCCTAGCTAGAGGAGCAGTAGAGATGTCCAAACACAAAGTAATAGTTAGAAACCTAGGTTCCATACAAACATTTGGAGAAATGGACATTCTCTGCACAGACAAGACAGGAACCCTAACAGAAGATAAGATTGTACTAGAAAAATACATGGATATTACAGGCCAAGATGACAAAAGAATACTAAGGCACGCCTTCTTAAATTCATACTTTCAAACAGG
>CAZPWO010000165.1:0-4308 GCA_964590525.1 uncultured Herbinix sp. | reverse complement strand
AAAACATGAATATAAAGTAACACTCAGATGATACTGCTATATCAAAAAACACACAAGGAGATTTTTATAATGAAACCAATACTAATAGATATCAATAAAATGTCAGACAGCCGTGAACTATACGAGACCAGACCAAACCCATGGTTTTCAGTGCTTATCTACACAATGTTAACCATAGTAATAGTTGCACTTACATGGATGTACTTCGGTAGAATTGATATAGTAGTAAAGTCTGACGGAATCATCAGACCAAACAGCCAAGTTGCAACTGTAATTAATACATACGGTGGGAAGTTGGAAGAAGTCTATATAAAGGATGGTTCATCGGTAGAAGAGGGTGACATTCTATATATAATAGAGCATGAAGAACTACTTGATGAGTTAAAATATTATGAAGACCAATTATCTGATACAGAAGACACAATACAAAAGCTTGGTAGATATAAAAAGTCCATCGAGGACGAAACAAATTATTTTGAAAATAAAGAGGATGAAGAAGAATATTATACAAAAACAAAATCATACCTTTTAAATTATAAATTAGCTGAAAGTGATGTTACATATACTGCCCAGGAAAGACAGATAAATTTAAGCTCCATAAAAGATCAGTTAATAGATTTAAATAGTAAGCTAAAAAATACTCAAAGATTAAAGGAAGCTACCGAAAAAAATCATAATTTATTCTCGAAAAAAACCGATGACCAGGAGTATTATAATAAATTTCTTAAATATCAAAGTGATTATAAGTCCATAGAACAAAAATATATGGCAGCAGGGGAAGAGATAGAAAGTTCTACTACCAATGAAGGGCTTGTTAATTCTTATGAATACTACAGCGCAATGCTTGAAGGACTTAGGACACTAAAAGCTTCTATTGAAAAAGAGGAAGATTTATTTGAAGAGGAATCTTCCTATAGCTTACAGTATAAAGAATATCAGAATAAGTTAGAAGAACTTAATATGACATATGAACAGGCCAAGGAGACCTATGAAGTAAATAAGGCACTGGAAGGGCTGGCCATATCTTCTTGGGAGGTAGAGCAATCTAAAGTTGTAGCAGACAATGCGGAAAGAGCTATAAACACTTATAAAGATGGTTTTATGAACAGTATTATCACCAATATTGGAGACTTAGAACAAAACATAGATGAAATAGTATTGAATAAAGATAGTACACAAAGTAAGGGAGAGCTAATTGCAAGAAATAAAGAGGAGGAAAAGTCTGCTCTTGATAATTTTAGATTACAACATATATTAGAACTAGACAACATAATAAGTAGTCTAAATAACAACATTCAAAACTTGGAGCTAAACAGAGAATCTTTAATCCTACAAGATGAGAAGGTTTTGCTAGATGATGAAGGGGTAGATATTAATCTACTGGAATATAAAAACAGGGAGATAAGTAATACAATTGACAACATAGATACATATGAGAATAGAAAGATAGAGCTTGAAGCAAGTATTGATAAGATAAAACTACAGATAGAAAATGCAGTTGTTAAAGCCACTAGATCAGGTGTGATTAACAAAAACATGGACTTAGTCCCAGGAAATATCCTTCAAAATGGACTAGAAGTCTTAAGTATAATACCTAAAGCTGATAGTGATTATAAAGTAAATATATATGTAAGTAATTCGGATATCGGCAAAATAGAGCAAGGCATGCAGATTAAATTTAATGTTTATGCCCTGCCTAACACAGAATATGGCTACCTAACTGGTACAGTTGTAAATATATCCAAGGATTTAAAAGTAGATAACAATTCTGGATCCGCCTATTATCTAGTAGAAGCAAAACTTGATAGTAGCAAATTATACAATTCCAAGGGGCAAGAAGGAAATCTAAAAGCAGGTATGGCCTGCCAGGCACAGATGGTTACAGAAAACAAAAGAATTCTAGTTTATGTCCTTGATAAACTAAATTTATGGATGGGTGAATAGATAAATGAAAGAAAAATACGGATTAGGGAAAAAACTTAATATTATAAGGACTATATTTGTAACAGCTCTATGTCTTAGTATGATACTTCAGCCCTACGATTCTGTGTTGGGCAATGAAATAGAATACCATACTTATTATATAGTAGGTGAAGGTGATAAGACATACGATTTTCAAGAGCTTTTATCCATATACAGATTCAATAGTGTAACATATAGAAGAAATATGTTGGAGTATAGGATACAGGCTTTAGATGGAAAGTTAGCATATGAGAATCATGCAAGTATTGAGTCTCAATATTTAGATGTGATAAACACCATAGAAGAATTAAAAAACACAAGAAAAGCCTTGTATGAATATAAAGATGAATTAGCATCACAGAATGGACAAGCTGTCACAGGTTCAGCTACTACTGTAGATACAAGACTTACAAAAGACACTGAAGAAATCCAAGATCTTATGGAGGAAATTGATAATCAGATAGCCAATATTGATTTGCAACTAATACAATATGAAGGCACAAAAAGAACATTAGATACTAACCTATCAAAATCAAATCTAACAAAGAATATTTCAGATTTTTATGTAAAGTATCAAGATGTATTAGAGAATGAAGCAAGAAAAAAGCTTGAGAATGATTTTTTAAAACAATGTTACAGCCTTATAATTTATCAAGAAGAGCAGGACTATAACAAGGCTTACCAAGACTATCTAGATGTAATTAATGAAGTGGATAAAATACGTTACAGATTTGGTATTGTAACAGAAACCCAACTTGACGCAAATGATGCTAACAGCCTACATAATAAAAACCTAATTAGAGGAAATCAAAAAACATATGAAAACATCATAGAAAACCTTGGAAGGGCCATAGCTAATGGAAACGAAGAATTCAGTATAAAATTACACATAAATCAAGAGAAAAAAGAATACAAGATAGACTTAACAAGTCAAAGATTTATAAGCAACAATTCAAGCTATCAGCAAATTCAAAATCAGATAAAAAGTTACCAGGAATACAGTAATTCTGGCTCTGTGGGAACTTATACCGCATATCAGCAAAATGAACTTCAAGTAAAGTATTATAAGCTGCAAAAAGAGGAATTAGAAAACAATATAAAAGAGTATGTTAACAATGCAATTAATTCATATGAAAAGGCATATCAATCCTGGGAGGTTTCATGGAAAGATTTACAGGTGAAAAACAGCCAGTATAATGCAAGCACAATTAAGTTTCAATATAAAAGAGCCAGTAAATTGGAGATTTTAGAAAGTTTGTATGAAAAGGAAGCAGCAGAGCTTTCCTATTATCAAAGTTCTTATGAAGTTCTTGTGTGGCAGAACATATTAGATAATTATATATATGGGGCTAGTCCTTAAGCCTTGTATTTAGATAGGTGGAATTTTATGAAATCATGGAAAAAGATAGTTTTATTCTCAATATGTTGCGGTATGATAACGATATTAGTTGAGCTAATGTTTTGAATAGGAGAAAGTATGTTTAAGATGATTTGTCCAAATTGTAAATCAAAGATGAAAGACGATATAGAAATTTTTTCAAACGAAGATGTTTATTTAGAATGTTCTTTTTGTAATGTTTCTATGAAAGTGTCAAATCTGTATAGAAATATAGGGATGTATTTCCCTATTCTTATTACGGTGCTTCTGCTAATATTCAGAAGAAACTTATATACAACGGTGATTGAGAGGTTTCTTATTCAACCTATGGTCACAACAGTTGCAATTATTATCTTTTATATCCTTTATAGAGCCTTGTATCCCAGAAAACTTAAGCTTAATAATGAGTAATGGAAACAAAAGTTATCTTCTTATTATAATAGGAATAATACTTTTCTTATAAAAAATCGCGATTTTTATAAGAGTTCTAATATAAACACTAATGAAAAAGTACCTAGGGAGAGTATATAACTTTTTCAAAGAGTTTAACAAATAATAATTGAGAAGGAGATTTAAGATGGAAAATGTATTAGTAAATGGATTTCAAGGATTAAATGATGATGAAATGAATTTAATTGACGGTGGAGCATGGTATGATGCTGTACTAACATTTGCGGGTGGTATTGCGACTACAATTGGAACATGTGCCCTAGTTAGTGGTAGTACAGGTATAGCAACAATGGGTGTTGCTTCATTAGCAGCATGTGGACCCGTAGGATGGGCAGTGATTGGTATTGTAATAAAAGGAAGTTAATGTAGCCTTATTAAATGATTAATAGCAAGGAGTAAACAATGAATAAAAAGTATAGTTATCTTAGCCTATCATTTGTCATAATAGTAATGATATCTGCTCTTTTAGATATTCCATACATAAACAATTACTTTCTAATTATAGGGAGTGTACTTGC
>CAZPWO010000164.1:0-4328 GCA_964590525.1 uncultured Herbinix sp. | reverse complement strand
CTTCTGCTGCTGCAAAAGACTCATGTCCTGCTAAGAAAGCAAAGCATTCTGTATCTTCTTCTAGAAGCATCTTACCAAGGTTACCATGACCAATACCAACTTTTCTTTGGTCAGCTACGGAACCTGGAATACAGAAAGATTGTATTCCTTCACCAATTATCTCTGCAGCATCTGCTGCCTTTCTTGCATCTTTTTTTATAGCAATTGCTGCTCCAACAATATATGCCCAACAAGCATTCTCAAAGCTAATTGTCTGGATTCCTTTTATCTGGTTATATACATCAAGACCTGCATCTTCAGTAATCTTTTTTGCTTCTTCTAAGGATGCAATGCCGTTTTCATTTAAGACAGCATTAATCTGTTCTATTCTTCTCTCATAAGATTCAAATAAAGCCATTATAATGTTTCCTCCTTCATTATTCTTTTCGTGGATCAATTATCTTAACTGCATCTGCTACTCTACCATACTCACCTTTGGATTTTTCAAGTGCTACATTAGCATCATCACCATTCTTGATACAATCCATCATTTCTCCTAGGGCTACATACTGATAACCTATGATTTCGTCATCTTCATCAAGAGCAATGCCTGTAATATATCCTTCAGCCATTTCAAGATAACGAGGTCCCTTTGCCTTAGTACCATACATAGTACCTATCTGGCTACGAAGGTTCTTTCCTAGATCCTCTAAACCTGCACCTACCTGAAGTCCTCCTTCAGAAAATGCACTTTGAGTTCTTCCGTATACAATCTGTAAGAAAAGTTCTCTCATTGCTGTATTAATAGCATCGCAAACTAAGTCAGTGTTCAATGCCTCTAGGATGGTTTTGCCTGGTAAAATCTCTGATGCCATTGCTGCAGAGTGAGTCATACCTGAACATCCTATAGTTTCTATTAAAGCCTCTTCAATAATACCATCCTTAACATTCAAGGTTAATTTACTAGCCCCTTGTTGCGGAGCACACCAGCCAACACCATGGGTCATACCTGAGATATCAGTTACTTCCTTAGCTTTTACCCAATTTGCTTCCACTGGGATAGGCGCTGCACCATGGTTTACACCTTGAGCTACTGTACACATCTTTTTTATTTCTTGTGAATAAATCATATTGCCTAAAACTCCTTTCACCTTACATTATGTTTTAATATTTCTAATTAAACATGTTTGTTATATACTTAACACATTTTCGCATAAATCATCGTAGAAGTCTAGTGATTTTCTTCTTTTCTAGAAAGTTCTTCTATTTATGCTAATTATTTTATACAAATCTTATTCTTTTGTTACAATTTCCCCTGCTTTTTTATATATGCTATTTTCAGGAACATATCCCCTAACCATTGATAATGGATAAATATTTGCTTCTCTACCTATAATACAACCAGGATTTAGCACACTATTACATCCGACTTCAACAAAGTCTCCTATAATTGCCCCAAATTTCTTAAGACCTGTTTCTAATCCTTCTTTTTCAATTTTTAATTTTACCAAGCTTCTATCAGATTTTACATTAGAAGTAATAGAGCCTGCTCCCATATGAGACTTATACCCTAATATAGAATCTCCTACATAATTGTAATGAGGCACCTGAACTCCATTAAATAATATAACATTTTTTAGTTCTGTGGAATTACCTACTACAACTCCATCTCCAACAATTACAGACCCTCTTATATATGCACAGTGTCTTATCTCTGTGTTTTTACCAATAATAGCTGGCCCATTAATGAATGCTGAAGGAGCCACAGTTGCTGATTTAGCAATCCATACATCTTCCCCTTGCTTTATGTACTCATCCTTAGGCAAGCTTGGTCCAATTTTAAGAATCTCTTCCTTGATCTTTAATAAAACTTCCCAGGGGTAATCACTTCCGGCAAATATATCCGAGGCAATTGTCTGGCTTAAGTCTAATAAATTGTTGGTCATTAACTTTTCTTTCATAATCCATTCTCCAATCTATTATAGTATTTATATTCTTATATATTAAATATTATCAAATCATTTATAATATGAGGCGATTTTTCTAAAAGCTTTATTTAAAGCAGCTTGATTATTAAGACCTTTTACACCGTTTACCCTTCTTCTAACAAAGCCGTCCAGCTTCTTCATGTAGTCTTCTGTAGTAATACTTCCTTCGGCAACATAGGTAAGACCCTTCTCCCAACTTGCTGTAAGTTCAGGGTTTAGCAAGGAGCTAATAGACATATTAACCACTTCATATATAAGCTCGCCTTTTAAGTCAGGACTTATAATCTGAGTCTTTTTATTAAGTTGAAGATAAGATATTTTAACTAATTTACTTAGGATCTCAGACCTTGTAGCACTAGTGCCTATCCCACTTCCCCTGATCTGGGCCCTTAATTCTTCATCCTCAATTAACTGACCTGCATTCTCCATTGCCAAAATCAAGGTACCAGAACTGTATCTTTTTGGTGGTGAGGTTTCTCCTGCTTTCATATCCATTGTCTGGACAGGAACTTGGATGCCTTTCTTTAATTTCATAACAAATTCTAGAATGTTTTCATCGGCATCTTCCTCTTCCCCGTCCTCCTTATCAGCTTCACCTTCTTGTTTATCTTCTTTCTTTGGAACTTTTGCCACTTTAAGATATCCCTCATCTTCTAAGCCCCGATATGAAGAGAAAAACTGCTCACTGTCAATCTGAAATGTAATTTGCACCCTACGATACACCGCAGCTGGATAGAACACACTTAGAAACCTTCTAACAATAAGTTCATATATCTTTGCAGATAAGCGGGACACACTGTTTAGGGCTGACAGCCCTTGCCCTGTTGGTATAATAGCGTAATGGTCTGTTACCTTACTATCATCAACATACCTTTTCCCTAGCTTTTTATAAGTGCCATTTGCTAGTATTTCATCAGTAAATTCTTTAAACTTTCCTATGGAGGATACTCCTCGAATATGTTTTGATATTTCTTTTGCAACTGATGTTGATAATACCCTTGCATCAGTTCTTGGATAGGTTATCAACTTTTTCTCATAAAGTTCCTGGGCAACCTTTAGGGTTTCATCAGGACTTATCTTAAACATCTTTGAGCAATCATTTTGTAGCTCTGCTAGGTTAAATAATAAAGGTGGATTCTTTCTTTCCTTTCTTTTATTAACCTGGGTCACTTCAGCCATTAATCCTTGGGAATTTTCTTGGGTTTTAAAGCTTTCCCAACTGCCATCTACATTGATTTTTGGGTAGTCTCCGGCTAAATCACTTATAAATTTCATCCCATTGGCCTTGTCTAAAAAGCCAATATCATTATGTAATAGTGGTGAAGCAAAATACTTTGACCCTTCCACCGCTTTAAATTCACTTGTAAGCTCTTGGCCTGATACATCCATGTTTGCAACGATACGAAAGAAAGGTGTCTTAACAAAATCTCTAAACTCCCTCTCCCGCTTTACCACCATTCCAAGAACGCAGGTCATTACCCTTCCTACGGAAATAGCTGACCACTTTTCACTTTTTAAAAAGTCATTTAATCCTTTTCCATATTTGACAGATAGAACTCTTGAAAAATTAATACCCATTAGATAATCTTCTTTTGCTCTTAGGTAGGCAGCTTCTGATAAATTATCGTATTCGGATAATGGTTTTGCTTCTCGAATCCCTCTTAGGATCTCGTCTTCTGTTTGGGAATCAATCCAAATCCTTTTTTTCTTTTTATTCTTTGAAACTTCTGCCATTTGGTCTACTAAACGATATATATATTCTCCTTCTCGTCCAGAGTCAGTGCATACATAAATCGTCTCCACATCTTCTCTGTTAAGCAGTCCTTTAACAATGTTAAATTGCTTACTAACATTGGGAATCACTTCATACTTAAACTCTTTTGGAAGAAATGGTAGGGTATTCATACTCCATTTTTTTAATGATGGGTCATATGCATCCGGATAACTCATAGTTACAAGGTGTCCAACACACCATGTAATAATTGTGTTATTTCCTTCAATATATCCATCTCTTTTTCTGGCAGATATCTTCAAAGCCTTGGCAAAATCATTAGCCACACTAGGCTTCTCAGCTACGAACAAACTTTTAGACATTTCTTCCCAACTTTCTCTGATTACTTTTTAATATATAGTTCATATTTTAGTATACCTTAAAAGTTTCCATAGGACAAATGAAATTCCCCTATAAGTAAAAGTACAAAAAACTCCTTAAACAGATTTTGCTTATCTATCTTGTCTACTTAAGAAGAAAAATATCAACATTATTTTTATTGATTTAATCTAGACCTTCGTTTACAATATAAAGAAATAGCTTAATAGTTTTCAGAAAGGAGGCGTAATTATGTCAAACTTAGATTACTG
>CAZPWO010000163.1:0-4348 GCA_964590525.1 uncultured Herbinix sp. | reverse complement strand
AAAGAAAATACTATTAGATATCCAAAGAATCAGTCATTTCTTTTATAACATTATAGCTGTGTCTAAGTTTTTCTTCTTCTTCAGGTGTTATTTCCGGTGAAACAGCATATACTATTCCATTTTTGTTTACAACGAAAGGAAGACTTAAGCAAACATCATCCACGCCATATCTATCATGAATCATACCAGAAACTGGAAGTATAGAATTTGTATCACGTATGATACAATCGCAGATTCTACGAACAGACATAGCAATCGCATAATAGGTAGCACCTTTTTTCTTGATTATTTTTGAGCCAGAAGTACGTACGTTTTCTTCATAACTATCAAGATCAATATCAGCGAAAGATGGATCGGTCTTTCGTTTTTCTTTATAAAAATCTTCAAGAGGCATGCCAGAAATAGTAGCTAAAGACCAAGGTACAAATGATGAATCTCCGTGCTCACCAAATACATAAGCATGAACGTTTTTAGGATTTACATCTAAACTTTCGGAGATACTTGAACGAAGTCTTGCAGAATCCAGCACAGCACCAGAACCAATTACCTGATTTTCTGGTAAACCTGTTGATTTTATTAAAGTATAGGTCATAATGTCAACAGGATTACTTACAACGACATATATAGCATTAGGAGCATGTTTTACAAGTTCTGGACCCATCTTTTTCATAAGATTCACATTAGTTTGTGCTAAATCCAACCTGGACTGGCCTTCTTTCCTAGGTATACCTGAAGTAATAACCACAATGTCTGAATCAACAATCTCTGAATAACCACCAGCATAGATATCTACTGGAGGGCAAAATGGAGTACCCTGTATTATATCTAGAGCTTCTCCTTTAGCCTTATCCTCATTAACATCAACTAGAACAATTTCGGAAGCCATTCCATCCATAGTTAATGTATAAGCAATTGTAGCGCCTACGTTACCAGCACCAATAATTGAAATTTTCTTACCCATATTATCATTCTCTCTTTCTGTATAAAGTAAATTATAAGTCTTTTTAACATCACCTAAGTATAATACAAAATGGCTAAAGATACAAGAAAAAATGCCATTATTCATCAACTGTCTATTATTTAGGTGATGTTTAACTTTTCAATTATATCATTTCCTAAATAAAATAAAAAAATACAAATTACTCAATTCTGAATCTATTTATAAATCAAAGATTCTATTACTTAATTATTAATATATACTATTAATAATTTCATATACAAAACCGTCTGTACTTGTTATATAATGGTATAAACATATAAAGGGAGGAATTACATTGGACAACAAACTATGCAATTCAGAAAGGTTTATAAATACCTATAACAGATTAGATAAACACATGAGAAGATATTCGGATAAAGATTATTATGAAAGTCATACATCATTAATAGATACCATGGTAGGTAAAGGTGATGTTTTATTTAAAAGACATTCTGAAATATTAAAACAATTTGCTAAACTAAGGAATGCAATTGTTCATAATCCTAAAGATAATGACTCTAGAACAATAGCAGAACCTCATGACATTGTAGTGAAAAAATATGAAGAATTTTTAGAACAAGTTATTAATCCACCCTTAGCAATTAATAGCATGTCTATACCAAATGGGAAAATATATAAAACCAGCCTTAATTCAAACGCTTTTGAGGTAATAGACATAATGAAAGAGAATATGTATTCCCATGTTCCAGTAATAGAAAATAATAAATTAGTAGGTATCTTTAGTGAGAATGCGGTATTCTCTTATATTGCACAAAAACATTTGATTAAAATTGAGGAAAGCACAAAAATTAGTGAGTTTAGAGAATTTATACCTATTGATAGACATACAAGTGAAAGATTTATTTTTGTTAATAGGGAAACAAGTGTTATAGAAATTGATGATATATTTCAAGATGAATATAAGGATGAAAAAAGATTAGGGGCTGTTTTTATAACTGAAAATGGTAAAGATAATGAAAAAATATTAGGCTTAATAACCCCTTGGGATATAGCATCTTATAGTGGATATTAATCTCGAATTTTCACTTTGGATTGGTCTTTAAATGGGATTTCATCTTTTTTATTAAGCATATTATGTTATTATTAATAGGACAGATTTTCAAGGAAGAATTACTTAGCATAGCTAAAAGGTGAAATTATGTGGAGATTTACAGACAAGCTAAGAAAAACCATTTTTACAAAAGGAAGTAAAAAGGAGTCTTTAATTACAGATAATAAGATTTGTTTTTATTTTATTTTCTTTGCCCTTGTTTTGTTTGCTACAGGATTTTTATATAATAGTCCTTCTGAAATTTGGCATGGAAATTTAATTATCCTAAGTTCGCCAGCCAATTTGATTACAGATTATTTTGAAATTGCTAATATAGGAGCTAGCCTGGTAAATGCATCTATAATGGTTATACATGCAATTGTAATAATAATGATAAGTAAAGCTAAGATTAACGGGCTACTGCTTGCAGCGATTTTCACCCTAGCAGGCTTTTCTCTTTTTGGTAAGAATTTATATAATTCATTTTCTATTGTTATGGGGGTAATAGTTTACTGTAAACTTAGCAAAACCCCCTTTAATCAGTATGTTGCCATTGCCTTATTTGGGACAGCTTTGGGCCCTATAGTTAGTGAAGTGACCTTTAATTTTGGTCTACCACTTTATTTAGGAATTCTACTGGGGAATCTAGCAGGTTTTTTATCAGGACTTTTACTACCGGTATTGGGCGAACATTTTAAGGAATTTCACAAGGGCTTTAGCCTTTATAATATTGGTTTTACAGCAGGAATTATAGCGACTTTCTTTATGGCTTTATTTAGAAGTTTTGGTATAGAAGTTAATACAGTATATTTGGTCTCCAATGGAAACAATAGACAGTTGACTATCTTTCTTTTTACCCTTTTTGCTACTATGCTATTTATGGGAATGAAGAAAAATAAATGGTCCTTAAGAGGGTATGGAGAATTATTAAAGGAGTCTGGTAAAGGCAGGGATGACTTTCTTGAAACATATCAGCAAGGCCTAGTCTTTATTAATATGGCTCTTCTTGGAGCTATGGCTACTGCATATGTTCTCCTAGTTGGTGGTCAGTTAAATGGCCCAACCATATGTGGGATATTTACTATTGCAGGTTTTGGGGCTGCTGGCAAGCATATTAAGAATGTATTTCCTATTTTGATTGGAGTTTTTCTTGTAGCAAAATTTAGTGTTCACGATATAAATTCAACTTCCGCTGTACTAGCTGCACTATTTGGAACCACCTTAGCTCCTATAAGTGGCCGATATGGTATAGTAGCAGGGGTTATAGCAGGAGGTCTACATATAATGTTTGCTACTAATATATCTTTTGTCAATGCAGGCATGAATCTTTATAATAATGGGTTCTCTGGGGGATTTGTTGCAGCAGTAATGGTACCTATTCTATCTAAGATACCCATAGGAAAGGGAAAAAGGTGGATTTAATTGAGAGAGAAAAAGCATGATAAATTACTTGGAATTAGAACAGTAGGTATAAGAGAGTGGAAGGACAGAAAAACACATTATAATCGTTATGAGGCAACACCATATAAGGCTTTAAAAAAGTTTTTCAAAAATTATAAAGTAAACCCTACTGACCAGCTTGTAGACTATGGCTGTGGCAGAGGTAGGGTAGCATTTTACATACATAACCGCTTCCATATACCTGTAACAGGGATAGAAGTTAATGATCTAACATTTGATGAAGCACTTGATAATAAGGATTCTTACATGCAAAAAGCTAATCATATTCAAGCACCTATTAAGTTTGAGTATGGTTTGGCAGAGAATTATAAGGTAGATAAGGCGGACAATCTTTTTTATTTCTTTAATCCATTCTCAGTGCAAATATTTAGAAAAGTAGTTAATAATATATTGCAATCTGTAAGTGAGCATGAAAGGACAGTTGATTTAATTCTATTCTATCCAGTTTCTGAGTATAAAGTCTTTCTTAAAAACAAGACTCCTTTTACAATTATTAATAAAGTTAAGTTTCCAGGAGCAATTGATAAGAAGGATAAGTTTATTATATATCGCTTACGGGAAGATGAAATATAATATCCCATAAACCATTGACAAAACATCTATTTTTAGGGATGATAAAGGTAGGGGAAAAGCCAAACACAAGGAGGCTATATAATGGACAAGAAAATTGATTCCCACAGGAGTGATACTCCAGTATCGGGAAGAAGAACATCAAGAACAGCACCAGATGAGATTAAGGATCCAAGCTACATGTTTCCTGCTTTCTCTAACGGAGAGGTTCTTTTGAACAAAAAACAGGGTCTACTCCCTACAATGGGGTGGAACAGCTGGAATGCCTTTGGCAGTAATAACAGCGA
>CAZPWO010000162.1:0-4379 GCA_964590525.1 uncultured Herbinix sp. | reverse complement strand
TATTACACTAAACAAAATATTGCCTATATAGAACCTTGTTTATAAAACTTACTCTTCTATAAAACCTAAAGTAGCATCTATCAAAGCAAAAACAGTATATAAATAAATAGTCATTGTGTCTCAGGTCTGTTATATCATCTATGTAAGTCTCGTGACACCTTATTCTTAAGTTATTATCATAAGTAGATAAATCTTTAAAAGCAGCTTCACCATTAGACATATTATCGGTTAATTTTATAGCTGATTGTTTTTTATCTAAGTTTTAAGGTGGTGGCTATGTCGCTTCAAAGTAACTCTATAAAAAACGAAGCTACCCTTTAAATCAAGCTTTTACATAAATAGGAGCTTACGCTAATCCGAGGGGCTTGTGTGATTATTAAAATCATTTAAGCCCCTTTACAACACGCATAAAGTTCCCATCGATTGTTTTATCTACCTCTTCTGTTGACATATTCCAAATATTTGATAAATATATTTGAGTGGAGGTGATACTGCTATTACTTATATAGGGATAATCTGTTTCGGTTAAGATTAATTTTTTAGGAATTTCACCAATTATTCTTCTACCATTCTGAGATTTTATCATTGCAGAATTGATAGAAAACAAATATCCTGAATCAACAATTCTATTCAAAACACTTAGAGGTCCCGAATACCAATGAAAAACTACATTTTTAATTTCTCTATCTAGAAGAAGTTCGAGTATTTCATTTTCGGCTTTTCTTGAATGTACACTAAGAATCTTATTTCTATCTTTCACGTTGTCTAGGATGAATTCGAAGCTTTTAATCTGCATTTCCTTTGTATGATAACCATCCCTTGAAAAATCTAATCCAACTTCACCGATGTAAGATGTTTTATCAATACACTCTTTGAACCTGGAATATTCTTTGTGGTGTTCCTCTGCAAGTAGAGGATGTAAGCCTAGTGCTAATCTAATATATTTATATTTTCGAACTTGATGAAAACCCATTTGAAAATGTCTGGGCAAATTTGTCATACCTATAGTGACTATTTTTTCCCTTTCATTATTTAAAGTATACTTTTCAGGAACTTTTGCCATATCAAAATGACAATGGACATCTATCATAATATATCTAGTAATTTTTTTATTTCATCAGAACCTTTATCTATAATCCAATTAGTAATTTGCTCCTTAGTCCTAAATACTACTTTTGCATATTGATTAGTCATGCTTAAAGGCAACGACCCATTAATCAAGAGATTTTTCTCAATATCAGAAATTGTGAAAGAAGTTTTCATATAATCTAAAAATGCAGATACTTCCTGAATACTCTCTATTGTTCGTCTAACAGGATTAAAGATATCAGTTCCTACTGTTTCATCGTCAAGACCAATAGAATGCAATGCCACTCTTCTATATATACAGGGCATGCAAACGCCACACTGTAATGCTTTTCTATCATCCCAATATCTTGTGTGTCCTCTTTTAGCACATGAGTTGGAGAGTTTGTAAGTTGATAGCAATATGTTCATATTATTACAGTCTGATAGCATTTCTCCCTTTGTCTTTAATTCATACTCATTTACTACTTTGTGATTTAGACCCAGTTTGTTGAAAAAAGAATCAATCATTCTTAGATAATGAGGGTGTGCAGTTCGGGTACTACAGCTACTCCTTCTTGATGCTGTTAAAGGATGATTTAAAGATATGGTCCCATTTTCAGGAATTAAAATTTTTTTATCATTATCAATTGAACTAGCTATAAAAGTAGCCATACAAATAAATAAAAAAGACCTGCTTCTTAACGATGTTTCATTTCTTCTTTTATTACCATTGGTATCAGTGTTTGCTACATCTACTCTTGTTTGAATAAAATGATAGTTAGGAAGTTTTTTCTTTAAAACATCATGAATTCTCTTTTGATCAATCTTTGCCCCTTTGAATGTTGCATCATAATGTGAAACCAAGACCATTTTTTCATTTGAACAGGATAGGTGATCAATAACACCTATAAGAGAATCTAAACCACCCGAGAACAAACTAACTTTACTGAATGATTCTCTCTCTCTTTTAGAAAAAACTTTCATGTTGGGTTTTAAATCATATAGCAAAGTTGTTTTTCTTTCTACAAATGAAATACTCCATTGATCACCTGTCAGGAATGAGAGTAAATGTTCTAGTTCTTTTCTACCATTCTCAAATGTTTCTGGTGACTCTACAGGGAATTCAGCATCAATTTCTCTTGACCATTTATTGGGTGAGTACACATCTCTTGGCAACAAAACATCAATACCATAAACATAGCATCCAATCAAAAATAAATCAAATTGGATACCATTTCTTTGATTGGTAAATTTCCAGATGTTTGAAAAATCAATATTTAATAACACAGAAGTATAGTTTTCATTTTCCGTACCCTTGTATGCTAATTTCATCTCAGAAAATTTTCCTCTTCCGTCAGCTGGGGGTAAAATAATTTTAACCTTCATATCCTTCAAATGCTTTAAGTGTGTCTTCAAAAATATTCTTTACTAAATCTTCTCCATCTCTACTATTCCATATAATTTTGCTCAAATTCCTATTTAGCGATATGTTTTTCACTTTTTCTAAAAGAAAATATTTTAATTGTTTATAGAGATTAGACGTTTTATCACTACCTTTCCCCTTTATTAATTTTTCATAAAAACCAATTGAAAGGTGTTCGTAAACATAGTAAGCATAATATCTTATCAAAAGCTCTTCGACACCATAATCTTCTAAAGTTTCTTCAAAATTCGTTGCTAACTCTTCAAAATTTTCTGCTTCGCTTTTTATTTCATCAAGTAGTGTCCTTTCTGCTGCCTTAGCAGCACTTTCATCTAATGAAGAAGCTACACCTGCACAAAATTCTAACAGGAAGTTTATAGTATCATCAACCCTTGTGGAATCAGAAGTTTCGAATCCAATAGCCGATAATGCAACTTTTAATCCGCTAGACTTTACATCACTTAAAAAGCCCCCTAATTTTTGTGCAGTACTAATACCTGCTCTGCCTGAAATTTTAGAGCCTCCTCTGCCTCCTTTGTTGGAGCCTCCTATTAGTTTGACAAAATTAGAAGTAACCCTGCTAAGTTTATATTCTGGTATGTCTCCTGTATCACATGCTCTTGTAATACTATCGCTTAATTGCGACCAGTTTGGCTCTCCAGTAATACCTCCGTACGCTTTTGATGTCCCCATTAGATTATATTTTTTTTCATTCTACAAATTCTTCAAATTCGGGATAATCCTTGAGACTTCTTTTTAAACTTTCTCTTATAGCGGGTGGTAATTTAGTTCCTACATTTTGAAGAGCATCTATATAAAAAGATTTGCAGCCAAGCCCTTCTTTTAACGCTATATTAAATATATCATAAAACCGTTTTTGTTCAGGTCCTGTAATAATTCGTTGTTTCAATAAGTTGAAAAATGCTGTTCGCTCATTTGTGTCAAATATTTTCAATTTATTATTAATTAATCTTATCGTTAACTTTTCAGGCATTTCTGCAGGTTCTAACTCCTGCATAAGAGCTCTTACTTTTGGTGGAATAAGCAGGCCGCTTTGCATTGAAGATAATTTATCCCTTGATATCCAAAAATAGTCTCTAAGGTCAACATTAGCAAGGAATGGTTCGCTAGACAACCAGTTAATAACCTTAGGTTTATCCCACTCTTTATGGGCTTTAAGTGTTTCTAGTTCATCAATAGATTTATCGATACATACTTTTTCCAACTCATCAATCTCTTCAGCTATACCTTGATTAGATATTTGCCAATTGTATAGCTCTTCAAATAGAGTGGGTTCAGCATATTCTAAAATCATTAGTTTTGCCAATATATGATCTTTGAAATCAGTAATTTTTGCAATAGTTGCAAGTTTTTTCCTTAACATAAACGTATTTAAAAAGCGTTTTATTTGTCGCGGATTACCATACAAGCTGGTTGAAATTATTGGTGATAATCTTGCAATAAGAGAGACATTGTCTTCCAAATCTTTGGTTTTAGAATTATCTTGTAATGCCTCTTTGACTCTAGAAAAATTAAAGACTGAATATCTATCATTTTCTCTAAATATTTTAAAAGCATCCAATGTCTTATTGAAATCCTCAGGATCTAAGTCTTTTTCACAAAACAACAATGTAATGTAAGTTTCAACTTCAGAGTCGGATAGTTTGGGAAGGTTGTATGGGATTTGAATAAGCTTTTCAAGATAGTCATCAACAACTCTTACGTTTTTATTCTCTGCATTTATATCAACTATCTTATCTCTATATCTGTACTCAATAGCATGTCTTACAATTCTTGGGTCAGCTCCAATAATGAAAGCAGTGTTTTTTACATTTAAAAATAATTTTATTGCTTCAAGATTATCAATAATTCTATCTGGTAAACATCT
>CAZPWO010000161.1:0-4388 GCA_964590525.1 uncultured Herbinix sp. | reverse complement strand
CCACTTACATTAATAGATAATTATCCAGACCTATTTACTGTTCATGGAAAATTAGATGTAAGCGATCAAATAACCATAGTTCCCAATCAAGGACCCAAGGGTACGGTGCTAAAGATAATAGGAAAGGAACTGCTTCAAACCAAGGATATGAGCGTATTTTTCCTAAAAGAGGTAGATGGAACAGACGCATATACAACAAAAAACATGGGTACAAATGAAACCTATACTCAAAATGTAGAAAGGGAAAAGGACACAGATTTAAACCCCACATTAGATGTATTTACCGTAAAGGTTCCGGAGGGCCTGAATACAGGTGTTAAGTACTACGTAATTTTGACCAACAATGTAAATGAAGGAACAAATCCTGCTGGCAAGATTACAAATGTCAGGCAACTTGATGATATGTTTACTGTGGTAGACACAAAAGATACCATCATGATAGAAGATGTCGATCCTAGCAGGGGACCCGAATCAGGCAAGGATACAACCATTCAGGGTAAGAATATAGGATCCATGAGTCCCAGTGTATTTCTACCCAATGACAACAGTGAAATTGTCATAAATGCTGGAAAACCCATAGAATCAACCTCAAATATACTCGAAGTTACTTATGAGCCAAAGGATGGCAGTGGCATCATAGGTAAATACAAGCTTATAGGAGGAGAGGAAGGGGTCAATGTAAAGAAGATTACTAGGAAAATAACTGTGTTTGTAGGAGGAAAGGCTACCTTTAGGGAGGGGTCATCCTTTACAAATGATCTTGATAAATTGGAGGTAAGGGTTCCATCAGTTAACATACCAGAGGGTGAGAGCAGGAAAAAAGAAGTCACCATAAATGTAGAGACAAGCATTGAATATGAGGGTATGGATAAGCCACACATAACAAATGAAACAGGAAAATGGTTAAAGGGCAAATTCGAATTTGACATGATAAACTTTAAACCAGAGATAACATCTATAGTGCCGCAAAATATACCGGTAGATTCAAATGGTGAAATAGTATCAGGATTAGAACTCCATATATCAGGTAAAAACTTCTTTAAATATAGATATAAAGACGAAACAACAGAAGAAATAAAATTTAAGAGACCAGTCATAGACTTGGGTGGGCAAGTAATACTTGATCCCAATATAACAGCAGATACCACCACAAATGGCGTCGAAAGAATAGCCCTATCAAGCGATGATATAAAAATCCTTGATAAAAATGGCAATTTAGTAGAGGGAACTGAAGCGGACGCTCCAGGAACAAAAATCTCTATCAAAATCCCTTCAGGCATAAAGATAGATGAAGGAATATTAAACCAAATAAGCAGATTGAAAATTACCAATCCTATACGAAACGATAAAAACATAACTAATGAGAATCCGGATGATCACTTGGGACTATTTGGTGAGGGCAACATAAGATTTGTAGCCATCACCTCCGACAAAACCCCAAATATCATATCCATAGAACCAAATATAGTCACCACAGATGGTGAAAAAGATGTAGTCATCCAAGGTGGAAACTTTGGAGAAGGGGTCAAGGTCTATCTTGACGGAGAAGAAATAAAAACCGCCAAGAGAAATGGTACTGGCACACAAATCACATTTGATGCACCAAGAAAACCAGAGGGTAAATATCAAATAATAGTGCAAAATGAAGAAGGCGGAATAGCGGCTTATGATGACTTTATATATGTAAAGACCTACACAAATATAAAGTTAACAGATTTTAATCCCCAAAAGGGTAGTGCCAATACCATGGTCACAGTAATTGGTGAAAACTTTGTACCACCCAATCCACTAGTAGCGAATTTAGATGGAATGGGAATATACAAGCTTATCGGTACTAGAGTGCTCCTTGGAGATACAGATATAAATGATTATTATATGCTGAATGGCAAAATAGGCCTTCAATCTTATAAGACAGCTGAAGATATAATAAAAGTAGATGAGGTAAGCAAAGAACTAAAACTATCAGATTATTACCACAGTATAATCCTTGAAGACCAGGGTAAAACTGGTGATTATTATTCAATATTTTACAATACAAGAACAGGTAAGATAGAACTTAGCGATGGAGACAAGAAAGTATATATACTTGACAAAGGTATAGGTGATATAGTAGCTATAAGGGATGGGAACCTAAAAGACTTTGAAATAAGGAAAGAAATCGTGGATGGAGATACGGTTCAAAGCTTGATTCTAGATGGCAAAACCCTAGCTTTCAAAACACCGTATTTAGTAGGAAGAGATGAAATCAGCAAAAAAGACAATCAAATCATAGGTAATAGGGTCAAGGTCCTATCCAATGGAGAACTTATATTTACAGTTCCACCAATGCCAAGGGAGGGGTATTATGATTTGACAGTAATAAATCCTGATACCAAAAAAGACTCAAAGCTTGGCAACAAGGGATTTTATTATTCATTTCAACCAGATTACAATCCCACAATAATAGATATAAATCCAAAAGAAGGTTCTGTTGATGGAAACTACTATATCACAATCAAGGGAACAGGATTTCTAGATAATGGTGGAGATGCAAAGACCTCTGTGATCATAGGAAATGCAGTAGTCCCCAAAGCAGATATAGAAGTATCAATAGACGGTACAAGGCTTACAGTAAAGGTACCACCCTATCCAGGAGACCTGGCAAGCGAAACAGATACGGATAGAAAAAGCGTCAATCTAGTAGTATTAAACCCTGATGGAGGTAGTGCCAGTGCGGAAGATGGATTTACCTATGTAATCCCCATCTCCCATCCCAAGTTGGATAAGCTAATACCAGCAGATGGAAGTGCTGCAGGGGGTCAAACTGTAACCATCGAAGGTTCAGGCTTTAGATACTTTGAGCCCTATAAGGATGAAAACAACAATGGAAGGTATGATCCGGGAGAATACTTTACAGACCTAAATGGAAACGGTACATGGGATGACTTTAGATACTGGACAGATAAGGATATAAGGGACAGATACAACGAACTCAAGAAACCAGAAAAGCAAAAGGACTATGAAAAAATCCTTAGACCAATTCTTCCCAAGATATACTTTGGAGGAGAAAAGGCAGAAATCATAAGTTTTACATCCACTACAATAGAAGTAGAAACTCCAAAGGGTGAAAAGGGCCAAGTAGATGTCTATCTAGTAAACAATGACTATGGGGTTTCAAATAAATTGAAATACACCTATAAATCCACAAATCCAAAGATAGATGATGTTATCTTGGCTACGGGTAAAAAGCAAGGCAATGATGAGGTTGAAATACACGGGAGTGGATTTGCAGAAGGCACCTTTAATATAATAAATGACTTAGGCGGAATAGACCAAAAAACCATGCAAAAAGTACAGTTTGGAAATGAAAGCGATACAAAAATCTCAAACAAGACCATTAAGATAGATGCACCTGAAAACTCTGGGAAAATGAGAGATGGAAAGACCAAGGTCCAAGTAGGAGACTTTGAAGTTTGGTATGACGCAAGTGGAGGTAGTGCAAAGCTTGACTTTGCTATTACAAAAAACAAAGGAAGAGACAATGAAATAAAATACACCTTAGAAGATGTGGACTATGATAACGGAGAGGTATTCCTGCCAGTAGATAGTTTAAAGGATGCAAATGGAAACAATTATGATTCATTTGAATATATAAGGATATCTCTAGAAAAAATAGAAGGTGCCAATCAAACCAAAAGACTTAGGGTAGATAGGGGCTATTCACCAGATGCTAGACTTGAGAATTCAACCCATATCATGGTCATAACCCCAGCGTATTACAGCATTGGAGAGGTTGACTTGACCGTTATAAATCCTGATGGTGGCAATGCCAAGGCAAAGTTCACATACAAGAATCCAGATAGTGATCCAAGGATCACCAATATATTAAAGGACAATGAAAAGGAAGAAGAAATAGATCCTTCAAGAACCATAGTAGAAGTAAACAGCACAGGCGGCAATGTCATCAAGGTAATAGGAGAGGACTTTAGAAAACCTGCGATTATAAATATAGCAGGTAAGGAGATAAGTGGTGAAGCTATAGAATATTTCCCAGCCGATGAATCCAAATCCACTATGCTAGTATTTACCATGCCAGCAGTAGATGACAAGTATATAGATACAGACAATGAGCTAAGAGTACAAAACCAAGACGGCGGCTCTGCAAGTTCGAATCCTATAAAGATTAGATTTACAAAACCAGAGAGTATAAATCTAAAGATCACAGGAGTAATCCCAAATGTCGGACCCACAGAAGGGGCTACAATAGTAACCATAGAGGGAGACGACTTTAGGGAAAAGATGGATGGCTATGACCAGGAACTAAGGGTCTACTTTGGAAGCGGAGACGACCAAATAATGGTTCCAAAAGAAGACATAATCGCTATATCATTTGACAAAATAGTAGTATC
>CAZPWO010000160.1:0-4400 GCA_964590525.1 uncultured Herbinix sp. | reverse complement strand
ATGAATTGATTGAGTTAGTGGAGAGGGAAAAATTAGTTTTTTTACTGCCTAATACTGAATCCCTTTATGATAGGGATCTTGTCATGGAAGCATATAAACATAAAAATAATTCAGTAATTAGTAAAAGAGGTATAAATGCTCTGATGGCTTGTTATATGACAGAAGTCGAGAAATCTTATTTTGCGAATTTTCCAGAATATAGGGAAATATTATTGGAGATGCATTCCCACCTAATAAACATGGAAGATGAAAATGCAATTCAGATGGCTAAAATCATATCATGGCCACTAAGAGCAAAACTTGAAAGCTTTAGGATGTTGAATCAACATAGTCCGCTAGCAATAAGCAATTTTGGAGTTAATAGGGTAATAGAGGATAAGATACGTTCCTTAGAAGAGACCAATGAACTTTCTTTTGAATTTACGGTTAATTCTAGTAATATACATATAGCAACTGCATTGCAGGCAACATACTTCCCTTTCAGTGAAGAAACAGATGGAAGCAAATATTCTGATAGTGGGGTGTCCATGATTCTTGCAGGTTTATTAAATAGCTATTACTATTCGTCACTAAAGGAAACAGAACAGATTAAAAAGGTAACTGAAATAAATCAGAGGGAAAATAACTATATTAATTTCCTGAGAATTGATAATACAATAAGTATCACTAAATTTGCAGAAAGAGCAGAGAAATATGACACAGAAACTGGACTTGTAAATATATTAAGCAAACTTGAATATATGGATGAAAAGGAACGCAGGGAGAAAATTTCTGATTACAATACACTCATATGTGATATTGCAGAAATACCAGGCAAAGAAAGATGGAAATGTTTAAAATATTTTCTAGGTGGCTCAGGGCTTATACCCATATTACCACCATTAATTTCAATGGGTGCTACTTTAGCTGGCCTGGGTGTTTCCAAAATAGACAAAGCTTTATCAAAGAAAAAAGAAGCTGAGTTAAAACAAATTGAATATAAAATCAATAAAATTACAAAAGAAAAACCAGAAAATGAACTTGTAGAAGATGTTTATATACTTGATAAAATTTCGAGGATTGCTAAGTTACAATAACTTAACCAAGCAGATCTACAGTTTTACAAGTAGGAATTATGCTTTCTAAATAAGTAAAGTAGGTGAAGGACTAATGGAAACTCTAAAAAAATATAATATCGTAATCTTAAATCATCATGCAGATGCTCCTGATGTAGGTGGAGGAGGCAGACATTATGAAATAGCTAAGTATTTTTCAAAGCAAGGGCATAATACCACTGTATTGGCGTCTTCTTATGATAATGGTAAAAAGAAATATAAAGTAGATGAAGAAATAAAGTATACAAAGTTTAATAATAATTTTGATTTTATTAGATTCAAAACAAAACCAGCTTATACAAATACAATTGGAAGATTTATGAACTATATTGACTATAAAAATAAAGCAAGTAAATATGATGACTTTAACGGAAGACCGGATGTAATTATAGCTTCTTCAGTTCATCCACTAGCTTGGATTTCGGGATATAAACTTGCTAAAAAATATAATGCTAAATTCATTGTAGAAGTAAGAGATTTGTGGCCACTTAGTATGTATGAAGACTTTTCAGGAATCACTAGGAAAGCTGTATTTTCTTACTTTGAGTCATTAGAAAGAAAATATTATGGACTAGCTGATGGAATAATTACTACAGCACCATTTGCTTATGAATATATGGAAGAAAAATTTGGAATCGATAAAAACAAAGTTCATTATATACCCCATGGATTAGATATAGATGAATTTGATAAAAATAGTCAACTAGGTGATGAAATATTAGATGAAAAATTGAAGGATACATTAGATAATAACTTTTGTGTAACTTATACAGGCTCACTATCTAAAAGTGAAGGATTACCCACATTTGTTGAATCAGCAAAATATTTAAAGGATATAAATGAACTTAAATTAGTAGTAGTAGGCAGTGGTAGTGAAAAAGAGGTATTAGAAAATATAATTAAAAAAGAAGACTTAGATAATGTAATAATGGTAGGTAGGCAACCGAGAGAAACAATGGCACTAACATTAAAAAAGTCAGATATATTGTTTTGTGGTCTTATGGAAAGAAAAGCTTTTAAATATGGAATAAGTAAAAACAAATTCTATGACTATATGGCAGCAGAAAAACCTATAATTTTTGCATCTAGTGTTAGGGGAAGTTTAATAGACACAGCAAAGGCTGGAGTCACAATTAAACCAGGAGAACCAGAAAACCTAGCTAGAAATATAAGAAGAATTTATGATAACATAGACACTGTAGGAAAAAAATATGGTGAAAATGGTAGAAAATATGTAGAAGAAAATCACACAAATGAAAGAATAGCAGAACAATTTTTAACAGTTATAGAATCGTGAAGAAAATCTGAATCTAATAGTCAGGGGTGTAAAAATGAACAGTGAAAAAGTATGTATTATAGGACTAGGATATATAGGCCTACCAACAGCCTTAATGTTTGCAAAAAGTGGAATTAAGGTAGTTGGTGTAGATTATAATGATAAATTAATAAAGTCATTAATAGAAGGAAAGCTTACTTTTGAAGAAAAGGGCTTAGAAGAACTTTTTAAAGAAGCATTGGAAAATAAAATAGAATTTACAACAGAATATAAAAAGAGCGATACTTACATCATTGCAGTACCAACACCTTATATTAAAGAAAGTAAAAAACTAGATCAAAGGTATCTTTTATCTGCAATAAATAGTGTTTTAGATGTTTGTGAAAAAGGATCTATATTAATTATTGAATCTACAGTATCCCCTGGTACAATTGATAAATATATTCGTCCTGAAATAGAAGCTAAAGGCTTTAAGATAGGGCAAGATGTTCATTTAGTCCATGCACCGGAAAGGATAATACCAGGTAATATGATATATGAACTTGAACACAACTCTAGAACAATTGGGGCAGATGATATAGAGATAGGAGAACAAGTAAAAGAACTATATTCAAATTATTGTAAAGCAGAAATTGTTGTAACAGATATTAGATCAGCAGAAATGTCAAAAGTAATTGAAAATACATATAGGGATATTAATATTGCTTTTGCCAATGAACTGGCTAAGATATGTAGGGCAGATGATATGGATGTATATGAAATTATTAGAATAGCAAATAAGCATCCACGTGTAGACATTTTACAACCTGGTCCAGGAGTTGGTGGACATTGTATATCAGTAGACCCTTGGTTTTTAGTAGGAGACTATCCAGACTTAACAAATATGATTTTAACAGCAAGAAAAACCAACGATTCCATGCCTAGACATGTATTAAGTAGAATCAGAGATATTATGAGAGAACATGATATAAAAGATATATCAAAGGTTGGTTTATATGGACTAGCTTATAAAGAAAATGTTGATGACACTAGAGAAAGTCCAACACTTCAATTGTTAAGAAAAATGGATGAGCACTTAGCTTTTGGAGTAAAGGTTTTTGATCCATTTGTGAAAACAAGAATAGTTGAACACCAATTTATGAACTTTGGAGATTTTATAAATGAAATAGAGATCTTAGTTATCATGGTAGGGCATGATCATATTAAAGAAAATATGGACCTAATAAAAAATAAATTAATTCTTGATACAAAGAATATTTGTGATTTTGATAATTCATATAAATTATAGGACAAAGAGAGTTGATAAAAATGAAAAAGAAGATAATGGTTGTATTTGGGACAAGACCAGAAGCAATTAAAATGTGTCCTTTAGTTAAGGAATTAAAAACTAGAGAAAAACTAGGAACTATAGTTTGTGTTACAGGGCAACATAGAGAAATGTTAGATCAGGTATTAGAAGCATTTGATGTAACACCTGATTATGATTTATCTATTATGAAATCTAAACAAACTTTGTTTGATGTAACGATTAACATATTGGATAAAATGAGAGATGTTTTAGAAGAAGTAAAGCCTGATATAGTCTTGGTTCACGGTGATACATCAACAACATTTGTTACAGCATTAGCATGTTTTTATATGCAAATTCCAGTTGGGCATGTGGAAGCAGGGCTTAGGACATATGACATTTACTCACCATATCCAGAAGAATTTAATAGACAAGCTGTTGGGATAGTAGCAAAGTATAATTTTTCACCAACTGAAAAATCAAAAGAAAACCTAATAAAAGAAGGTAAGGATCCTTCTACTATTCATGTTACAGGGAATACAGTGATTGACGCACTTAAAACAACAGTTAAAGATGACTATAGCCATGAACACTTAGATTGGGCTTCAGATAGTAGATTAATTATGATTACAGCCCATAGAAGGGAAAATCTTGGTGAGCCAATGAGAAATATGTTTAAAGCTATCAAGAGAATTATAGATGAAAATCCAGATGTTAAAGCAATATATCCGATTCATATGAA
>CAZPWO010000159.1:0-4436 GCA_964590525.1 uncultured Herbinix sp. | reverse complement strand
CTAATAGAATATATTGAAAGTCTCCATAATATGATTAAATGCAGGTTTTTTATGAAGGTATTTGTCAAATAGACGGGAGGTATTTGTATCATTATCATATAACATAAAACCGTCCATAAGGCCAAAGAATGTAAGGCTGGTAATGTTAGCCTTGCCCCCTCCATCAGTATCTAAAGTTTGTAGTAAACGCATAACAGAAGCATACCTGTTTCCTTGCTCTGTAAAGGCTTCCTCACTTGTATCACTTGCATCGATAGATAGCTCTGTAATATGGATTTCTAAGCCTAATTCCGCATATTTATTAATAGCAGTTTTTAAGGTACCTAAGGTTGGAGATGAAATTCCCCAATAACCTTGCATGCCAACTCCATCTATTAAACCTTTTTTATTTAGATGGTCACATAGTTTATAGATATTCTCTAATTTCTTAGTATCAAAGGTACCGTAATCATTATAAATAAGGGCAACACCATCTTCTACATATCTTCTAGCATAGGTGAATGCCAATTCTACATAGTCTTGGCCAATAACTTCATACCATAAGTTTGGTAAATCATCCCCATGTTTGGTTCTGCAGAAGAAGAAACTATCTTTATCTCCCCCAAGCTCTGAGGGCTCTACTGCTTCATTAACAACATCCCAACAGTAAACAACTCCAGGGTATTTTTCTTGAACATATGTTAGATATTGCTGAATAAAGCTTTCTAGGCGGTGTTCCATGGTTTCTCTATCTACTAGTGCACCATCTTCCTTATAACCCTCCTTGAAAAACCAATCTGGTGTTTGATTATGCCATACTAGGGTATGACCACGCATTTGAACACCATTATCCTGGCACCATTGTAATGTTTTATCTATTGTATTAAAGGTCAAACCTGGATCCTCAATACCATTTGATAAATTCTCCATACTTTGCCCCTGGTCTAGTAGGTAACTAGGCTTCATAAGATTTGTCAAAGTAACACTATTAAAATGCTTCTTTGCAACAATCATGTGCTCAGGGGAATTGATTGCAGCGTTATCTATAGAGCTTCCATAGATTCCAATGCCTAGTTTAAAATAATCTCTATTACTATCCTTTAAGGAAGGTCCTGTCAAAGCTTCTGTAAGATCAAAGTCGCTGTCACTAAAATTATCTAATTCATCAAGCCAGTACTGTTCATCTTCATATTGTGATGGGTTAGGATTGATGGCAATCTGGAATGAATCATCATAGATTCCAGACTCTATATTAAAGATATAGATAGTTCCTGCTTTTATATAAAAGGTATAGTAAGCATGGCCCTTTTCAAATTCTAATAAAGCGGTAACATAAGGGTATGTTAATGATGTATGATAGTGATGGAATAGTGTTTTAACTTGCACATAGTCTCCTAATTCCATGGTGTAATCATTCCATTTGCCCGTAAATTCTTCCTTAGATACTAGAGAGGCGTAATCATCGTCAATGTATATGTCGTATAAAAGATCCACTCCTTCTTCTCTCTCCATTAGTTTAATTGTAGATAATACGGAAGTCATCATATTATATTGGCAGGGAAATGCCTCTATATCAACAAATTCCCCATTGTCATAGTATAGAATTACCGCCCATTGCTCTTTATCAAACCAAGGTGCATTGTCTAAAGCTTTGCCGCCTTCACATTGCCAAAACAGTTCCACAGCTTTCACTGCTTTGCCTTCATACTGAATATTATCAAATTCGTAGGTATTAAGGGTCTCTACATAAGTTCCCATATTCTTAGCAATTGGGTTGTCATCTTCAAATATCATCTTGTAAGCCAAATCATGGGCAGATGATAATAAATCCTCAGTCTCAGCGCTATCTTCCAATGGGCCGTCCTCTTTTGAAATAGGGGCTTCATCTTTCTTGCATCCTGCTAAAAGCAATAGGGATAGTAGCATTAATACTAGTAATATTCTTTTCTTCATATCCTTCTCCTGTCAGATTCATGTCTCATTGTTTTGTAAGTAGAACCAAGTATGTCTTATGGCTCTATTTTGTTATACTATAAATTATAACTGAGAATAAGAATTATTACTAGCCATATAATACCATATTAGTAGCAAATATTATGATATTGTTATGAGTTTTTACTGCAAAATATGTTTGTCCTAGTGCAACTATTTCCTTCCTTGGATCAGAGTTTTGTACAATAAGGTAACAAGCATACCTAGACAACATTATGTCTTCGATTTCTCTTTGTGCACCAGAGCCCAGTTGAACCATTTTGTTAACATCAACAAAATGGTCTAATAGTAACTTTCTTACCGTTTTTAAGTATGTAGTCCATATTACAATCCCCCTATTCTTTGATTATTAAAGGCATTACAACATAGATTGTTACAGTTTAAACCTTTATATTGCAGTTTAAATACTTTGAAAACCTGATTTCATTGCTAAATGCCTTATGGAAGGCTGATACATAGCTGGTGATTTCAGATTCTTAATTAGTAAATTCACTTTAATATCTTTTGCATTCTTTTTATATCTTTCTAAAAAGCCATCTATTCCACCTTCTAAACTTTGTGCCAAATATAAGGATGTTTTTAATGCATAGCTAATTCCTTGAGCAGAACTAGGGCTAATTGCTCCTGCTGCCTCACCAACAAGGGCTATATTATCATCTCCTAGATAAAGGTGCGATTTCTTAATAGGTCTATAGATAAATGCTCCTTCTGTTTTTATTTCCTTGTTGAAGTTAAAGCCAAATTCCTGTAAATTATTTTTCAACAAGTCAAACTTCTCCCAAGGGTTTTCTTTAGGTTTCAGGGCAGAACCCAATATTATATAATTATCTTTTGGGATTATCCAAGAATAAAAATCTGTTATTTTCTCATCAAAAATCGCCATGTAATAGGGTATAGGCTCCAAACATTTAAACCATTGTTGAATGGATATATATTCCTTAGGCATAGCTATATCTTTTTCTTTACTCATTAACTTTCTCACAGAGGAATGGCCACCATCTGCGGCAACTATAATCTTAGTCCTGGCAATCTTCTCTTCTCCCATATGAATATATCTAACTTCATAACTCTCTTCTATCTTCTTAAAGCCCTTAAACAAGCTATTAAAGCTTTTCTCAACCTTGTCTGGAACTAAAGAGACAAGCCATTTGTCAAATTTTCCTCTATGGAAGTTTAGATAAAATCTCTGATATAGTCTTTCAATATTATTAGTCATATCTATGGTTCTTACTGCAAATATCTGCGGATTTACTAGTATGTCTTTAGGTAAGGCAAGGCCTAATTTTGCAATCATCTTTTGGGCATCTGGAGCCAATAGGCCACCGCATGATTTACTTTTCTTGTTTTTAGGATTCTCATCTTCCATATCCCTTTTGTCTATTAATAAAATCTTGTAGCTATCAGCTAACAATCTAGCAATATTTGACCCAGCAGGCCCTGCCCCTATTATTATTAGATCATACATAAGATCCCCCCTAATACCATAATATTTTATTAATCTATTTGCTCTTCTTGGTATTCCAATATATCTCCAGGTTGACATTCTAGGGCTTCACATATTCCCTCTAATGTGGTAAATCTAATGGCTTTTGCCTTTCCAGTTTTCAGTATAGAAAGGTTGGCCATTGTTATTCCTACTTTTTCAGATAACTCTGTAAGAGTCATCTTCCTTTTAACTAACATAATGTCAAGATTAACTTTAATCGCCATATTATCCACCTCAAATCGTCAAATCATTATCGGTCTTTATATCAATTACTTCTATTAATAGTTTCTGAAGCACCGCGGCAAAGACTGCAACCACCAAGGAACCAAAGACAAAGGCCCCAGCTACTATAATAATTCCTGCTGCATCATCCTTTTTGGCTAATTGATAAAAAAACGGCATCATAAGCAGATATAAGACGCTTATAGATGAGGCACAAAGCTTAATTATCTTAAGTGAATTAACAGATGAATCTGAAAATGATTGATTCTTATCTATATAGCTTAGTAGCTTAAAGGCTTGGAATAAGGCTATGAAAAAAGGAACTGCTGTCAAATATAAAGCCAATATTATAGGATATAGTATTGAACTATAATCTGAATTTGCTGGGTTTTTCACTAGCCAAGCAAATCCATATAAGCATATGGCAAGTACGGGCAATCCTATTATAATAACTGCTATCTTCAAAAAAGTTGTTGATCTTTCTTTCATAAGAACACTCCTTACTAATATTATTTCTTCCAATTTAACATATTAATTATCGATAGTCAATAATTTTTTATCTAATAGCAATAAAAAAACACTTATTTATGACATGTGAAAATCATAAATAAGTGTTTTTATTTGTAATATATATTAGCTTATTCTGAAATATCCCTAAACTCAAAGTTCTTTTCTATGTATTTATCTATAATCTTGTAAAATAAATCAGTGGTGTTTTCATGATCGTGTATCATTATAATGTCAGAGCTATCTAAGT
>CAZPWO010000158.1:0-4510 GCA_964590525.1 uncultured Herbinix sp. | reverse complement strand
TGTCATTTGCTTACAGCTACCATATAATGAAATGCAAAGGGAATTGACTTTCTTTATATTTTGCATCTGATAATGAAAATGCATCGGATTTAGCAGCTGAACCAGCTACTGCAAATGTAGTTCAGTATAAAGTAGCATTCATATTGCCAAAGGCTGGAAAGGAGCAATTAGTTAGCTATTCTAATTTAAGCAAGGATTGCATTAAAGAGTATGCTGAAAAAATATTTAATATCAATTATATCTATTCAACAGTCAAAGATATATATGAGGAGAGAAAAGTAATGGACAAATATTTGTTTGAAACACCTATGTTGGATTTTGGATCCAATGCAATTACACAGTTAATTTCAAAACATAAGTGGAATGAAGAGGAAGTTTTCATGAAAATAAAATGCATATATGAATATGTTCAGAATGAAATATTGTTTGGATATAATGAAACTGATTATTTGTCTGCTTCAGAAGTATTAAAAGAGGGATATGGACAATGTAATACAAAATCTACATTATTAATGGCATTATTAAGAGGTGTAGGTGTACCATGTCGTATTCATGCATTTGCTGTAACAAAAGATTTTCAAAAAGGTGTAACAACACCTTTGATATCAATATTTGCACCGCAACAAATTTTACACACATGGGTGGAAATCTATTACAATAATGACTGGATAGTGCTGGAAGGTGTTATAACTGATAAGGAGTATCTCACTGCGATAATTAAGAGATTTGGGTCGACAAATAAAGCATTTAATAAATATGCTATAGCAACAAGGGACTTGCATACATTGTCAATCGGATGGAATGGAAAAAGCACATACGTTCAAAGGGAAGCGATTATATCAGACTATGGTACATTTAATTCACCAGATGACTTGTTTAAGAAATATAAACAAAAAATAGGAAGAATGAAATCGTTTTTATATGCTAAATATGGATGCAAAAAAATGACGAAAAATGTAGAAAAGATAAGAGGTTGGAAAATGAGAAAGAAAAAATAAAGATTGAATAAAAAGCAAAACATAATATAATTATTACATCTAGTGGATAAAATTACATTAATAAATAAAAAATAGGGGTAATATATATGCTTATTGCAAAAAACTTATTCAAAAAGTATAAAAAAAATAAAAGGGAAATTCATATTCTTAACGATTTTAATTATACTTTTGAAGAGAAGAAGATTTATCTGTTAAAAGGTAGTTCTGGATGCGGAAAGAGCACTTTGTTATACATATTAGGTCTTTTAGATACCGCAGATTCTGGAGAAATTATTTATGATGATATTGTTATAAATAAGATGTCATTAGATGAAAAGTCCACATTTGTGAATGATAATGTAGGATTTGTTTTTCAAGAAGACAACTTCTTTGAGGAAATGAATGTAAAAGAGAATTTACTCCTTCATTTTTTAAATGAAAAGAAAGTAGATAAAGATGAAAATGTTGAACTAGCCATGTCTTACTTGGACAAGGTAGGTTTAAAAGATAGAATTGATCACTTTCCAGGTGAGTTATCCGGTGGCGAGCGGCAAAGGGTTAAGATAGCTAGGGCAACCTTGTAAATAAGTCTTTTGGAACAAAATAAGAGGCAGGAGGCATAATTAAATTCCTTCCTGTCTCTTATTATGATTAATCCCAGTCAATTTGCTCATGTGGTGTGGTTCCATACTTTTCAATATCTTCTTTTGCTAGATTTATAGATTTAATTTCATCTGCTAAGGGCTCGTCTTCAGGAATAAATTTAATAATGAGCTGATAGATTGTATTTATGTCTTCTTCGGGAATAAGTTCAATTAAATTTTTTAAAACTTCTCTATTCATTTTATCCCTCCTATGATTCTATAAGTTTTTATAAGCTTGACCTCTTGCTTTAATATCATAAATAATTATTAAGTCATCTTTTAGAGTAAATAAAACCCTTAAGTTTCCTACGCGCAATCTATATTCCGATTCTAGTCCTTTTAATTTAACAATATCTCCGTGTGGAATTTTTTCTATAGCTTTCTTAAGTCTTGTTTTTGTGACAGTTGGTTCATGGTTCCATCACTCAATATCTCGCCTATTATACCCAACAAATCCAATCACAATCAATATAAAGGCAATGGCAGTAATAATCAGTAATATAGAAATCTTAAACTCTTCAGCAGGAACTGATGGAATATGTGAAAAAGGCGACAACTTTGCCATCCAACTTGGCAGTTTAAGCACTTCCCCTAGATATCCCACAAAGAATGAATATATAAGAAAAGCCCAAGTCATACCTGTTAATCTGGGTATGCAACCTATGAAGAAGACCCCTAGAGCAAGAAAGAACCATATGGCAGGTAAATTAGCAAAGGCTGCTTGAAGAAGAACTTTTAATGATATTAGATCTTCCATTACAAATGATGCTGCAAGCCATAAACCAAGAACAGACAGCAATTGCATTACTATTGCTGCAAGAAAACCTATAAGAGTATAACTTGCAATTAAGCTTTCTCTAGAAAGAGGACTTGCAAGTAATTGTTCAAGTCTATTCTTCTTTTCTTCACTTCTAAGTTTTAAGATAAAGATTATTACTGGAATGGTTGAGAATATACTTATTATTGTTATTAACATTGTCACGAAACTATAAGTCAAAGACATTCCTTCAATAGTGGGAATCATATCTTGGACTAGTTGACTTGTGCCTAAGAAGCCTTCTAAGTCCCCTAGGAGAGAGCCGTATGCAATCCCAAGTATGAACATCCCAATTGTCCAAGCAATAATAGAGGAGCGCTCAAGCCTTAGGGCCAATCCAAGTGGTGATGAAAGATATCTAGAAGCATATCTTTTTCCAGGCCTGCTTCCTATAAGTCCAGCGCCTAAATCTCTAATTGAATTCAAATATAGGGACAATGCAAATATCAGTGCCGACACTACAAGTAGTACAAATATAGGCCACCAATAATTATTTACATAGACTTCACTTTGGGTAATTAAACCTAGGGGAGATATATATGATAAGGCACCGTTACCCACATCTCCAATTCCTCTAAGAATGTATTCACCTATCAAAAAGCCAAATGATAATCCCAGTGTTGCTCTAACATTTGATGTAAGTTGTGCAAACAGTCCAGTAAGACCTGCATAAAAGATACCAACAGTCCCAATAATGGCAGCAAACAATAAGGACCCTTCTATATCCATGCTTTCAATGGGCAGGGCATTTAGTCCTAAGCCAACTAGTAAGAATATTAGTAGATTTGCTATTACTAGGATAAGTAAGGTGGAAGTTAAACTCGACAGGGAGCCAACAGGAAGTGACTTTATCATCTCTGTTCTACCTTCTTCTTCATCTTCCCTAGTGTGCCTAGTCACCATTAGAATACTCATAATAGCAGCAAAGATAGCAGTAAATACTAGCATAAAATGCCCCATCATTGCACCATCTGTATAATTGCCTAGCCCAGCACTAGGTCCTAACATGAATGTAATAGCAGGATTCTCCACGGTTTCTGCCAGGACTAGTTTGTCGGCCGCTCCTGGATATAAATCGGGAAGAAGAGCGGCAGTGGATATTGTAAATAATGCAATAGCAAGAATCCAGACAGCTAACCTTATGCGGTCTCTTTTAAGTATAAATAGCATTAATGCCCCAGTATTGGCAAGCTTCTTTGACATTAAGCTCCACCTCCATCATCCTTATAATGCCGCAGAAACAGGTCTTCTAAGGTGGGTGGTGTGCTTTCTAACTTATCAAATCCTTCAACTTGTTTTTTTGTCTCAATTATCATATTGTTTCTTCTTAAATGACGAAGCTCATCTAAACTTCCAGATTCAATTATCTTTCCTTGCCTAATAATGCTTACCTTGTTGCAAAGTTGATCTACTTCAGACAGGATATGACTTGAAAGTAATACGCTTTTCCCGGCCTCTTTAGCCTCTATAACAAATTCATGAAATACTTTTTCCATTAATGGGTCAAGTCCAGATGTAGGCTCATCTAATATGTATAAATCTACATCTGATGCAAATGCAGCAATCAAGGCAACCTTTTGCCTATTTCCCTTTGAGTATGTTCTACATTTCTTAGAAGGGTCTAGTTGAAATCTTTCGATAAGTTCATCCCTTCTACTTTTATTATAAGTACCACGTAGTTTAACAAACAAATCAATAACCTCACCACCAGTAAGGTTTGGCCATAGATTCACGTCTCCAGGAACATATGCCAGGTTTTTATGAATCTCAACAGAATCCTTCCATGTATCCTTTCCAAATATGTTAGATTCACCAGCGCTTGCTTTAATAATTCCAAGCAATATTCGGATTGTTGTAGTCTTTCCTGCCCCATTAGGTCCAATAAATCCATAAACGTCACCCTTATTAATTTCAAGGTCTATACCGTCCAAAGCAGTGAAATTCCCAAAGTTTTTAGATATGTTTTTCATGTTTATTGTTGCCATAAAGCACCTCCTAATTTAATTATAGCATTATGTGAAAGTAAAACAAATACGAACTTTAGTTAATTATAATTATTTGCCAATTAAAAT
>CAZPWO010000157.1:0-4515 GCA_964590525.1 uncultured Herbinix sp. | reverse complement strand
TCTTAATATTTCCATCCTGCATTAAATCTTCATACTCCTTTGGTTTATTGTAATATCTCCTAATAGAACTTATTAATAATGGTTGCAATTTTTCCACTATCTCTCCTAAAGCCTTTTCATCTCCAGCTTTTGACCGTTCCACTAATTCATTAAACATATTATCTCCTCCTCAATAAAAAAAGAACCAGATCACTAATAAAATTAATTATTAGCAATCTGGCCCTTAAGGTAGCTCAACTATTTTAGGCTCCTTCTCGTCTCAGTAAAGCTTTATTTATATTTTCATTTGCAAATGGCGAAGAATCACCAGTGGCTAAATTTAATTGAAACTCTTTAATTGATGTACTTTCTTCTTTGCCCTTAGCCCATATTACAATCTTTGCTGTATAATCTACATTCCAGTAACGCCTACATTTGACGCATTTGTGCTGTAATATTCCTTTTATATCTTCACCCATATATGCAGTAACCATCGTTGTCCCGCAAGTAGGACATTTTATATTTACCTCAATCTTTTTAACCATAGATTATCCCCCTGTAATTTTATTTTCTTTTTCATCACTACATTAAGTGCTCATCAGTGTTTATATTACTTCGCTTATACTATTGTTTATAGTCAATGGCACTTGTAAAAAAATATGCTTTTGTTTATTTTGTATACTTTTAGATTTATCTCCCCCTTATACTCCTATAATTACTTCTATTAAAATACTTTAATCTTATCTTTCTATATGTTGATCTATCTTATAAATAATTATAGCACAGGATTGTTTTTAACACAATACCCAAATTGAAATTAGTTCAACATGTTTATTGACTATAATTAATAGCAGTGATATAATATAATTATATTTAAGACTAAAGGAGTTGAACAATTATGGATGAAAACAACTTATTCAATAAAGAAAGATTTGCTGAATTATTAAACAAAGCCAAAGGTGATCGTTCTATAAATAAATATGCCGAGGAAACAGATGTAAGTGCAGCACACATATCTAGATTTTTAAGAAATATGATTGATGCTCCACCAACACCAGAAACTATTTCTAAATTTTCTTCAAAAGCATACAACGAAGTATCTTATAGAGATTTAATGGTTGCTGCTGGACACATATCTATAAGAGAACAAAGTGATTCAGGAGATGATGAAAACGAGGAAATTATAGAAAGAAACACAATTATAGAAAGAACTTCACCCAATGAGAGACGAATGGAAATTATGAATATAGAAAAAAGACTTTTTCAGATTATACTCTCTCATTTGTATGAAGTACCTTTTGAATGGAATATGCAAAAACCAGATGTTAGGATGAGATTTCCAGATATGATTATAGATATTGATGATGGAGATTATAAAAGATGGTTAATAGAATTCAAAGCTTATCCTGAATCATATCTATCAATGGGGCTTCCACCAAATCAAATCTATGGCATGCTTGCTACAACAGATTTAGCTCCAACAGATAAGTTTTCAATAGTAGTTAATAATGAAAATGCATACAATATGTTCTTTAGAAGACCTCCAGTATCATTAAGAGCAAATGTTTATCTTATGTTAGTAGATATTAAAAAGGGTAAAATTATCAAAGAAGAAATGCTATGTTCTTACGATCCTATCTAATAAAAGACCACGACTAGAAGATTAATAATCTGCCAGTCATGGCCTTTAAATCCTATGGTCCCAAGATTAAAGCACTTTATTTATTATTCCAAGCTTTCCTCTAACTTTTCTAATTCTAAATTGACTGCTGTTTTGAAGATATCCAAATAATAAGTTTCTAGATTATCTTTATATTTAGCTAACAAGTTGCAGTATATCCCTAGATAATACGCTGTATCTGTATAATATCCTCTAGCATATACTCCATAGGCCTTAATAGACTTGTGGGGTTGAACATAATTATTTTTGTTACTAGTAATCATAGCAATGTTAATATTTGAGCTATTATCTACAATATTTCTATCAAAGAGTTTATAGGATGTTAAAGCAGCTCTACTAATTGCATTTGTTATAATTTTATTAGCAATACCTTCAGTGCTTAAATTGCCTCCGATGACATATCGCCTCTCAAGATAATTTACTAATGGAACTTCCAGTATATGCTTCACTGCATTTTTCTTACTGTCAGACTTTAATACTAGACTATTTATATATTTAACAATTCTGCTAGCCATGTCTGATATATTATATCCGACACTGCTTATATCTCTTAAAATTGAACGATTGTACCATGTATACATTTCATGATATATATATCTAAAATCATTAGAGTATAATTTTAAAGATTTATCAAGCTCATTCTGCCACTTAAAGTTCTTGTAGCATATATTTAACATAGCTTGCATCTGCGACTCTAAATCCGATATAACTTTACTTTTATCAAGATCATTAATGTTTTTTAATTTAATCTTCCCTGCATTAAGGGTTACTTTGTTTTCCCTTTCCAATATTCGCTTTAATAGGTCATACCAAGTATCTGTAATTGATATATCTTCTATATCAGAAGCTTCAATTAACTGTTCTTCTTTGTCTTTACATACTATTTGATGAAGTTCATGGTCAAATTTACCTTTTGATTTCTTGATTTTTGATAAGTATGCATTATCAAAAGAGGATATAAATTTTTTAATGATAGCATTTCGATCATATAAGTACTCTTCATTTTCTTCTTGTCCACTTGGTTCTTCTAACTTTCCAATTAAATTATTATGAGTTGTGACCACTTGGTCTTTTAGATTTTCAATAAATTCATCATAAGAATCTTCATAATATTCATATGAGCTCGTTTTATCAATCTTTGTAATTACTACTACATTTTGTTCCGGCTCTGAAATAATAATATTTTTAAGCTCATCTATATACTTATCATCAACAAGCTCTCCACCAGTCCCTGCTGGAATAAGTAAAATTTTATTTTTAACTTCAAAGTCTGTTGCTATACCAACTTGCTCCGACTGATTATGTCCTTGAGAATCTCTAAATACAATACCATCCCTAAACTTCTTAGGCAGGTTTTTTTTTGCTTTCTCATCACATTTTAGAACCAAGACAGCTTGCTCAAATAAAATACGATATGAGATTATATCTTTGAAACTTTCCTCTTTATCTTTATTTTTATCAAACGTTTTCGTTGGTATAATTGTCTTTTCAAGAATTAATTCACTATCTAGTGTCATTTCATGCCTATAGCCGTAGAAGTCATCAGTTCCTAATTCATCATCTACAATCTTATCAAGAAAATCTGCCAGTTCAGAATTCTCCATATTTCCATGGATCAACATTTGAATATCTTCTTCAGAAGAATGTTTACTTTGAAGTCTTTCAGAAATTCGAAGAAACTCTTCAATCAAATCATCTTTTCTAAACAAGTTATATACTCCCTTAAAAACTTCACTATCAAATTTAATATCTTTATTGTCTATTAGTTTAATTCCTGCCTTATTACTCTTCTCATTTATACTCTTATTTAAGTCGAATTTGAAGCTTGTATCAATACTTAGTGCCAATAAGATTACATCTCTAATAATGTCTTTTTTGGTTCTTGCTTTTAAAAATAACCTATTCTCTGTTTCTTCAAGTATAACTATATCAGTTTGAATAATTGTACTATTGCCTGAGGGTGTAATTGTTTTTTCTAAAATTTCTTTTCCCTCTTCATCTACAAACTGCTGACAAAATGTTGTTTTCCCTGCACCTGTAGTACCTATTAAATCAATAATAGTTGGGTCTTTGGCTTTTAGTGTCTTTTTGTAAAAAGATATAATATCACTATCATTATAGAATCTAGATAATGCTTCTATTGTTAAAGGAAATTGTTGTTTTAAATCTTCCTTATTTAATTGGTAAACATATTTATTAAGTTCTGAATCTCCCCACTCAATGCTAACTCCATATTCTAAATGACTTCTAAGATATGAAACTAAATTGCAGAATTCAATTAAATATTCTTCGTTTTTCACTTCAGATTCTTTTAAATAAAACTCTTTATGCAGATTTGTAAAGTATACCCTCTTATACTCATCCCATCTTATATCGTTTGATTTAAGTCTATCTAAGGTAGCCTGACTCATTTCATCATATCTAGACATATCCTTCCCCCTTATAATTTTACACGATTAAATTACAAGTATATCTTAACATATTTTGACAATGTTTTGTCTTTTACTTCTATAAAACATGTTTCTAATTTGATATTTAATCTCCTGATTCATTATACCCTAAAATCCCAACAACAGCCCCAGCCATATCAATAATTACATCCTTTACCTGCCCACCTCTTCCCGGAACAAATAACTGATGTACTTCATCACTTACAGCATAGAGGATACAGATAAGTATTGATAGTATGAAACTTCTATACCCAATTACTCCACTACTTCTTAACCCATTTACCACTAAGATCCCTAGAATCAAATAGGCTAAGAAATGAGCATTCTTCCTTATAATATGGTTAAAGCTTCTTTTGTTTATATCTACTTTAGGTGCTACTTTTTCAACAGTTTCCACTATTATTT
>CAZPWO010000156.1:0-4585 GCA_964590525.1 uncultured Herbinix sp. | reverse complement strand
TTAAAAATTCGGCAAATTCATCCATTTTAATGCTTATATCACTTTTCAAATCAATAACTGTAGCATTGGGAGGACTTATATTCACCTTCTTATCCAACATGGTGGAGACAGATGTTGCTGCTGAACCCATCATTTGGTTCATAGCCTCACTAATGGCACTTAGATGAAGTTCTGTTAAGTCTCCTGAGATGTTTGTCCCATCTCCCCCCATCATAAGGTCCGCAATAACCTTTACATCATTCTCTTTTAAGATAAGAATATTGTTTCCATCTAGTCCCTCTCTATAATAAATCTGTAGAAAAACACAGGGTGTGTCATAACTATTAACCACATCATCCCAACTTGCAAATTCTACTTCTGGAGCAGTAATTACAACCTTCTGGTTAATCAAAGAAAATAAGGTTGTTGCTGCTGTTCCCATACTTATATTTGATATCTCTCCTATGGCATCTTTTTCTTCTTCAGATAAAAGTTCTTCTTTAGATAAAACTTCTTCATCATCAGAACTTAGACCGTTTAACAAAGCATTAATTTCCTCTTGGGATAGCATTCCATCCATATCATGTTACTCCTCTCCTCTTAATATAGTTGATACTTTTACCGCATAACTACCTGAGGAAGAACCCGGGAGTGCAGTAAATTTTTCTATATTACCGACGAATACTCTTAGCTCATCGTCTACCTTAGAATTTAATTTTATTATATCTCCTTTTTGCATATCAAGGAAGTCATTAATAGAAATTGTACTCTTTCCAAGAACTGCACGAAGAGGAACCTTTGCATTAGATATTGCTACTTCGATAAGTTCTTGATAACTTTCATCATCTGTAAGTTGCATAGTTGAAAACCAATATTTTGTATTTAATTTATCTATTACTTTCTCAAGAGTAACATAGGGAAGACATATATTCATCATCCCCTCAATATTACCAATTTTCACATTCAATGTTACAATAGAAATCATCTCATTAGGTGAAATAATTTGTACAAATTGAGGATTTGTCTCAATGCGCAATAATCTGGGTTGTAATTCTATTACATTAGACCAGGGATCACGCAAAAGATCAGTTAAAACAACAAAAATTCTCTCAATTATGGACAACTCTATTTCCGAGAAATCTCTTATATTTTCAAGTGGATACCCTCCTCCACCTAACATTCTATCCACAATAGCATAGCCAAGATTATCAGCTATCTCTACTATTATATTACCTTCCAATGGTGAAAAGTCAACAACACCAAGCAAGACTGGATTAGATAAAGCATTAGTAAATTCTGAATATGTAACTGCTTCTGAATTAATTACATCAACCTGTACATTCTTTCTTAAGTAAGCTGGAAGAGTGGTTGTTAAAAGTCTAGAATAATGTTCAAATATAATATTAAGGGTTCGTAGGTGTTCTTTTGAAAATTTAGATGGCCTTGCAAAATCATAGTTCTTAACTTGCTTTTCGTCAACTTCTTTTAAATCATCTGCATCCAATTCTCCACTGCTGAGGGCAGCTAACAGATTGTCTATCTCATTTTGGGATAATACATCTCCCATATTTACTACCTCCTAGCATACTCCAATTCCATTTTTAAAAATTTATGTAATGAAATTTTACCTATGTCAATAATAACACAAAATACAAAGAAAAACATCAAAATCTTACTCAAAAATCAAATTACCAAAAGAAACATTAATAATAAAATCCGAGTTGAAATATTCTTGTATTTTTTTTAGAGAATTATTTTTTATTAAATCCTTATTTTCTCTAACATCTTCTATGGTGTATTTAGAAAACTCATCTGTAACAATCTCTTTTATTGTGTATTCATTTTCATCAATTAAAGTTTCTAATTTCACTGTATCTTTATGCTTACTATTAACAGAAAGTGAAAGAAATAAGGCCGCATAATTATTTTTACTACCGCTTTTCTTTAAGTTAATTGTTAGTCTTTCTTTAAATTCATGTATGTTTATATCAGATACAGAAATCACTTCTCCCTTTTCCTCTGGAGATTCTAATTCTAAATCAATCAGCTGTGATACCTTGCTTACAAGTTGATTTGTTTTATTAGCTGTTGGAACTATTGCAAATATTATGACAGCTGTTAATATAACATTAATAATGGCCATTGCCAAAATGATGATAGTTAAAATGTTTTTTCTCATCTTCTTCCTTCTTCCTAAACTCATTATCTGCCACTAAGTTTATTGTATATCTTGATTTCAATTCGCCTGTTTTTAGCCCTACCTTCATATAACTCATTGTTGGCTATAGGTTCATATTCACCACGTCCTGAATATTTAAGCTTAGCAGGATCTAATTGTTTATTATTAATCAAATATTCTGCCGCATTAAGCGCTCTAGCTGTAGATAACCAATTATTATTTCTATAAGAAGCCTGACTTGACATAGGAACATCATCAGTATGTCCTTCAATTTCTATTGTGAAATCTGAAAATATAACTAGTATATCCCCTATCTTAGACAATATGGGTATAGCTTCTTCTTTAATTTCTGCTTTTCCTGAATCAAATAAAACAGAACCCCTCATGGATAATTGAACAAATCGGTATTGTGGATCAATGGAAGTCTCTAAATAATTGTCAAGATTGTATTCCCCTGCTAATTCTATAATATTGTCATACATAGAATCCGTAGCCTCTTTCATCTCAGCTTGAATCTTGTCTAGAGCCTCATCTAATTCTGTATCTGGCATTTGTGTTTCACCATCATACCCATCATCCCCCATATTTGTGAAGTATTCATCCAATTCATTTAGCTGGCTAATTCCAGCAGAAATAAGTTGTCCCTCCCTGATAGCACTGCCTCCTCCGTCAAATATACTAAAAGCACTTGAAAAAGACACTGATACTTGCTCAAACTTCTCTGCATCAACAGTAGACATAGAGAAAAGTAAGACAAAAAAGCATAAAAGAAGTTGCATCAAATCGGCAAAGGTATTCATCCAGTCATCTCCTCCACCAGATGAGGGTGGCTCCATCCTTTTTCTAGCCAACTTCTTCACCACCTTCTAGCTCCATTCCTTGTCTACGGGTTGGTGATAAGAATGATTTTAGTTTTTCTTCGATTACTCTTGGGTTTTCTCCCGCCTGAATGGAAAGTAGTCCTTCTACCATTACCTCTTTTATCATTATCTCTTTAGCATTATTTGACCTTAATTTAGTTGCAACAGGTGTACAAATCCAATTGGCCAAAAGAGAACCATATAAGGTTGTAATAAGAGCAACAGCCATATTTGGACCTATGGCATCTGGATCATCCAACACTTGTAACATGTTGATTAGTCCAATCAAGGTCCCAATCATACCCCAAGCAGGGCCCATGGCCCCAAGACTGTCCCAAAATCCTATGACATTAGAATGCCTGTCTTCTATGCAATTAAGTTCTGTTTCCATTATACTTCTTACTAGTTCAGGATCAGTTCCATCAACAATTAATAGTACGCCTTTTTTTAAAAATTCATCATCAATATCACTTGCTGCTTCCTCTAATGCTAATAATCCTTCTTTCCTTGCCACATTAGACAATGAAATAATACTTTTAATGGTCTCTTCCTCGTTAGAAGGAATAAGTTTGAAAATTAATTTAAAAGTTTTTAAATTACTCCAATATTCCCTGAAACTGGCGGACATCATCAAAGCACTTGAGAAGGCTCCACCAAAAGTTATGTATACAGAGGAAGCATCGAAGAAGTCAAATAGTGCTGTAACTCCCTTATCTCCTGTTATAACTCCATATACTACTAATGCAATACACAATATTAGTCCCAGCATTGATGCTTTATCCACAACAGACACCTACCATCCTTGTATTTTATAATTCCATCATTACCTACAAATCTCTATCAAATATCTCTTTTTTATATAATGTTACAAGATTTTTGATTTCTTGTCTACCTTCTTGTACTATTAGTTTTTTTCCGGAGGTTAAGGTTATTACAGTATCGGGGGTCTCTTCTACTCTTTCAATTAGCTCTGCATTAATATAAGCTTTACCACCATGTAAATATGTGATTTCAATCATATATTCCCTCCAATTAAAAAACTTAATTATGATACTGGTAAAACACTTTCTTGAACTTATTTTACCAGTATCATGTAATTAGTTTCTTATCTCTTAAGATTAATTAGTTCCTCTAGTAATGTATCTGATGTGGTAATAATCCTAGAGTTTGCTTGAAATCCTCTTTGAGTTGTTATCATATCAGTAAACTCCGCTGATAGGTCAACGTTAGACATCTCTATAACTCCTGTTGTTAGGCTTCCTCCACCTTGAGTAGGATCTTGTCCAATTCCATCAAAGTCACCAGAGTTTTGCGTCGCAACAAACATACTATTACCAACTGATTCCAAACCTGCAGGATTGGAAAACGTAGCCACTGCAATTTGTCCAAGTAATCTACTGTCACCATTGTCATATCTTCCGTAAATCTTACCAGAACCGTCTACATTGACACCAGTCATATTACCAACCTTTTTACCTGCTCCAATACCATCTAGACTTCCCCTATTTGCTTCTAATGAAGAAGAACCACTGGTAGAGTACATTGTTAAGCTTGAAAAATCTATATT
>CAZPWO010000155.1:3068-4618 GCA_964590525.1 uncultured Herbinix sp. | reverse complement strand
GAGGAATTTATAGAAGGTTTAACTAATCAGTAATATTGATATTGTATGAATTAAGTGATTACACATTAGAAAAAGGGAGGTAATGGATATTAAAAAGGGATTAAAAGGTCTGGGGATTGTTATAGTTACAGCTATTGTTTTACTAGGATGTAGTCTAAAAGATATTAATATAGAAGAGCAAAAGGGAGAAGATGAGATGGGACATGATAATACACAAGATGTGGATATTAAAGAAGATAAGCAAACTGAACAAGAAAACCAAGAGGGACAAGTAAAAGATTTGAATTATCATGAGACGCTGGCTTTTGAAACTGATTTAGAAGAGCATGATTCAAAGATGTTTGAAATTGCAAATGCTTGGACTAATGGAGATATGTTTGATTGTACCTGGAGAATGGATAATATTGATTTTGAAGATGGAGTCATGAAGATGACTATTGACTCTGATGGTGAAGATGCAAGTCCAAAATGGTCAGGAGCCGAATATCGTAGTTGGGATTTTTATAGTTATGGCTTGTTTGAAGTTAGGATGAAGCCTATAAAAAATGATGGGCTAGTATCTTCATTTTTCACATATACAGGGCCTAGTGATAATAACCCATGGGATGAAATTGATATTGAATTCTTAGGAAAAGATACTAGTAAAATGCAATTAAACTATTTTACCAATGGGGTTGGTAACCATGAGTATATATATGATTTGGGATTTGATGCTTCTGAAGAATTTCACACATATGGATTTGAATGGCTACCGGAATCAATAACATGGTTTGTAGATGGTCAAGCAATATATACAGCTAAAGATAACATTCCATCTACTCCAAGTAAGCTAATGATGAATGTATGGCCAGGTATAGGGGTTAACAGCTGGCTAAAGGCATTTGATGGTAATGTCCCCCTAACTGCAGAGTATGAATGGATTCGTGTAACTCAATATGATATTACAGAGGAAAATTAATGAGCTTTACTGAGTTGTAGAGTGCATAACATTTAAAAAGATGGCCATAGTATATACTTGGCCATCTTTTTTATGAAATTTATTAATAAAAATTATTATTCTTATGTTTTAGAAATCTGTCTTCCAAAGTCCGTGAAGGTTACAGTATTCATAAACTGATCCACTTTCAACTTCTTCAAAATCAGCTTTTGGATCTTCACCTGGCTTAAGGTAAGTTAATTGAACCTTATCTTCAGTAACTAAAGCTATCCACTCAATATAATGCTCAGGTACAGAAGGGTGAAGTTCAGAGCCTACTTGAACTTTAATTCTACCGTCTTCTTTAACAACTTCAGGTACATGTTTTTCTTGTGAAGCATCTTCTGTGTTAACTTTTAGTAAATTCATTGGTTGCCCACAACATACTAAAGGCCCCCCACCATCTTTAACTTTAACAATCATATTACCGCATATGTCACATTTGTAAACATCAAATTTTGCCACTGCACATCTCTCCTTCTTATAATTTTTGTTAATAGACTCAGTAAAGTAATAACAATTACTGTTATTATATATCATATAACATAATCAAAGTAAAATCAATAGTAAAATG
>CAZPWO010000155.1:0-2968 GCA_964590525.1 uncultured Herbinix sp. | reverse complement strand
AAGATGTCAACCATAAGAAAATATATTATCTTATTAAGATTGACATGCATATAGTGGTTGTGTATAATAAAAACACAATATATAGTGTTTGACTATTAAAAACAAAGTGATATGTTTATACTGGAGGAGATTATATGAAAAATATTTTATCAGAAAACTTTTTAAATAAATATAAAAATAGCCAGAGTCCTTTAAGCCCTATGGGGGAATTTGTGTACTTAAGGACTTATTCTAGATATTTAACAGGAAAAAAACGAAGGGAAAACTGGTACGAAACTGTTCTTAGAACCACGGAATATAACATTGACTTAGGAATTAGGCATAAAAAGAAGATGGGGCTTATAATTAATAAAGAAGAAGAAATTAAAGAGGCAGAAAAGTTATTTGATAATCTCTATAATTTAAGGTCGTTTACATCAGGAAGAACCTTATATATGGGGGGTACAGAAATTGTAGAGGAATATCCTTTATCTAATTATAATTGTGCCTTTACAACCATAGAAAAGCTTGAAGACCTAGTAGAGGTGTTTTATCTTCTTATGGTAGGAAGTGGAGTTGGTGTTAGCATTCATAAGGCGAATATGGGCAAGTTTCCCAAGCTAAGGAAAGTGAAGCTAGATGGTGTATATGATGAACAAGTAGGTAAAAATACTCCTAAGGATGCCAAGGAAGACAGTAAGTATGTAGTAGATCCTAATAACAAGTCCACTATAACTATACATGTGGGAGATAGTAAAGAAGGCTGGTGCCAAGCATTAGGCAGATACTTTGATATACTAACCCTGGATGAATACAGTGATATTGAAAATATCATTGTGGATTATAGTTATGTTAGACCAGAGGGTGAGCGTCTTAAAAGATTTGGGGGAAGGGCGTCTGGTCATGGTTCCCTAAAGCGGATGTTTGAGAAGATTAATAAGGTAATTAGTCGACTTAATAATGGTGAATTAAGAAGCATAGATCTTCTTGATTTTGCAACAATTATCAGTGAGAATGTGGTATCTGGTGGAGTAAGACGTAGTGCCATGATGGTAATCTGTGATGAGGACGATGAAGACATAATAAGTGCAAAGAAAAACATATATAAAGTTGTTGATGGGCAATGGATTGAGGATCCGGAGATATCCCATAGAATGATGAGTAATAACTCCATTCTTTATACAAAAAGGCCTTCCCTAGGAAGGATTGAAGAGATAATTAATAGTATAAAGGTTAACGGAGAACCAGGCTTTATCAATGGAGGGGAAGCTCTGCAAAGAAAGGGGACCTTCCAGGGGACCAATCCTTGTGGTGAGATTCTCCTTCAATCTAAACAGTGTTGTAACTTAACCACAAATAATCTTATGGCATTTGTTAATGGTAATAAACTTGACCAGGAAAGATTAGAAGAAGTTATAAGACTCTCTGCAAGAGTAGCAATTAGGATGACTTTAGTTGATGTAGAGCTAGCTGAATGGAACAGGGTTATGAAAGAAGACAGAATAGTTGGTATCTCCTTAACAGGAATGATGGATATGGTTAACAAAACAGGAATGACTTATGAAGACTTGGCAGTTCTACTAAGAAGATTAAGAAAAGCGGTTCATGAAGAAGGAAGCAGATACTGCAAGGAACTAAGGATAAAAAAACCTAGGCTAATGACAACAATTAAGCCAGAGGGAACTCTCTCTACATTGCCAGGTGTAAGTTCAGGAATACATTTTGCCCATTCTAATTATTATATAAGAAGAATTCGTGTTTCAGTAACGGATCCATTATATAAGATGGTAGAGGCCCAAGGATCTTATCCAATATACAATGAAAATGGACAAACAGATGAAAATTGCACAACTAAAGTAATTGAGTTTCCAATTAAGGCAGCAGAAGGTAGGACAAAGTATGATGTTTCTGCCATAGAACAATTAGAATTATATAAGATGTCAATGAAAAATTGGACTGATCACAATACCTCCATCACTGTTCATGTAAGGGATCATGAGTGGGATGAAGTTATAGAGTGGGTTTATTCAAACTTTGAATATCTTGTAGGAATAACATTCTTACCTCTTGGGGATGAAAGCTACCCCCTTCTACCTTATGAAAGTACTACAAAGGAAGATTATGAAAATCGACTAAATGACATATTGCCAATTGATTATCAACTACTAGAAAGACTAGAAGATGATAATCCCCAGGATATTTTAGATGATAACTGTACAACAGGAGCCTGTCCTATTAGATAAGCTTTACTTACTCTACTTTAGAATATTGCTGATGATTAATGCATATCTTGTGTTAAAAGGGTTTTAGGAGAGAAGGAAAAACTTTGCTAGAAAATCCAATTATAATAGATGAAGTTTCTATGGAAGAGGATATGTATTATAAAGGTCACAATATTTTGTCATACACTATAAAGTATCCTGTTTTTATATCTTCAGGTTTTCAACCAATCCTTGCACAATTGAATTCATATTATAGTGTAAAGGCATTGATGTATAAAAAGACAAATGTTATGAAGTTGTTTCAAATAGCCAAGGTTCAATATGAGTATTTGGTGTCCAATGGTTTTCCTGTTCATCAATATCAGCTTTACCTAGACTACCAAGTTACTTTTAATCACAATTGTGGACTTAGCATTTATTTTGACAAATATGAATATGCAGGTGGGGCTCATGGGTTAACAAGCCGTGAATCCGACACTTGGAATTTGAAGAAGAGTAAGCTACTACATTTGACCGATCTCTTTCCTGTAGGAACTGATTACAGGAACTGTATAAAGGATAATATAAAAGAGCAAATCCAGGAAATTATGATGGAAGAAGCTTATGGATTTTTTGAAGATTATCGGGAGTTAGTAGATAAAAACTTTAACGAAAAAAGTTTTTATCTAAGCCCTGAAGGGATTGTAGTATATTTTCAACAATATGATATAGCTCCTTATGTCACTGGAATACCTACATTCCTTATACCCTATGGTACTTGCGGAGCA
>CAZPWO010000154.1:0-4621 GCA_964590525.1 uncultured Herbinix sp. | reverse complement strand
CGGGCGCATTTTTTGTTTTTATTTGGTTGATTAGATTATTTTAATATGGTAAAATTAACTTGATTTTCATAAGAATGAAAATGTTTTAGGAAGGAGCCATATTCATGCAGGCATACACAGGATTTTCTACAGTATACGACCTTTTTATGGACAATGTACCCTATGACGATTGGGCTGATTACCTAGTCAAATTATTTGACATGTATGGCTTAGAAAAGGGCCTACTTTTAGACCTTGGATGTGGTACTGGAAGTATGACAAGGAGGATGGCAAAAAAAGGCTATGACATGGTTGGCATAGATCTATCTGAGGATATGCTATCCATAGCCAGAGAAGCTAATATGGAAGATGAAAGTTCTATCCTTTATCTATGTCAGGACATTCGTGAATTTGAACTTTATGGGACAGTATCAGGAATATATAGTGTATGTGACACTATGAATTACATTATCACTGAAGAGGATTTAATAAAAACATTTACTTTAGCCAATAATTATCTAGATAAGAATGGTCTTTTTATATTTGATATTGATACCCCTTATGCATATGAAAAGGTATTAGGAGATAGGACGATTGCTGAAGACCGGGATGAGGCAAGTTTTATATGGGAGAATAGATATTATAAGGATGATATGATTAATGAAATATATCTATCACTTTTCATTCAAGAGGATAATGGCTTGTATAGAAAGTATGAAGAAACTCATTATAGGAGAGCCTATTCATTGGAAAAGATCAGAGAACTGCTGGAAGAGGCAGGTATGGAATGGGTTACAGCATATGATAACTTAACATTTGATCAACCAAGGGATGATAGTGAAAGGCTTTATATTATAGCTAGGGAAAAAGAACAAACTAACAAACTATATACTTAGGAAAATTAACATTTTAGGAGGGCTTAATGGAAGATTATATTATTAGAGCAACTGCTGCTGATGGGCAAATACTTGCATTTGCAGCAACAACAAGGGAATTGGTAGAACATGCTAGAAGTATTCATGGAACAAGTCCAGTAGTAACTGCTGCTTTAGGTAGGCTTTTGACTGCAGGTACAATGATGGGGATAACTATGAAGGGCGAAGACGAACTACTTACTCTTCAGATAAAAGGTGACGGGCCAGTTGGGGGATTGCTAATTACTGCAACTTCAAGGGGAACTGTTAAAGGTTATGCTAACCAGCCAGCTGTAATAATTCCTGCAAGTGAAAAGGGCAAGCTGGATGTGGGAGGTGCTATAGGTAATGGAATGCTTACTGTGATGAAAGACATGGGATTAAAAGAGCCTTATGTTGGACAGATACAATTGGTTTCTGGAGAAATAGCTGAAGATTTAACCTATTATTTTGCACAAAGTGAACAGGTTCCTTCAAGCGTTGCTTTAGGGGTATTGATGAATAAAAACAATACTGTAAAAAGAGCAGGAGGTTTTATTATTCAACTATTGCCTTTTGCGTCAGAGGAAATAATAGATAGGTTAGAAGAAAAAATAATTAAATTAGAAAGCATTACTGAGCTTTTAGACCGGGAAATGACACCAGAGATGATTCTAGACCATCTACTTGGTGATTTTGATTTAGAAATAAAGGAGAAAGTCCCTACTGAATATGAATGTAATTGTAGTAAAAGTAGGATTGAAAAAGCTATTATATCAATTGGAAGAAAAGACATCCAAGAAATAATAGATGATAATGAAACTACTGAGGTTAATTGTCATTTTTGCAATGAAAATTATATGTTTTCAGTAGAAGATTTAAAGGTTTTATTAGAAGAAGCAAAAGCTTAACTAGAATGAAACTCAAACACACACAATGAAAGGAGTTTTACAATGAAAAAGGGTGCATTTTTTACAGGAGAATACAGAAACGTTTTTAAGGAATATGGTTATGATGAGAAGGAGATTCAACAAAAGGTAGAGGATGCTTATCAGACTATCTTCTATGGTCCAGAAGATGAACGTTTTTATCATGAAGTTGGGGATGATATGGCATGTTTTGAGGATACAGGTAATAATGATGCTAGATCAGAAGGAATGTCCTATGGAATGATGATGTGTGTTCAAATGGATTGGAAGAAGGAGTTCGACAAGTTATGGAAGTTCTCCAAGACATACATGTATATGACTGAAGGGGATAATGCAGGTTATTTTGCATGGAGTGTTCAGCTTGATGGAACTAAGAATGCTTATGGTCCGGCACCAGATGGGGAAGAGTTTTTTGCAATGGCCTTATTCTTTGCTTCAAACAGATGGGGGGATGGTGAAGGAATATATAACTATTCTCAGGAAGCTAGAAATCTACTTCATGATTGTATTCATAAAGGTGAAGACGGTAATCCTGGACAGCCTATGTGGGAGCCAAGCAATAAACTTATAAAATTTGTTACAAATGTTGATTTTACAGATCCTTCATATCATTTGCCACATTTTTATGAGCTCTTTGCATTATGGGCTAATGAGGAAGACAGGGAGTTTTGGAAAGAGGCAGCAGCTGCATCTAGGGAATATCTAAAAAAGGCATGTCATCCTGTAACTGGACTTGCTCCAGAGTATGCTCATTATGATGGAACTCCTATTACCAGGGACAATCGCCATAGATATTATAGTGATGCTTATAGGGTACCAGCTAATATTGGGCTTGAATATGAGTGGTTTGGAGAAGATGAATGGTTTGCTCAATGTGCTGATAAGATACAGACCTTCTTCCGTGAGACTGTTAAGGGGAAAGATGATCTAGTATATGAGATTGATGGCACTATAATTGATGAAAAAGCCCTTCATCCAGTGGCTATTATAGCAACTAACGCACAGGCTTCTTTAGCAAGTAAGGGTAAGTATAGTAAGGAATGTGTAGATGTGTTTTGGAATACTCCTTTAAGAAAAGGGGACAGGAGATATTACGATAATTGCCTGTACATGTTTGCATTACTAGCTCTTAGTGGGAACTACAAGATTTGGAAATAAGTTTTATGGGAATTAGATTTACATGCCATTGGTTTTATATGTTATGAGGGAATAAACCTAGGGCATTAAATAATAAAGGGAGAAAATAAATAATTAATAAGGAGGATTTATATGCAATACGGATATTTTGATGAAGTAAAGAAGGAATACGTAATTACAAGACCTGACACACCAGCCCCTTGGGCTAACTATCTTGGGTCTCCAGATTATGGAGCAATTATATCCAATAACGCAGGGGGATATAGTTTTGTGAAAAGCGGAGCCAATGGTAGAATAAGTAGATATATCTTCAATGCAGAGGATAAGCCGGGGAGATATGTCTATCTTAGGGATGATGATGAGGAGGATTATTGGTCAGCCTCTTGGCAACCAGTGGGGAAACCCTTAGGAGAGGGATATGATCAATATCAAAGTGCTTGCCACCATGGAACTTCTTATACTAAGATAAAGGCTCGCTATAAGGATATCTCATCAGAGGTATTATACTACGTTCCTTTAGACAAGACCCATGAGGTTTGGAAGGTTAGAATCAAGAATAATAGTGACAGGGTAAGAAACATCTCAGCATTTGGATTTGTAGAGTTTACCAATGAGGGTTTTTATGAAAATGATCAGGTAAACCTTCAATATACTTTATTTATCACTAAAACATATTTTAAAGGCAACAAGATCTTGCAAGCAATGAATGAAAGTGTGGATAAAAGAGAAGATGGCTCCAATGGTAGGGAGAGATTTTTCGGCCTAGCTGGAGCAGATGTGGCTTCTTATAACGGAGATAGGTCGGCTTTTATTGGTCCTTACCGAAGTTATAATAATCCTATAGCAGTTGAAAAAGGTTCATGTGATAATGGCCTTAACTATAATCACAATGCTTGTGGAGCTTTACAGACAAAGATGACCTTAGAGCCAGGAGAAAGTAAAGACTTTGTATTCCTAATGGGAGAAAAGACTGATAAGGAGTCAGCTACTATTATTGATGCTTATTCAGACTTAAGCCTAGTAGATAAAGAGTATGAGGAATTACTTAACTATTGGCATGGAAAGCTATCTAGCTTTAAAGTTAAGACTCCAAGTGAATCATTTGACGCTATGGTTAATACATGGAATGCCTACCAGTGTTTTATAACATTTATCTGGTCTAGGGCAGCTTCTCTTGTATATAATGGTTTGAGAAATGGTTATGGATATAGGGATACAGTCCAGGACATACAAGGTATTATTCACCTTGATCCTGATATGGCAAAGGATAAAATCCGCTTTATGTTGTCTGCCCAAGTAGATAACGGTGGAGGATTACCCCTTGTTAAGTTTACTCATAATCCAGGTTACGAGGACACTCCTGATGATGAGTCTTACGTTAAGGAAACAGGACACCCAGCTTATAGGGCTGATGATGCCTTGTGGCTCTTCCCTACAATCTATAAGTATATAGCTGAAACAGGGGATAAGGCTTTCTTAGATGAAGTAATACCTTATGCTAATAAAGATGAAGGAACTGTATATGACCACTTAAAAAGGGCAATAAACTTCTCTATGGAAAGGCTTAGTAGTCACAATATGCCTGCAGGCTTATATGCAGATTGGAATGACTGCTTAAGACTTGGAGAAAAGGGTGAGTCTGTCTTTGTTGCCATGCAGCTTTATTATGGTATGACTGTTATA
>CAZPWO010000153.1:0-4732 GCA_964590525.1 uncultured Herbinix sp. | reverse complement strand
TTGAGATGCGCGCCGAGGAGTTTGCTCCCGCTTACTGGATTAATATGGGAGCAGTTGCTATCTCAACCTTGGCTGGGTCATTACTTATCTTGAATGTAAACAATTGGTCATTTATCAACGAGATATTGCCATTTCTAAAAGGGTTTACACTGTTTTTTTGGGCCATAGGCACTTGGTGGATTCCACTCATTGTTATATTGGGCATTTGGCGACATGTTTTCAAGCAACTCCCTTTGAAATATCACCCACAATATTGGGGAATGATATTCCCTATGGGAATGTACACTGCTTGTACAATAAAATTATCGGAAGCTCTTAAGCTCCCATTTTTAATGATAATTCCTTCTTTTTTTATATACATTGCTTTAATAGCATGGAGTTTAGCCTTATTTGGCATGTTTTACTTTATTGGTAAGGACTATTTTTTTGCAAAAAACTTTTGTGAAAAATATTAATCTTTCTTTATCAAACTTCAAATTTAATGCTGAGACTTTTCCTTAGAATGCGTGATTAATAAGATTATCTAACTTTTAAATATCTCCTAGATAATCTGTCCAGCTAAATTTAAAACGACTACAAGCTTAACGAGGTAAGGTTATATTTGAAAAACGTTCTATCCTTTTAACGATCTCGATCAATCAAAAATCACTAAAAATCAATAATAGCATGATGAATACTGATGAGAAAATGATAAAGTTTTGCTTAATTAGTTGATTTACCACCCACTCATGTCTTTCAGCAACAAAATAAATCTTCCAATTATCTAATTTTCCGATAAACACGCTTTTATCATTTCTTTATAGCTTTGGAAGAACGACATTTCAGTCTTTTACTAACTTTTTAATAAATTGACGTTAGTAATCAGACTTAAAAATGTACCTTTGCGTGAGAGATAGAGTAACAACATATGAAGTCAATAAACAGTAATATAACCTTTATACACAATTCGATGAAAGGGATTGAAAGGAAACAAAATCAAGATGACATTTTGGTTTTATCCAATTCAGACTTTCATCTTTCTGTTTTATTTGACGGCATTAGTTCACTTAAAGAGAGTATTGATCAGATACAAATGTGCAAACATTTCATTCTGGAGAACCATCTTCTTTATATCAATCACAATAAAATCAATCTTCAAGGACTTGTTTTCCAGATGAATGTGAAATCTCTTGATTCTGGAATAAATGGCAAGACCACGTGTAGTGCATTGCTGCTGAAAAAAGGTTCTAACAATGCATATATTGTCAACATTGGTGACTCCAGAGTCTACGCTTTTTCAAACAGTTATTTGGAACCTCTTACACATGATGATAATCTCCCAGGAAATAACAATATTGTTACTAAATTCATTGGGATGAAAGGACTAAAACCAAAGGATTTTAATCAATTTGAAGTAGATGCTAATCAGAACTTTTTACTTTGCTCTGATGGATTTTATTCAATGATGGAAAAAGATTTAAAATCTTATTTTCACATATTTCATTATAAACGCAGCGGAAATATCATCAATGCAATCAACAGATTGCAAAAAGACAAGAACAGGGATGATTCTACTTATATAATTGTTATTAATGACCGAATTTAACACAGAACAGGAACTAGTTAATCTTTTTAAAATAACCTATTCCCAAAAATTTGATACAACAAACACCAAGATAATGGAAGAGGTAGGGTTGGGATTTGGCATTGCTGATTTGGTTATAACTGAACTAAAAGACTCTCTAAATTTTAAAGAAAGAGAGAAGTTGAACTCTTTTGACATAAGTGTTTATCAAATTGTGCGACGTAACCGAAAAGTGTCGTTAGAGCAGATGAAAAGAGTAACTGGCGTAAGACAAACCGAAGTGAAAAAATCTCTAAACAGGCTCATTGAATATTGTTATGTGAAAAAAGTTGATTGTTTTTTTGAGTTGCATAACAAATATGAATTGCCCTTTAAAAAGAGTATTGCATTTGAAGCAAAGCTTCGAAACTGGAAAAAAGCCTTCACACAAGCTTATCGATATAAATGGTTTGCCGATTATTCATATGTCATCATGGATGAAGCACATGCTAACCCTGCAATTAATAATATACTGCAATTCAAGAATTATAACGTAGGACTTCTCACCCTCTCTGTTGAAGGTAATATAAAAACGTATCATCATCCCAAAAAACAACCCCCTATTGATCCAGCAATGCAGATCATGCTTGCTGAAAGTTTGCTATATCAATAATAGGTCGAATATAAAGAATGAAACTCCTGTGGTTTCATCCGAATTGTTTTCAATAAATACATTTTCCATATCTCCAGGTGGTAATTACTACTCTCACTTTGTAGTGCTACATAGCTATTCTCTAATTGTCTGTATTTATCAATGGCACCCTCTATCATGAACAAAGTTTCAACTATTCTCTCCTGTGGTGTAGCGATATCTGATATTTTATGTAATAAACGCGATACAGACAACAAGTAATTTTTATTCACATCAGGTTTATGTATATTCCAATTATAGTTTTCTTCTATGATAGTATCTGAAAATATATTTCGACTATTTTTAATTAAATGAAGCATTTCATTCACACGAATAACTCCCAAATCTTTTGCACGAATCATGTTCAGCAATTGTTCTGAAAAATAATAGCCTAGTGAGGCTCCTCCTGAAATATCTTCAGTAAATCTTTTAATTGAGAAATTCCTTAAGTTCTCATAGGTTCCTATTGTAATATAATCGATATCTGTTTGTGCCAAATAAAATAATGCGTCCCAATTAGCATACGCGTAGATTGTTTGAAAACCCTGATTTTTAAATTACGAAAGACCTTCGAAAGGTTTGTGATGAGCCTGATATCTTTTGTGACCTTATGTCCTTGTTCCGGTTTATTTTCACAGGTTATAAAGTATCCATCAAAACAAATCTCCATATCTGTGAGCTCAAACATTAACAGCTCTATATCATCACTATTTCGGATGATGTCATAAGCCAAAGGAAGTGTCATAAAATATTCTTTGTCCCTTTCTTTGTTCTTTTTCAAATAATCATTAACACTCTTTATAGTGGAGATCACACCCTCCAAATATGTATCTTCATAAAAGTGAGGTATAATTATTTTTTTAAATCCAGATAAAACCTGATATTCTATCCCTTTGATAATACACTTACTGATTTCAATATTTGTAGGTTCCGACTCATTGGGAATGTTTGCAGTATGGAAAGCAAAATTGGATAGGTGTCCTTTCGTTAATTTTGCACTTGCTTTCTGACCATAAAACTGGAGATCGATCATTGATTGATTAATCACCTTAGCAACCCTTTTATTCTTCAAATATTGATCTCCAAAGCTAAATGATGAAATAAGAAATTCATCTCCTACCTTTTGATCGAAATATATATCTGTATTCCAATTAGGATTGTGTCCTAACACATGTACTAGTTTCATATATGCAGTAATTTATTAAAATGATCAATACTTCTAGGACGTTCGGCAACACTAAATTTCAGTGCTGAATTCAAAAAGATGTTCATCTCTTCATTTTTTACATCAAACACCATTTGTGGGCTGATAAAAGTGGATGCTATCATATTTCTATTTATCCCAAAAGGTAGTTTTCCAGTAAATAAATAATACCCTATTATTCCTAAGCAAAAAAAATCAGTGCGATAAGAGATAAGTTCTTTTTTAAAAAAGTATTGCTCTGGGCTCCCAAAGTTCCAGGTAAATGGCTGGAATCCTGTGGGTGTTATGGTTTCATCATCTAAATCTCGGGCTATACCGAAATCGAGTACGATGGGATACCCATTCTCCTGAATAATAATATTGTTGGGCTTTAAATCCCTATGAATACACTTTTGAATCCATACTGGAGTAAGAATCTTGGATATATTAGAGATAAGACAACGCACTTTATAGGAATCGTTTAGATAACTATAAGCTATTTTGCTTAAATCATCTCCTTTAATATATTCCTCAATTATAACGAGCTCATCCCCATATTTATCGACAGAAATAATATTGGGAATACCTGGATTATCTTTAAAACGATGATAGATTTGTAGCTCCCGCGCAATCCTATCATCAGCAGTTGGTATTATTTTCAGCGCAAAAACTTCACCTTCGATTTCTACGATGTAGACTTGTTTCTGTCCGGATCTAGGCTTTACTTCCAGGATGTTGTTAATTTTAAAAACCTTGATAAAGTCTTGTGTTAACTTTGTTGTCCTCATATTTCAAACGACTTACACACATTTTAATCAAATCACACACAAAGTTACGTAATGTTATATTAAGTGACAAATAAATTAATTAAACCTTACACTTATCATTTGAGCAAAAATAAAAAGAGGACTAAGAGGGTTTAAAAGCAGACTCTAATCACCTACCGATAATTCGTCTTTTAATTAATGTCACATTTTATTTCTAAGTATCTCTCTCTAATTCTATTATTATCTTTCTCTTTAGCACGTTTTACAACAATTACTACATCCAACTGCGGTATAAAGGTATTTATTTATTGCATCTTTGCGGGTAAAAAAAACTCATATATTGGACTTCTCTGTTGCCCTTTTTAACCAATTACAGTTTATTGAATGCGCATAATGAGGACTACATCTTTTATCTTAAAACTTTTCCTAACTGACGTGAGCTTTTTATCTGAGAGAAAAGACCAGTTTGATAAATGACTATTAAACAACAATCCGCCGTTAATTAATGTTAGTTCTTTCTAATTCCCAATTGTTTACCCTGAATTATT
>CAZPWO010000152.1:0-4741 GCA_964590525.1 uncultured Herbinix sp. | reverse complement strand
TTGGACATAGTATTAAACGACAAGTTCTAATATGGTTAACAGTTAGTTTATTACTATATACTTTTGTTATTATTGCAATTGTATACGTTAGAGTAGAAAACAAACTTATAAGCGAAGAAGAGGAAATAATAGCATTAGAGGTTACCAATAATGTCCGCGAAGTAGAAGAAACCTCAAACAATGTTTTAGATGTTTTAAGAACAAGTCAAAACGTATTAAATAATGTTGATTTATCAAAAGAAAACGAATTAGAGTTTCTAGCAACTACAATGAATTTGAATGAATATTACCAATATGGAGTATATGTTGGAGAGAGCAATCAAAACTTTATAGACCCTTCTGGTTGGGTCCCTGACAGTGATTATATTGTTACTGATAGAGATTGGTACATAGAAGGACTTAATAATGATAGTGCTCAATTTGGAGATGTGTATATCGATCAACAAACAGGTGGATATGTAGTTACTGCATCAGTTAATCTCAAGCCTAAGGATGGAATAAAAAGAGTTGCTGCAATAGATGTTTATTTATCAGGCATATCTGAGAAAGTTGCAGAAATGTCAGATGAAAGAATATCCGTTATCTTATTAAACAGTAAAAACAATGAAATAATGGCTTTTAAGGATCCTTCAGAGATATCTAAAATTATCAGTAAGGACCATGACTCTTCATTGTTTGTTGAGATTTCAAAATTCATCTCATTGAATAAAAACTTTTCAAACAAAGATGTAGATGAGATGTCATCTGCAACTATTACAGTAAACGATGACAATCATGGTTATGGTGCAAGTAATGTTATAAAAGTGGGCTCTGATAGTTATTATGTCAATATGAGTTCTATAGTGGATACTGATTGGATGCTTGTCTCTTATGCAAACTTAGATTTGATTAGTGGTGAGATAAGGTCAATGTTAGGGTCCATAGTTATGATTGCAGCTCTAGGCGTCTTACTAACCCTAGCACTTATAGTCTTTATTATAAGCAAATTACTTAGCCCTCTTGAAACATTAACAAAGGGCATAGAGAATATGTCAAGTGGAGATTTTACTAAAGACTTTGATATAAGAGGCAACAATGAAATTTCACAAGTTGGTCTTAGTTTAAATGTTTTTATTGAAACAATGAGGGGAATAATCCTAAAACTAAACACTATATCTGAGCATTTATTGAAATCATCTAATAATACTAATTCTCAATCAAAAGAATTAATGGATACATCTCAGATGCAGGCAGCTTCCATGGAAGAGTTAAATGCTACTGTTGATGAAATGGCAAGGGCATCTACTGATATTGCTGAAAACGTTACATCATTAGCTAGCATAGTTACCGATACTTATAAACTTGGTGAATCAATAAATACAAGCATGGGAGAAACTGTGGATGTTTCTCAAAAAGGTATTAAGGATATGGAAAGATTAAACGTATCAATATCTGAGGTGGAAGAATCAGTTATTTCCTTAAAAGATGCAGTTGTTGAAGTTGATTCTCAAGCCAATAAGATAGTAGATATAATTAATATGATTGACGATATAGCAAGTCAAACCAATTTATTAAGTTTAAATGCTAGTATTGAAGCTTCTAGAGCCGGAGAGGCTGGAGCAGGTTTTGCAATAGTAGCATCTGAAATCAGAAAGCTAGCCGATCGTTCTAAGAAAGCTGCTGATGAAATATCTGTAATAATAAACAACATGACACTTGTAGCAAAGAATACAAGTTCCAGAACAGAAGAAACTATTCAAAGTGTGACTGATGGTAGAGAAGTTATAACAATTACTGAAGAAACATTTAAGAGTATATTTGAAAAAATATATAGTACAAATGCAGATTTCGAACAAATTAACAGAAATATTGGAGACGTCAATGATATAGCTACTTCAGTAGCAGCTATAACAGAAGAACAATCCGCTGCAAATCAAGAAATATCTGCAACTGCAGAGACATTAGCTAATGGAGCAGAAAATCTTTTACAAAACAGTTTATCCGTTGGAGATGCTTCTCAAGACTTGAATGAAATTGCAAAAGAAATAGAGGGAGAAATCAGCAAGTTTAAAGCTTAGTATGTTTTAAATATCCTATATCAAAAATAATGGTGGGGAATTCTTTTAATTCCTCACCATTATTTTAATTAGAACTGTTTTATATATTACCTTGTAAATTGTGATATGAACTTCCATGCCTTCTCACAAGAATGATGTCTGAACTCATGTACCTGATTACTTACATTTGCAAAAGCGGTTCGACAAACACCATCTTCGCTGTCAAAGTAATTAATGGTCATATAGCTTCCCCTTGATTCATCGTAAAGCTTTTCCACACGATCAGCAGAAATACTCCATATAGGGTCTTCCCAATTGTCCTTATCATCGTAACTTAAGTCGAATTCTTTCTTGCACTTATTGACCTTCGCAGCATATCGTATTCTTTCCAAAGCTGAATCTGCTTGGAAGGGCAATTCAGGAAGATGTGAATCTTCCCCTCCTGAATAGAAAATAGGAACAGGAACACTTGTATTCAGCCTGTCACCTAGAGATTGACCAAATGGGTTGTTTTTCACTGGGAACAGTGCACTTGCAGGAGCAAGGCCTGCAAAAACATCAGGATACTCCTGATACATGTCCCATGTTTTACCACTACCCATGGAAAACCCTGTTGCATAAATCCGGCTCTCATCTATATTATAGCGTTTTTTAAGACTTTCTATTACTTCTACAACTTCTGTAGCTGTAACATTCTGATGATTATCAAGTGAAACATACAAGAAACCATATCTATGTGCGATTTCATACCACCCTGAAACAAATGTCAGGAACATGGAGGAATCCCCTCCACCATGAAAGCCCATAAGCAGTGGAACTGGTCCTTTATCAAATAAACCATTATTGTAGTAAGCAAAATAACCAACCTTATGCTCTTTTGTATCCTTGAACGCACCTATATTATCAGCTGATGTCTTTACAAGTACGCTCCCAACTTCTTCTGTCATATTTATTGATTCAAAATCAGGCTCAATCTCCATATTGCCAGCCCACATTTTAAACTTACGGACAAAGGACTCATAATCAGCCCTATAGTCAGCCTCCGCTTTAATTAGTAGATTGCTACAATCATTAAAGGCTTGATTTATCTCATTAGAATTGCCAACACTTAGTATAGCTATATCCTTACGGTCTGGTGCAGGGATAAGGCTTAAATTCTCCATTGAACACATAGCAGGAGTAATCTCACCTGGGCCCCAGAGATATTCACCATCTATTGTTTTTAGCAGATTCTTGGCAACATAGTCTGCCGATTGTCCAAAACTATAAATATTGGCTCTGAATATGGCACCTCTTATAAAATAGCCCTTGAACTCCCTTGTAAAGTGATTATGTACTTCGCTAATTCCATCCGAATATTGGGGTGTCATTTTAACTTCAGCTATAAGAGACACATATAAGTCTTCTTTTGCATTCTTCCAGCCACCTTCAACAGTGGGGTAAATAAAAAGCACACTTGAATCCACTGTAGCGGCAATATCAGCAAGCCCACTTTTCCTAGCAAAATCAATTGCTTCATCCTTGGTCTGCTTCTTTTCTTCAAAAACTAGCAGCAAGGGTGCCCTAAAGGTATAATTATTCGTTTGTCCATCAATATCATTTGCAGGTACGTAGGTCTTAATAAAAAACTTCTCGTACTTGTGCTCCCAATACTTTCCTCCGTCAGCTAATGTACTGACAGATGGTTTTTTCATTACTCCCATAAAAACCTCCTTAATATATATATGACTTTACCCTTCTATCTTAACATATTCCTCTTGGTATATCCTATCTTTTTAATGTAGTAAAAGCTTTAATATAAATTAGAAATATAAAAAGTCCGATGAGAGCGTACTCTCACCGGACCATATTTGCAAGCAAATTCTTAGAAGTTGCGTTTTAGTTTTTTATTAATTTCCTATCTGCTTTGCAACTTCTGCGGCAAAGTCTTCTTCTCTTTTTTCTAGTCCTTCTCCTGTTTCATAACGAACAAAGCGCTTAATTGAAATTGGTGAACCAACTTCTTTTGCTATAGAGTCAAGATATTTGCCTACTGTTAAGTCTCCATCTTTTACATAATCCTGGTCTACTAGACAGATTTGTTGTAATTCTTTATTCAAACGTCCTACTAATATCTTGTCCACAATATTTTCAGGCTTATTGCTATGAGCTGGATCATTCATAACCTGAGCTTTCAGTATTGCTTTCTCATGGTTAACAAAATCCTCTGGAATTTCTTCTCTACTTACGTATTTTGGTGACATAGCTGCAATCTGCATTGCAATATTTCTAGCAGCTTCTTTAACTATATCATTATTAACTTCTGTCTCTAGCTCTAAAAGAATTCCAATTTTACCTCCAGCATGAATATATGATTCAATTATACCATTGTCAGCTGTTAGTTTTTCAAATCTTCTAATGTTCATATTCTCGCCAATAATAGAAATCATAGATGATAATTCTTCTTTTACAGTCTTTGATGTATCAAGTTCCCATTTTTCTTCTAGGAATTCATCTATATTAGTTGCCTGTGTCTTAATTGCCTGTGCAGCAATAGCAGCAACATAATCTATAAATGTGTCATTTTTTGCAACAAAGTCAGTCTCGGAATTCACTTCAACAATAGAAGCAACTTTGCTGTCTTCACTTACATTAACATTAACAAGTCCTTCTGCAGCAATTCTACCAGCTTTCTTTTCAGCAGCTGCTAGTCCTTTTTCTCTTAA
>CAZPWO010000151.1:0-4811 GCA_964590525.1 uncultured Herbinix sp. | reverse complement strand
GGGAAGAAAGATTATTATATACTAGAGACCAGCTATTTGAAGAAGGAATTGAAGATGTTGAAGGAATAGAATTCCATAATCCCCTTGTGGCCCATAAAAAGGACATTGAAAGGGTGCATTTTTGTGTACCAGATGTAGAGTCAAGAGTTACTAAGTCCCACCTAATATCAGCAGGGGGAGTTATCAAAAGCCTTAAGATGGTTATGGAAGGCCAAGTTGATAAGTCCTTTGCCCTTACTCGGCCACCAGGTCATCATGCCCATAGGGTTGTTTATGGAGATAGGGGCTTTTGCATATTGAACATGGAAGCAATAGGGATTGAAAAAATCAGACAAAAGTATGGGGACAGGCGAATAGCAATAATAGATACAGATTGTCACCATGGTGATGGAACTCAAGATATCTATTGGAATGATAAAGACACCCTAGTTATATCATTTCACCAAGATGGTAGGACCCTTTATCCTGGAACAGGTTCTATAGAAGAATTTGGTGGTCCAGGGGGATATGGCTACAATATAAATATACCCTTACCTCCAGGGACAAGTGATGAAGGCTTTTTGTATGTCTTAGATAATGTAGTGATGCCAATACTTGATGATTACAAACCAGATTTAATAATTAACTCTGCCGGCCAAGACAACCATTATACAGACCCGCTTACAAGTATGAATTTCTCAGCACAGGGTTATGCAGAGCTTAACCATAGGCTAAACCCAGATGTAGCAGTCCTAGAAGGAGGCTATTCCATAGAAGGGGCCTTACCCTATGTTAATCTAGGTATAATATTAGCAATGGCAGGAATAGACTACTCAAGGGTGCGAGAACCGGATTATAATAAGGAAAAGCTAAGGCAATCAAAAGAAATTACAGAGTATATAAAGGAAGTAAGTCATAAGGTATATATGCTTTGGAAGGCTAAGGATGAATTATACAAGAAAAATATAAAAGGAAAAGACTATATAGAGCAAAAAAAACAGATTTATTATGATACAGATGATATAATGGAAGACCAAGTTCAAAAGTTTAAAGTCTGTAATAAATGCTGCGGTGTAGACACTATTGATTCAACCAGTGATACTGGATATCATATATTTGCCATAACTATCCCTAGGGATGCCTGCAGTAGATGTATAGATGAAGGACATTCATTATACAAAAGAAGAACAGATAAATACACAAATGTATATTTGCAAGATAAGGCTAATGATGAATTTTTAGTAAAATAAAAGATATTACTTTGGAGGATAATAACTATGTTTAAATTATTAAGGCGTTTTAAGTGGGCAGAATGGGTCCAAATGACTCTAGCAATAGCCTTTATAGCGGTTCAAGTCTGGCTTGACTTGAAGCTCCCAGACTATATGGCTAAGGTAACAAGATTAGTACAGACCCCTGATAGTGAAATGAGGGATATCTGGATAGCAGGTGGATACATGCTACTATGTGCCATTGGAAGCTTGATAGCTGCCTTTATAGTTGGTTTTTTTGCAGCAAGGTTATCTGCTATCTTATCATATAGATTAAGATCTGATTTGTATAATAAAGTAGAGTCATTTTCAATGGAGGAAATTGGAACATTTTCAATATCTAGTTTAATAACCAGATCAACCAATGATATAACACAGGTACAAATGATAGTAGCCATGGGACTTCAAGTTCTAATAAAAGCGCCAATAATGGCAACATGGGCTATTATTAAGATTTCAGGCAAAAGTTGGCAATGGTCACTGGCTACTGGAACTGCTATTTTATCTATGTCAATCATAGTTGTATTTCTGATTATTTTTGCTCTGCCTAAATTTAAGGTTATTCAAAAACTAATAGACAACTTGAATGGAATAACCAGGGAAAACCTTATAGGTGTTCGTGTAGTAAGGGCATATAATGCAGAAGATTATCAAAGTGGCAAATTTGAAGTTGCTAATGAACATTTAACAAAAACAAATCTTTTCACCAGTAGACTTATGTCTATTATGATGCCTAGTATGCAATTAATCATGAATGGATTATCCCTGTCGATATATTGGATAGGGGCCTATCTTATAAATGGAGCAAGCGTGGACAATAAGCTGGGGTTATTTACAGATATGATTGTATACTCATCCTATGCCATGCAGGTAGTAATGTCATTTATGATGTTGATTATGATATTTGTCATATTCCCAAGGGCTGCAGTGTCAATAAATCGTATAAATGAAGTTTTAGATACAGAGCCTAAGATTATAGATGGGGACTTGAAGCAAATGCCTAAGGCTACAGGGCAAGTAGAATTTAAAAATGTTTCTTTTAAATATCCAGATGCCAATGAATATGTGCTGCGTAATATATCTTTTAAGGCAGAGCCTGGGGAAACGGTAGCATTTATAGGGTCAACTGGAAGTGGTAAAAGTACATTAATTAATCTAATTCCAAGATTTTACGATGCAAGTGAAGGAGAAGTTTTAATTAATGGTTTAAACATAAAAGAATATAAACAAAGAGATTTGTATAATAAGATAGGCTATGTACCACAAAAGGCAGTAATCTTTTCAGGTACCATTAAATCCAATATAGATTTTGGAGAAACTGATGGAAGAAAGCCAAGTATGGATGATATTAAGAAGGCAGCTACTATTGCCAACGCCAGTGAATTTGTAGAAGATATGGAAGACACTTATGATGCATCAGTTGCTCAAGGTGGAACTGATTTATCAGGGGGACAAAAACAAAGACTAGCCATAGCTAGGGCCATAAACAGACAAGCTGAAATTCTAATATTTGATGATTCCTTTTCAGCTTTAGACTATAAGACAGATAAAGAATTAAGGGCAAATCTAAACAAACAAGAAGTTGCTGCCACTACTTTTATAGTAGCACAAAGAATTGGAACTATTAGAAATGCTAATAAAATAATAGTTCTTGATGAAGGCAAGATTGTTGGTATGGGTAGCCATGATGACTTAATAAAAGATTGCCAAGTATATAAAGAGATAGCATACTCGCAATTATCAAAGGAGGAAATTGGTTAAGATGAGAGGGCATGGAGGAAATCAGAATGTTACATCGGATAAAGATATAAAATATAGCTTTGAAGAAGCCTGGGGGAAATTATTTTCCTATTCCAAACCATTTTTACCTGCTATTATAATTGCTATTCTAGCTGCTGCGGGTGGTTCTATATTTACTATCTTGGGTCCAGATAGATTAAGTGCATTGACAGATACTATTACAGAAGGATTTATGACAGGAATAGATATGAAGGCTATAAAAATAATCGCTTTTACCTTAGCAGGGTTTTATGGTATGAGTGTATTATTATCCTTGCTTCAAGGATTTATTATGGTCACGGTAACTCAGAAGATGTCAAAAGGCATGAGAACAGATATATCAAGTAAAATCAATAGGTTACCATTAAGATATTTTGATTCTGTAAGTTATGGGGATATCTTATCCCGTGTAACTAATGATGTAGATGCCATAGGTCAAACTTTAAATCAATCTGTGGCAAGTCTAGTATCAGCAATTACCTTATTTATAGGGTCTTTGTTTATGATGTTTAGAACAAATTGGATAATGACCCTTGTGGCAATAGTTTCTACAATTGTTGGATTTATGCTAATGAGCCTTATTATATCAAAATCACAAAAGTATTTTACCCAGCAACAAGAGTATTTAGGGAAAATAAATGGTCATGTTGAAGAGGTATACAATGGCCATCATGTTGTAAAGGCTTATAATGCAGAAGAAAAACTAGGGAAAGATTTTCAGAGTATAAACGAAGACCTTTATAATAGTGGATGGAAATCTCAGTTTTTATCAGGCTTAATGATGCCCCTAATGAGTTTCATTGGAAATTTTGGTTACGTAACAGTCTCAATTACAGGTGCAGTCTTAGCAATGAATGGAAAGATATCCTTTGGGGTAATAGTTGCTTTTATGGTATATATAAGACTATTTACTCAACCACTAAGTCAAATGGCACAAGCAGCTACAAATCTACAGTTAGCAGGAGCAGCTAGTTACCGTGTATTTAGTTTCTTAGGGGAAGAAGAACTTGAAGATACGGGGACTGAGGAATATTTACTTGACAAGGTAAAAGGTAATATTGAATTTAAGAATGTTGAATTTGGATATGAAAAGGATAAAAAGATTATTAAGAATTTCTCAGCATCTGTAAAGTCAGGTCAGAAGATTGCAATAGTAGGGCCTACAGGGGCAGGGAAAACAACAATGGTTAATTTGCTCATGAGGTTTTATGAAATAGATAATGGAGAAATTACCATAGATGGAATGCCAATATCCAGGCTTACCAGGGAAAATGTCCGTGACTTATTCTGTATGGTTCTACAAGACACCTGGATCTTCCAAGGAACAGTAAGGGAAAACATTGTATACAGTGAAGAAAATGTTTCGGATGAAGAACTTGTTAAAGTAAGCAAGGCTGTAGGTCTTGACCATTTTATTAATACATTGCCAAAGGGATATGACACTGTATTAGATGAGCATGCCAATATATCTGAGGGACAAAAGCAGTTAATGACCATTGCTAGGGCTATGATAAAAAATGCCCCAATGTTAATTCTAGATGAGGCAACAAGTTCTGTTGATACAAGAACAGAAATCTTAATACAAAAGGCTATGGATAATCTAATGGAAGGTAGAACTTCTTTTATTATTGCACATAGATTATCTACCATAAAAAATGCTGATTTAATACTAGTAATGGATAATGGAGATATTGTGGAAAGTGGAAACCATGATGACCTACTATCACAGAATGGTTTTTATGCAGAACTTTATAATAGTCAGTTTGATCAAGGGGCTTAAAG
>CAZPWO010000150.1:0-4947 GCA_964590525.1 uncultured Herbinix sp. | reverse complement strand
CCATCCTAAAACATCATTAACCGCCATTTAAGAACATATCTGTATTGAGGTGAGGGTCACATCACTGAAAAGAAAATCAATTAGAAATAAAATAATTAGCTAAATGTTTTGTTAAATTAATATTTGTTAGTAATATTGTATTTTATCACCATGATATTTGGTATTATTTCTTAAGCAGAAACTGATATTGCACTTTATAGCACTAATACAGTACACATGCCATGAGAGATGTTTTTAAATCTTTATGATATTATAAACACTGAAATATGATATTTTTATCTCACAATTCACATGATAAGCCAGTTGTTGAACAAATAGCTTTACGTTTAAAAGACGTTTATGGGCAAAACAATATCTTTTACGATTCATGGTCGATACAGCCTGGTGAAGGTATAATTGATAAAATGAACGAAGGGCTCGAGAATTGCAAGTTCTTTTTCTTCTTTGTTTCTAATAATAGTTTGCAAAGCGAAATGGTTAAAATGGAGTGGCAAAATGCTTTATTTAAAGTGGCAGAAAGCAGAATTCAGTTTATACCTATTAGAATGGACAATTCTGTTATGCCAACTATATTAACTCAATCATTATATATTGATTTATTCTCGCATGGTATAGATGTAGCTATAAGACAAATTGTAGATGTTATTGATGGAAACAATATTTATCGTAATCCAACGCAAAAGTTCTCTAACTTGGTTGCTTATAAATATAGAGAGGGAAATCAATTAATTATTGAATGTCATGCAGAGCATTATTTAGAACCGATATCCAATTTTTTATTTTGTACCCAGCATAATCTTAGTGATTTGACGGTTGAAGTACGAAACGAAATTATCTCTGTTGGAAATGAAGTAAACAATCAAGCCCTATCAAATGGTTATACAACAAATGTAATTTTAAAAGGCATTCAAAAAGGGACTTTGCCAGGATTTCCATTTATAGTAGAGTTTAAATCTAAGTCGAATGTGTTTTTTGATATAGAGGGTGTGATGCATGAAAAATCAAAAGGGAATTTTCAGTTTATTCCATTGTTTAATGGTAGGAAATTATGACTTACTGCATTTAAAAGAGAACACAAAAGTATAACAGATGAAGGTTCAAATATTAATTATAATAATTTAATCCATTTAATCATGTCAAACAATCCTACCATCAAGTATTACCCAGTAGGTAATGGCGATATGTCATTGGTCACATTAAAGGACCACACATCTATATTGATTGATTGTAATATTAGAAATTGCGATAATGAAGATATCTTTGATGTGAAATCTGATCTCATGAATAGTATTCAAAAAGATAATGGAATTCCATTTGTGGATATTTTTATCTTAACACACGGAGACCAAGATCATTGTAGAGGTTTTAAAAAACATTTTTACCAAGGACCACCGGAAAACTATACGTATGCTCATAGTAAGGATGGTCTAATTCGTGTTGATACCATGTGGTTTTCACCCATGATTTCAGAACAGCATACAAATGAAGATGAGGATGCTTATCAAAAAGAGGCAGAACGAAGAATTGAACTTCATAGAAAAGGAGATCTTAAAAAAGATAATCCAGGAAATAGAATTAAAATTATAGGCTATGATGATAATATTGATTATAGCGATTTAAATCATCTGAGGGCTATTCCTGGAAATATTGTAACTCGCTTTAATGACCGAGACCAAACATTATTTTCAATTTTTATTCATGCACCATTCAAAGAGCACTTGGAGTCATTAGGTGATGACAAAAAAAATTCCACAAGTATTGTTTTTCAGGCGCGATTTTTAAATAACATTTCTCAAAGTGATTTTTCTGCTTTAGCAATGTTTGGTGGTGATTCAGATCATACTACGTGGTGTATAATATTGGAAAAGACTAAAAAATATGATAACGAACTTGCTCTAAAATGGGACTTATTGCTTTCTCCACATCATTGTTCTTGGTCGTTCTTCAATGATAGGCCTCAGGAAGAAAACCCTGACCCTAAAAAAACCTCTCTAGAGGTGTTGGACTATAGAAGGAAAAATGCTAAAGTGATTTCATCTAGCAAAGAAATAATGGAAAATGATGACAACCCTCCTCACTACGAAGCAAGACGGCAATATGTGAAAAAAGTAACTGAAAACAACTTTCTTAATACAGAGACTTGCATTGTAGTAAACAAAATTCCACAACCAATAATATTTGAGATAACGCAACAAGGAGTTGTGAAACCAAAGTTATCAGAAGGCTCTGCCAAAGTTATTGGGGGGGCAGGATTAGGGGTTGTAGGAAGTGCTTCAAAGTATGGATAAATTTAGCAATACTCTTACACCGTTTACAGGCATTATAGAGAATGATGCACTTTCGGATTCGCTGCATTCTCTTGCGGTAATGACCGAGTCTGAACTCAAAATGTTGGATTGGGGGAATGATAGGCTCGCGATACCTATTGAGGTTAATGTTGAGTTACCCAGTCTTGGTAATTATAAAGAAATAAATATAAGGGGCGTTGAACCAGTTGTTTTTGTTTTCCATATAAAGGAATATCCTTTTTCTGCACCTATTGTGTTCACAGATAGACTTGACTTTCCTAAAGATCGACTTTCTCATTTATATATTGCAGTAAATGGTAGGCCTCCGGCATTTTGCTATGTAAGAGGCAGTACAGATGAATGGTATGCAAATAAGCGAATTGAAGATCTTGTAGTTCGTATTAGTAACTGGCTACGAGATGCAGCCACAGGAAATCTCACAGAAAACGGAGAACAATTCGACCCTCTAAGGTTAGAAGGCTATTCAGGCATTATTATATATGATTATGATGCTTTCGTTAAGGTAATCACTGATGATAACAGTAAAAAGCCTGCATTTGCACTTTTTGAACGATCTAAAATAAAAGGACAGAGTGTATTTAAGTTTGTCAAACATATCACTTTTGAAAATATATCAGAGACCATTACTATGGTGATGGAAGAGAAAAATAAAAGTGCTGATGATACCACTCGAATAGATTATCATTATGCATATATATTGTGGAATTTTGAAGAGGAAGTGAGTGATGAATATTGTGTTAATTTGCCGAGAAACTGGGAGAGTTTTAAAGAATTTTCTCGACTATATAAAATAGATTTCAATGTTTTAGAAAAAGTAATTGCACAATGTAATTCCATTAACACATTTGTTCATTTTCCAGTTATAATAGGAATAAAGAGGCCTAAAACACTTATTGGATATTCATCGAATATCGAATTTGTAAATTTTCGTTTCTGGTTAAAAAATGAAGATATAAAAGAGGAAAAGATTGTAAACAACATCAGTATCGACATTCTATCTCACAATCAGCCATTATCAAGAAAACAAGCAGGACAATTATCCAACTATGATATTGACACTAAAGTAAGACCTGTCATCTTTGGGTGTGGTGCACTTGGATCAAAAGTTATAATGCATTTGGCAAGAGCAGGACAGACAAGTTTAACACTTATAGATCCCGATCATATTTCTCCACACAATTTAGTGCGACATGCTTTATTTGCCGAAGATGAAGGTGAAAACAAAGCTACTGTCTTAGCAACTAGGATAAAGACAATGTATCCACATCAAACAACTGGTATTTGCAGTTTACCCCAATTGAGTACAATAGATAACGAGGATTTTTTTGCACTTCATAAGTGGATTATTGATTTTACGGCATCGGAAGCATTTTTTAATGAACTTACGTCATCTAATAGTATAAGTGGGCAGAATGTTGTTAGTGCTTCAATATCGGATTTCGGTGACTTAGGGGTTTTATATAAAGAAGGGGAAGGTCGTAATCCGCGAATTGATGATCTTCAGGTTTATTTGTATAGTTTGTCAGTGCATAATAGAAAGATACATAATTGGTTAAAGAGGGAAATGCAAACTGTAAACAGTTACAACACAATGGTAAGGGTTGGAGTCGGGTGTAACTCTGAAACAACGATTCTCTCGGACGATAAAATTTCCACTCATTCATCATATTTCTCAGTAATCCTTAAAAGAGAAATGATGAATCCTTCAAAAAACGGCAAAATATATTTAATTCATATTGAAGATAATAAAGATTATAAAATTAAAACGAACTCGATTATTGTAAAGCCCTTCGATGTTTTTAACGCCTCCAATGATTCTACTTGGATGATTCGGATTAAAAATGGAGTTTTGAGAAAAATGAAAAATGAAACGGTTGAGAGCGGAAAAAATGAGACAGGAGGAGTATTAATAGGTGTTTGTAACTACAAAACTAAAACAATACATGTGGTTGAATCAATTACACCACCTTCTGATAGTATTGCTAGTCCATTTTATTTTATACGAGGTCATAAAGGTTTACCTGAAGAAATTAAGTGTTTTGAAAAATGTTCTGGTCAACAATTAGGCTATATAGGTGAATGGCATTCTCATCCAAATGGACCTAATACTCTTAGTGTACAAGATATGAGAAGTGTTTGTAAACATAAAAAGGAGTTTTCTCAACTTAATCCTCCTCTTCCTGTATTCTTGTCGATAATTACACCAGATGGATTTTACCCTTTTGTTTATTAATAATAATGTCCACCAATAAAGAAGAAATTACAAGGAATGAATTAATGTTCGGTTGTGATTATTTTCACTACGAATCTGTTTGCAAATGTAAAAATAAAAATAAAATATGGCAATTATACATTTTTTAAACGTTCTGGAAGGAGACTGTAACATTATTCAACACGACTCCGGAAGAGTATCAATCATTGATGTAAGCAATGCATATGACGATATGGATACAGAAGAGGAGCTAGAGGTAAAAGCATCTCAAATGAGACGTGACATGCTTGAAAGGACTCAAGTTCCATCTAATAAAAAGGATTATCAGCAAAAGAAAATACCAGATAACCCTATATCATATTTAAATAAAATAGGAGTTAAAGATATTTTCCGATTTATAATAACGCATCCAGATATGGATCATTT
>CAZPWO010000149.1:0-4957 GCA_964590525.1 uncultured Herbinix sp. | reverse complement strand
AAAAATCTACACCTATTGTTCAAAGCACTGATGTGGTTGATGGAGAAACTGTATTTATTATAGAATAATATGTTGTATATTTTTAATATTATAAATTACAGAGTGATAAGAATCTGATAAAAAGAGATTGCAAAAAACAATCTCTTTTTTGTTAACCTTTCTTATAGAAGATAGAAAAGTTATATGGTAAACTATTATATAAGCATAAGTTAATCGTTTAACTGACACTATAGAAGGCAGACAGAGATGGAGGTATTTATGTTAGTAGCAAATAAGAGAGCAAACAATAAAGTTATAGGGGTAAAGCGACTTGAAGGAGTATTGATTTTGACCACAAATAATGGAAAGATTAAACTTCAACCAAAGTCTGAAGAAATAATAAGGGTTGTATACACTCTTAAAGAAGATTTTTCCACAGAAGAGAAAGAAGGAGTCATTTATAAGGAAACCTATGATGAATGGGATTATAGTGAAGAAGATAATGAAATAATCCTAACTACAAGTAAGCTTAGCCTTAGGATTAGTAAAGAAACATCATCAATCCAGTATTATGATAAGACAGGGAAGCTTCTGTTAAAAGAAAGGGATTATGAAAGCAAAAATTTAGAGGAGTTTTCTTCTTATAAAACTGTAGAAGACGAAGATACAAGGGTTGAAAAAGTTGAAACTGCTGATGGGGTTAAGGGAGTTGTAAAAGATGCAAACGTGGCCTTTGATCAGAAACTTTATAGGAGTAGATTATATCTAGACTGGCAGGAGAATGAATCCTTATACGGGCTTGGCCAACATGAAGAGGGAAGTTTGGATTTAAGGGGAACCACGGTATACGTCCACCAGGCAAATAAAAAGATTGCAATACCATTCTTAATGTCTAGTCTTGGATATGGGATTTTAATGGATACCTATAGTCCAATGATTTTTAATGATACTAATTTTGGTTCATATATATATACAGAAGCAGACTATGAGATGGATTTTTATTTTATATATGGTGGTGATATGGATGGGGTTATCCGTGGCTATCGCTATATGACAGGAAAGGCTTCAATGTTACCTAAATGGATGTATGGCTATATACAATCTCAAGAGCGATTTGAGACAGCTGAGGAATTGATCAATACGGTAAGTGAATACAGAAAAAGAAAGATTGGTTTAGATTGTATTGTTCTAGACTGGTTATCATGGCCTGATAATCTATGGGGACAGAAGACATTTGATCCTAAGCGTTTTCCAGATCCAAGTGCAATGATGGAAGACTTACATGAACAGAATGCCAACTTAATGATATCCGTTTGGCCTAATATGAGTCAGGAAAGCGATAATTATAAAGAATTTAAGGATAAGGGACTACTTCTACCAGCAAGTGATATATATAATGCATTTGTAGAAGAAGGAAGAAAAACTTATTGGAAACAACTAGAGGAAGGCTTGTTTACCCATGGTATTGACGCATGGTGGTGTGATTCCAGTGAACCATTTACCCCAGAGTGGAATCATATGGGGGAACCTGAGCCAAGCACAATGTATCATGAGTTTTATGATACTAGTAGTAAGCATATCCCTGCACAGCTATCCAATTCATTTAGCCTATATCATGCAAAGTCAATATATGAAGGACAAAGAGCTGTAACAGATGAGAAAAGGGTAGCAAACCTTACCCGTAGTGGATATACCGGCCAACAAAGATACGGAACTATACTATGGTCAGGAGATATATCTGCAGATTGGACTACTTTAAGAAATCAGATTGTGGCAGGTCTTAATCTTTGTGCCAGCGGTCATCCCTATTGGACCTTGGATATTGGTGCTTTCTTTATTAGAAAGGGCATTCAGTGGTATTGGAACGGAGATTATGATAAGGGTTACAAGGACCTTGGATATGTAGAATTATTTACCAGGTGGTTTCAATATGGGGCTTTCCTACCAATATTCAGAGGTCATGGAACAGACTTTAGAAGAGAACTTTGGAACTTTGGACAAGAGGGAGACGATATTTATGACACCCTAATCAAATTCAACAGATTAAGGTACCAACTTATGCCATATATCTATTCAGTGGCAGGTAGGGTGTGGAAAGATGATTATTCCTTCATTAGAATGCTGGCTTTTGATTATCCTGAGGATGAAATTGCAAGAGGGATTGGTAACCAGTATATGTTCGGTGAAAGCCTAATGGTTTGTCCAGTTGTTGAAGCGATGTATTATGATAAGGAATCAGTTGCCATTGAGAATTCCTCAAAGACCAGACAAGTTTACCTTCCTGAAGGTGGTTGGTATGATTTTTGGACAAATGAATATTATGAAGGTGGACAAACAATAACAGCAGAAGCGCCTATTGATATTATGCCCTTATATGTGAAAGCGGGGAGTATCCTACCTATGACTCAAGCTATGGAATATGTAGATGAGATAGCTGATGCAGCTGTGGACCTATATGTATATCCAGGTAGGAATGCTGAATTTGAATTATATGAAGATGGGGGCAATGGTTATGAGTATGAAGATGGTGAATATTCCATAAGAAAATTAGTATGGGATAATAAGAAACAAGAGCTGGATATTGGGGAAGCAATAGGAAGTTATAAGGGAATGGTAAAGGATAGAGAGTTTAAAGTTAAAGTAATTTAGTGGAACATGTCTCATTACAAAGGAAAGAACAATGAAGAATAATGAAAATTTGTTTAACAAAACCTATTTACTACTGACATTAGTTAACCTAGTTACGGCCTTTGGCTTTAGTATGATATCTTCTATAGTATCATCCTATGCGGTCTTTCTAGGTGCAGGATTAACCCTGGCTGGTTTTTTAGCTGGGGTATTCTCCTTGTCGGCCTTAGTGATGCGTCCTATAAGTGGGGCGGCCCTAGATATATTGAACAAAAGAAATATTTGCATATTCTCTACAATAATGATTTGTCTATCATTTTTGGGATATGCATTTTCACCAAACATTCCTATGCTTATGTTCTTTAGGGTGCTACATGGGTTATCATTTGGAATCAGTAGTACATCTGCCATGGCGCTGGTAAGTGAATATATACCAAAAGAACGGCTTGGAGAAGGGCTAGGATATTTTGGTCTGGGCCAGATAATATCTAGGATAATTGGACCTTATATAGGGATAGTAATAAGGGATGGATTTGGATATCAGAAGCTTTTTCTTATTATCTCCATACTAACAAGCTTAGCAGTAGTATTGCTTTTTAGGGTTAAAGGAGAGGGTAGAAATCATGAAAGTCTAAAAAAATCCAGACCTTCCATAGGGGTTAAAAATCTTATAGCAAAGGAATGTATTGTCTACGCCTTGATTGCTGGACTGTTTTCCCTTGGAAATGGTGTGACTAGTTCTTTTATAGTTCTTATAGGAGAAGAAAGAGGGATTGCTAGTATAGCGTTATTCTTCTCTGTTAATGCAATAGCCCTTTTTATATTAAGGTTTGTGGTTGGCAGGTTTATTGATAAAGCCAGGCTAACCCCTATTGTAATTATGTCTTTACTGGTAACAGGCCTGTCAATGCTTATGGTAGGTAGGGCTGAGGGTCTTACTATAATGTTACTGGCAGCAGTATTTAAGGCTATAGGACAAGGTACTGGCCAGCTATCTCTACAATCAGCAACTATAAAAAAGGTAGATGCCGCAAGGGTTGGGGTAGCAACCAGTACATATTACATAGGGGCGGATATAGGCCAGGGTCTAGGTCCTATTATTGGTGGTAAGGTATCAGAGATATTTAATTATGAGATAATGTTTTATATGGTAGCACTTGTTATGTTGGTGGGGATTGCAGTCTTTATTCCCTATCAGATTTATGATAAAAGGAAAAGGAGTCCCTTGGTTGAGATCAAGGACTTGTCTAATTAAGGAGATGAAGAAAGATGGTTAAAATAACGTTTTTAGGTGCAGGGAGCACTGTATTTGCAAGAAATGTTTTAGGAGATTGTATGTGTACTCCTAGTTTACAAGACGCAGAAATTGCCCTATATGATATTGATGCAAAAAGGCTGGAAGAGTCGGAGGTTATTCTTAAGGCAATCAACAAAAATGTCAATTCTTCCAGGGCTAATATTAAGACATACCTAGGTGAAGAGGAAAGAAAAGATGCTTTAAGGGATGCTGACTTTGTGGTCAATGCTATTCAGGTTGGTGGCTACGAGCCATGTACTGTTATTGACTTTGAGATACCTAAGAAATATGGTCTAAGACAAACCATAGCTGATACAATAGGAATCGGTGGCATTATGAGAGGGCTTAGGACAATTCCTGTTATGATAGATATAGCTAGGGATATGGAAGAAGTTTGCCCTGACACATTATTTTTAAATTATACCAATCCTATGTCTATTATAACTGGCTATATGCAAAGATACACAAAAATCCGTACAATCGGCTTGTGCCATAGTGTACAAATATGCTCAGAATTTCTGCTTAGGGACCTGGGCATGGGTGATAAGATAGAAGGACGTAGTGATCTAATTGCTGGTGTAAACCACATGGCATGGCTTCTGGATATAAGGGATAAGGATGGAAATGACCTGTATCCTGAGATTAAAAAGCGTGCTCTTATGAAAAATGAAAATGAAAAGCACTATGATATGATTCGCTATGAGTATATCAAACATCTAGATTATTACTGTACAGAATCCAGTGAACATAATGCAGAATACAATCCATTTTTCATAAAATCAAACTACCCAGAATTAATAGAAAAGTTCAATATTCCCCTAGATGAATATCCAAGAAGGTGCGTAGCTCAGATAGAGGGCTGGGAAAATGAAAAGAATAACATCCTACAAGATGGCAAGATAAGCCACCAAAGATCTAATGAATATGCTTCTTACATCATGGAGGCAGTAATTACCAATAATCCTATAAAGATTGGTGGAAATGTAATGAATACAGGTCTTATTGAAAATCTACCTGAAGATGCATGTGTAGAGGTTCCATGTATGGTGGATG
>CAZPWO010000148.1:0-4971 GCA_964590525.1 uncultured Herbinix sp. | reverse complement strand
TCTATTTAATGTTTATAGTAATTTCAATAGGCCTTAGCTGGTTGCTGATTAGGAGAGCTGTAGAAAAAGAATAGAGAATAGAGAACATTCTTAGAATAACAATAATGGAGGCCTTAATTTATCTTAAGACCTCCATCTCTTATTCTTACTCTTATTCAACTGATTTTAATGATTCAGTCATATTAATATTTTCAATCTTCTTTCTAAACATTAGGTTCACTATAGCACTTAGAACAATTGTAATTACAAATGCAATTAAGTAACTAGAAGCAAAGACCTGCTCTTTAAATGAGACAGCTTCAACATTAATCTGATTCATTATGAAAGTATGAAGAAGCTTGCCTAAGACTAATCCTAATAGGGCTCCAAAGATAGTTAAGATAATAGTTTCCCTATATACATAATCTCTGCTTTCTATATCATAAAAACCAATAACCTTAATTGTGGCTATCTCACGGCTTCGCTCAGTAATATTTATATTATTAAGATTATATATGACAACAAACCCAAGAGTAACAGCACAGGCTATAACAAGTAAGATAATGCTATCTAAACTGGTCATCATATTTTCAATCATTATCCTCATGTCATTAGCCACTGCCACAGTACCTATCTTCTTATCACTTGTTAACTTTGCAGATAACTGATAAAGTTCTTCTTCCTTAGATACAGCATATGCATTCCTGTAAACCACTTCTTCTTCAAATACTTCTTTATATGTTTCCTCAGTCATAAACAAATAATTACTTACATAGTTCTCAAATATACCCCCTACTTCCACATCAACGCTTTCATCTCCATTAATAGGAAGAGTAATCTTGTCTCCAGACTTAAGTCTAAAGTCCTTGGCTAACTTGTCGTTAATAGCAACTTGTCTAAAGCCAGGATAAGGAATAGTATCACCATTATAATGAAGTCCTATAAGATTTGTAATATTAGGATCATCCGTGGCAACAAGAGAAACCTTCTTTATGTTACTAGCTTGATTTACTTCTAGTTCTTTTCTTATGACAAAGACTGCTCCTGATAATTCATCTGAATATTGCTGGATAAAATCTTCCCTATCTTCCTTACTTTGTGCTTCTAAAAAGGAGATATCATAGTCATATACCATAATGTCATCAAATTGATCATTAGCTACATTTCTAATTGAATCACTGATTCCCATGGCTGCAACTATTAAGGCAGTACATCCTGATACACCTAATATTATCATGAAAAATCTCTTTTTGTAACGAATAATATTTCTAATAGCAACCTTATGAAGGAAAGAAACACGGCTCCATATAAAAGGTATCCTCTCTAAAAACACTCTTTTGCCTGCCTTAGGTGCTTTAGGCCTAATAAGTTGTGCTGGCATCTGACCAAGTTCGCTTTTACAAGATAGATAAGTAACACCAGCTGAACATAAAACAGAAACAAGCAATGATACAAGAGCTAATCTTATATCAAACACATATTTAATTTCCGGCATAATATACATCATATTGTAGGCCTTACTTATTGCCATTGGAAAAAATTTTGTTCCAAGGAAAAACCCTACTATCCACCCAATTAAAGCAGCACTACCTGAATAAGATATATATTTTCTTATAATAGCTCCGTCACTATATCCTAAAGCTTTAAGACTACCAATTTGTGTTCTTTGTTCATTAACCATTCTGGACATAGTGCTAGAACAAATAAGTACCGCCACAAGATAAAAGAAAATAGGAAGCACTTTAGCAATTCCATCTACAATTGAAGAATCATTTTCAAATGTATTGTATCCTATATTGTGACTTCTGTTTAATACAAATGTTGCCTTGTTTTCTAATGCATTTACTAAGGATTCTTCTTTTTCTAAAATCATACTTTTATATTCTTCACTATATACTTTATAATCCCCCTTTACTCTTACTAAAATCTCAGTGTAATAATCTCTTGCAAAAGCTCCTTCAGGCATATAGATAAATCCGTATACTGTGCCTCCTGCAAGTTTTGTAGTACCCCGGTCATAACTAAGATAATTTACTGAATCCGCTCTTCCTACAACAGTATATTCTTCATAAGCAAATCCATATTTGCTTATGTCATCGTTAGATGATGATATGCCAATCTTTGATCCAATTATATCCTCTGGAAAGTACCTGGCATCTACTAGGACTTCAGAATCAGTCTCTGGCATTCTTCCTTCTTGTAAACTAAGCAAATTGATTTCTTGACTTATAGAATGTGCCTTTAGTACCACATCATTATCCATAGTTAAATCAGCAATAAAATCTATAGACACTATTCCTTCTGCTGAAATATCATCATCCTTCAAAATATTCTGAACATCTTCTTTACTTAGTCCTAGTGTAGATATAATTTGAAAGTCATACATATTCTGATCATTAGTATAGCTATCAAGATTTTCAATCATTGCAGTCTGGGTAACTTTTAATCCAGCAAAAAAGCCTGTACCAAGGACTATAATGGCTAAAATGGCAAGATATCTTTCTATTGTATGTTTGATTTCACGGCGGTTATTCTTTCTCCATGCTGATTTTTTTCTCATTACCATTCAATCTCCTCTATAGGTAAAACATTATCATTCTTTTCAGCCGAAACAATCTTTCCACTTCTCATACGAATCACACGGTCTGCCATATCTGTCAAGGCAGAATTGTGAGTAACTATAACAACTAGCATTCCATACTTTCGGCTTTGCTCTTGTAACAGTTGCAAGATTTGCCTACCTGTCTGATAATCTAAGGCACCAGTTGGTTCATCACATAATAATAATTTAGGCTTCTTAGCTATGGCTCTTGCAATAGCTACCCTTTGCTGTTCACCACCAGAAAGCTGTGAAGGAAAATGATTAGAACGCTCTTCTAATCCCAGGCTTTTAAGAAGCTCATTAGGATCCAGGGGGTCTTTTATCATCTGTGTTACAATCTCTATATTCTCCAGTGCTGTAAGATTAGGAATCAGATTATAAAACTGAAATATAAAACCTATATCCTCACGGCGAAATGTTGTAAGGTCACGCTTATTAAGAGATGAAATATCTCTGCCTCCAACCACTACCCTACCTGTTGATAATGTATCCATCCCACCTAAAACATTAAGAAGCGTAGTCTTTCCAGCGCCGGACTGGCCCAGGATGACACACACCTCCCCTTCTTCTATATCAAAAGAAACATCTTGCAATGCATAAAGTTCCACTTCCCCAGTCTGATAAACTTTATTAACCTTTTCAAATGCTACAAAAGAGCTCAATATTAATTACCTCCTGTTTTTTATTTTTGACAAATGTTCAAAATTCAACTATTATTAAGTTTATCACATTTTTTTAGAACTTAAAATAAACAACTTATTAGTAAATGAATAAATTTCAACACATCAATAGCTTTTGTAAAAAGGAAAAGGTGAATTGAATGAAAATAAATAAGAAAACAGATAACCGAAGCGTTAGAAATACAAAAAAAAGATTAAAGCAAAGCCTTATGGATTTATTAAAAGAAATGCCTCCATCAAAAGTTACCGTTAAGGAGTTATGTGAATTAGCTGACATTAACCGGGGAACATTTTATTATCACTATACTGATATTTTTGATATGATCAGTAGCTTAGAAGAAGACTTTTTTGTTGACTTCAATGTACTTATTGAACCTATGACAGAGGCTATAAAACCACATGGAGACCCATACTTTATGTTAACAAAGATCTTTTTCTTTTTTGATAAAAATGCGGAATGGTGCCAAATTATGCTTGGGCCCCACGGAGATATGGCTTTTATTCAAAGACTAAAAAAACTAGTGGATGAAAAGTGTTCTGATACATGGAGGGAAGCTGGTTTTAGTCTTTCCACAGAAGAATATGAATTATTCAACTCCTTCATAATTAACGGTTACATTGGCTTACTAGAAACATGGCTAAGAACTGGTCGTAAACAAGCTCCTGAAGAAATGGCACAGTTTGTAACTAAGATAATTCCAATTGAAACTTTTCAACCTAAAAACTAAAAAGAGACTGGGCATATGTGTGATATGTCCAGTCTCTTTTTATGTTTACTTTATATATACTATATTTTCTTATTATATTATCCTAATAGGGATTCATGTATTGCTTTTGCAGCTTTTTTCCCTGCACCCATAGCTAAGATTACTGTTGCAGCACCAGTTACTGCGTCTCCACCAGCATAAACTTTTTCTTTACTAGTTAAGCCAGTTTCTTCATCTGCTACGATACATTCCCATTTGTTTATCTCTAAACCTGGTGTTGTAGATGATATAAGTGGATTTGGTGAAGTTCCTAGGGACATAATAACTGTATCAACATCAAGGACAAATTCAGAACCTTCTATTTCAATAGGTCTTCTTCTTCCTGACTCATCAGGCTCTCCTAGTTCCATCCTAACACATTTCATCCCTGTTACCCAGCCATCTTCATCTGCTAATATTTCATATGGATTAGTTAATATATTCAAGTTAATCCCTTCTTCTTTAGCATGGTGTACTTCTTCAACTCTAGCTGGTAGCTCTTCCTCAGATCTTCTATATACTAGATATACTTCTGACCCTAGTCTAGCTGCTGTTCTTGCTGCATCCATAGCAACATTACCACCACCAACTACGGCAACTTTCTTACCTAGCTTAATTGGAGTATCATAACCTTCTACATAAGCTTTCATTAGATTACTTCTAGTTAGGAATTCATTAGCAGAGAAGACACCATTACTGTTTTCTCCCGGGATTCCCATAAACTTAGGAAGTCCTGCTCCTGATCCAATAAATACAGCATCATAACCATCATCTTCAATTAATGAATCTATGGTAACTGTTCTACCAACAACTACATTTGTCTCTATTTTTACACCTAACTTTTTCAAGTTATCAATTTCGTGTTTTACTACTGTCTCTTTTGGCAAACGGAATTCTGGAATACCATATACTAATACACCACCAGGCTCATGTAAGGCTTCAAGAACTGTTACTTCATAACCAA
>CAZPWO010000147.1:0-5000 GCA_964590525.1 uncultured Herbinix sp. | reverse complement strand
TGAAAAATAGGAGGTGCGGGCAATGTCACGTATAGGAAATTTGCCTATCGCTATACCAGCAGGTGTAACTGTGGATATAGCAGAAAATAACAAAGTGACAGTTAAAGGTCCTAAAGGGACTCTAGAGAGAGTATTAGCGTCAGAGTTAGAGATTAAAGAAGAAGCTAATGAAATTATTGTATCTAGGCCAAATGACTTGAAGAGAATTAAGTCATTACATGGTTTAACAAGAACACTTATTGCCAACATGATAGTTGGTGTTACTGACGGATATGAGAAAATACTAGAAATTAATGGTGTTGGTTATAGAGCAGCAAAGGCAGGAAAAGAATTAACCCTTACTATAGGATATTCTCACCCTGTTGTTATGACAGATCCAGAAGGTATTGAGACAATTTTGGAAGGTCAAAACAAAATAACTGTTAAGGGAATAGATAAAGAAAAGGTTGGCCAATACGCCGCTGAAATCAGAGAGAAGAGAAAGCCAGAGCCTTATAAGGGTAAAGGTATTAAATATTCTGATGAAATAATCAGACGTAAGGTTGGAAAGACCGGTAAGGCATAAGGAGGAGTGAAATAAAATGGTTAAGAAAGAGTCAAGGTCTAATATTCGCGTTAAGAAACATAGAAAAATCCGTAAAAGTTTCACAGGAACTCCTGAGAGACCGCGTTTGGCTGTTTTTCGAAGTAATAATCATATGTATGCTCAAATTATTGATGATACAGTTGGAAATACTTTGGTAGCAGCCTCCACTTTGGAGAAGGATGTTAAGGCCGAATTAAATAAAACTAACGATGTTGCAGCAGCAGCCTACCTAGGGACAGTTATTGGTAAAAGAGCCCTAGAAAAAGGAATTGATACTGTTGTTTATGACAGAGGTGGCTTTATATATCAGGGTAAAGTGAAAGCGTTGGCAGATGCAGCTCGTGAAGCTGGTCTGAAATTCTAAGTAAGGAGGAGAATTCATGAGACATAAAAAAATTGATGCTAGTAATATGGAGTTAGAAGATAAAGTAGTATCAATCAAACGTGTAACTAAGGTTGTAAAAGGTGGTCGTAATTTTAGATTTACAGCTTTAGTAGTTGTTGGCGATAAAAATGGACTCGTTGGTGCTGGTCTTGGAAAAGCAACGGAGATTCCTGAAGCTATTCGTAAGGGAAAAGAAGATGCTGCTAAGAATTTAATAAAAGTACCGATTGACGAAAATTCAAGTATACCCCATGATTTTACTGGTAAATTTGGTGGTGCTAATGTACTACTTATGCGTGCACCAGAAGGTACTGGTGTAATCGCTGGTGGTCCAGCACGTAACGTACTGGAACTTGCAGGGTATAAAAATATACGTACTAAATCTTTAGGATCTAATAATAAACAAAACGTAGTTCTAGCAACCATTGAAGGATTAACTCAGTTAAAAACTCCAGAAGAAGTGTCCAAACTTCGCGGAGTTCCTATTGAGCACCTTAGATAGGAAAGCTGAAGCTAACATATAATGGAGGTGTCAAGATGGCAGACAAATTAAAAATAACATTAGTAAAATCTACAATTGGTGCCATTCCAAAGCATAAAGCTACAGTTAAGACTCTTGGTTTAACGAAGCTTAATAAAACAGTGGAAATGCCAGACAATGATGCAATTAGAGGGATGGTTAACAAAGTAAAACATTTAGTTAAGGTAGAAGAGGTATAATATTTAGATGAAGGAGGTGCAAATATGAATTTATCCGAGTTAAAACCAGCAGCAGGTTCAAAGCAAAAACATAACTTTAGAAAAGGCCGTGGACATGGCTCAGGAAACGGGAAGACTGCAGGCAAAGGTCATAAAGGCCAAAAGGCTCGTTCCGGCTCTCCGAGAATTGGATTCGAAGGTGGACAAACACCACTTTACATGAGACTTCCAAAGCGTGGCTTTACAAATAGAAATACAAAAGAAATAGTTGCAGTTAACGTAGAAGCATTAAACAATTTTGATGATGGTTCTACAGTAACAATTACTTCATTACAAGAAGCAGGAATCATTAATAATCCACGAGATGGTATTAAGATTCTGGGAAATGGAGAACTTACTAAGAAGCTTAATGTTAAAGTTAATGCATATAGTAAAAGTGCAGTAGATAAGATTAAAGCTCTTGGTGGAAATGCTGAGGTGATTTAATGTTTAAGACATTCCGAAATGCTTTTAAAGTAAAAGATATTAGGAAAAAACTTTTATACACTTTCATGGCACTAATCGTTGTTAGACTTGGAACTCTGTTACCAGCTCCAGCAATCAACAGAGAATTTACCAAAAGCTTTTTTGAGAACATCAACCTAGGGTTTTTTGGTAATTTAACTGGTGGCGCATTTAATCAAATGTCGATTTTTGCACTTAGTATTTCACCTTATATTTCGGCGTCTATTATTATGCAACTTCTTACCATTGCTATTCCTAGATTAGAGGAATTGCAAAAAGAAGGTGAAGACGGCCGAAAACAAATAAACAATATAACCCGCTATGCAGCCGTTGGACTTGCTACACTAGAAGCACTTGCTTTGGCAATTGGTTTTGGTAGCCAAGGAGCTTTAGAAGGCGGAACCACATTTACTAACGTAGTCATTATTGTTGTATCCTTTACAGCAGGTTCAACATTCCTTATGTGGCTGGGAGAGAGGATCACAAAGAACGGTGTAGGTAATGGTATATCAATCATACTATTAATTAATATAGTATCTAGTATGCCTAATGACTTTATAACCTTATTTGATAAATTTATTAAGGGTCAACCAATAGCTAAGTCTATTTTATCAGTACTTGTAATTGCTGCTGTAATATTATTTACAATAGTATTTGTTGTTTTGTTACAGGATGGACAAAGAAAAATTCCTGTGCAGTATGCAAAGAAGGTACAAGGTAGAAAGATGCTCGGTGGACAAAGTTCTCATATACCGTTGAAAGTGAATACTGCAGGAGTAATCCCTGTTATATTTTCATCTTCAATAATGTCATTTCCTATAGTTGTAGCATCTTTCTTAGGTGCTTATCCAGAAAGAACGACATTTGGGAGAAAGATACTTAAAGTTTTAGATCAAAGTAGCTGGTTATCAATAAATTTCACTGATTTTGATTTTGGTGAATTCAAGTACTCAATAGGACTTCTTATATATATTGGAGCAATTATATTCTTTGCATATTTCTATACTTCGATTACATTTAATCCAATCGAAATAGGAAATAATCTAAAGAAACAAGGTGGTTTTATTCCAGGGATTAGACCTGGTAAACCAACATCCGATTATTTAAGCAAAGTACTTAACCGGATTATATTTATTGGAGCCATGGGACTAGTAATTGTTTCTGTAATACCTATGTTCTTCTCTGGAGCATTTAATGCAAGAGTAAGTTTTGGTGGTACATCGCTTATAATTATTGTAGGTGTTATTATTGAAACGCTTAAACAAATAGAATCCCTCTTGTTAGTTAGACATTACAAAGGATTCTTAAGTGATTAATGCAAATAAAACAAATTATAAATAAAATTTCCTTAATAGATTTAATGTGAGACTTTCCTGTAATATGCAGGGATTTCTCACTAGGAAATTATATGAAGCTTATCTTATGAATGACAACTTTGGAGGGGTATAGAGTATGAAGATTGTTGTATTAGGTGCGCCGGGTGCTGGCAAAGGGACCCAGGCCAATATGATATCAAAAAAATATAATATTCCCCATATTTCTACTGGTGATATATTGCGACATAATATTAAGAATGAGACTCCATTAGGGAAAAAAGCTGATGCTTATATGAGCGGCGGTAATCTAGTGCCTGATGAGATTGTCTTAGAATTAGTTTCGGAGCGCTTTAAAGAACCAGACTGCAAAAGAGGCTATGTGCTTGATGGTTTTCCAAGAACCATAGTACAGGCTGAAAAATTAGATAAGATTTTAGAACATACTGGACAAGGACTTGAGTCTGTAATTGATGTTAAGGTTCCAGATGCAGATATAGTAGCTCGTATGACAGGAAGGCGAGTGTGTTCTAATTGTGGTGCTACTTATCATATTGTTTCTATACCATCTAAGATAGAGGGTATATGTGATGATTGTGGAAGTAAGTTAGAATTACGGGATGATGACACTAAAGAAACAGTCAAAAAAAGATTGAAAGTTTATCATAATCAGACCGCACCTTTAATTGATTATTATGATCAAAAGAATATACTTAAGATAGTAGATGGAACAAAAGACAAGGACCAAGTATTTGATGAAATAGTAGGTATTTTAGATTAAGGAGATGTATTATAATGTCAATCATTGTCAAGTCAGAAAGTGAAATGCAGCTTATGAGAGAGTCAGGTAAAATACTTGCAGATGTTTTAGCACAGGTAAAAGATCTGATTCAGCCAGGTATTTCAACATATGAGATTGATAGGAAATGTGCTGAGTATATAAAAGAACATGATTGTACTCCATCATTTTTGAATTATAATGGCTTCCCTGCTTCGATTTGTATTTCCATAAATGATGAAGTTGTTCATGGAATACCTAGTAAAGATAGAATTCTAGGATACGGGGATATTGTCAGCTTAGATTGCGGTGTGATTCATAAAGGTTTCCACTCAGATGCTGCTAGAACCTTGCCAGTAGGAGAAATTTCTGACCAGGCTCAGAAATTAATTGATGTCACAAAGCAAAGCTTTTATGAAGGCATTAAATTTGCAAAAGAAGGTCATCGTTTATATGAGATTTCAGCAGCTATTCAAGAATATGTGGAATCTTATGGATTTTCTGTTGTAAGGGATTTGGTGGGGCATGGAGTTGGACGAAATCTTCATGAAGAACCGCAGATACCAAATTTTAAACAAAGGATAAGAGGACCAAGACTACAGGCAGGAATGACCCTGGCAATAGAGCCCATGATAAATGTAGGAAGATATGATGTAAATTGGGCAGATGATAATTGGACGGTTCTTACAGCTGATGGTTCATTATCGGCTCACTATGAAAATACTGTGCTGATAA
>CAZPWO010000146.1:0-5013 GCA_964590525.1 uncultured Herbinix sp. | reverse complement strand
GCTAGGGACTTTAACCCATAAGATTGCGCCCATGCTGGGCGCACCACAAGAAAAGGACTGTGGCCCCACAGTCCTTTTTTATATTACTCCAGTTCAAATGCACCTGTATACAGCTGATAATAAGTACCTTTTTCCTCAATCAGTTTTTCATGACTGCCCCGTTCAATTACTTTTCCATGGTCAAGAACCATGATTACATCGGAATTCATAATGGTTGACAGCCTGTGGGCGATAACAAATACTGTTCTGCCTTCCATCAGCTTATTCATACCTCTTTGAACTATGGATTCTGTACGAGTGTCAATTGAAGAAGTCGCCTCATCCAGAATAAGTACAGGGGGATCTGCCACTGCTGCCCTTGCAATCGCAATAAGCTGACGCTGACCCTGTGATAGATTAGAGCCATTGGCCACAAGTGCACTTTCATAACCTTTAGGTAATCTTGTGATAAAGTCATCTGCTCCTACAAGACGTGCTGCTTCTATACACTCTTCATCAGTAGCATCCAATCTACCATAACGGATATTATCTATAACATTCCCTGAAAAGAGATTCGTCTCCTGCAAAACTATACCAAGACTTCTGCGAAGATCTGACTTCTTAATCTTATTAATATTAATACCATCATAACGAATCTTACCATCTGCAATATCATAAAAACGATTAAGCAAATTTGCAATAGTTGTCTTACCTGCACCAGTAGCTCCTACAAATGCAATCTTTTGCCCTGGCTCCGCATAAACCGATATACCATGCAAGACATCCTTACCTGCTTCATAAGCAAAGTCCACATCATACATACGAACATGACCTTCTACAGGTGTATATGTGAGGGTTCCATCACTATGAGGATGTTTCCATGCCCAATGATGTGTACGTTCAGGGGTTTCAACAACATCTCCATTATCATCGTATTTACAATTAACTAAAGTTACATAACCACTATCTGCTTCAGGCTCCTCATCCATAAGGCTGAAGATACGTTCAGCACCTGCCATAGCCATAACTATAGAGTTAATCTGCTGGGACACTTGATTTATATTACCTGTAAACTGCTTGGTCATATTTAAATATGGTACAAGAATATCAATAGAGAATACCATTCCAGATATGCTTAAGTTGGGCAAACCTGATAATAAGAACATTCCACCAATAACAGCACATAGAACATAAAGCACGTTACCTATATTCATTATAATAGGCCCCATAGTATTGGCATATGCATGGGCTTTAAAACTATCCTGGAATAGGCCTTCATTTATTTCATCAAATTTATCTTTGACTTTTTCTTCATGGTTGAAAACCTTTATTACCTTTTGTCCATTCATCATTTCTTGAATATAACCTTCAGCATTAGCAATGGAACCTTGTTGGCGAATAAAGTATTTTGCTGAGCCACCACCTATTTTCTTTGACACAAATATCATTAAGGTAACCCCAACCATTACTACTAATGTCATCCACACACTATACCAAAGCATAATGCTTAGGACAGATATAACAATTACAGCTGACTTAAGTAAGTTTGGTAGTGACTGTGATATAAGTTGACGAAGTGTATCTATGTCATTAGTATAATGACTCATAATATCCCCGTGCTTATGAGTGTCAAAATATCTTATGGGCAAATCTTGCATTCCATCAAAAAGTTTTTTACGCATCTTATCTAAAAAGCCTTGTGTAATATAAGCCATAAGCTGTGAATAGATTGTAATTAGAATAATAGAAAGCACATACAAAACAATCAAAACACCTACTAAAGGCAATATCTCAGTTTTGGCTATAGTCCAATTAAAATTACCAGTTTCTATATATCTAGCTACTAAAGCTAGAACCTTTTGTTGAAATACAGCTGGTAGTGCAGTTACAATTGCAGATAAGACAATACACACCATAGTTACAGGCAACATTACTGGAAAGAAGTTAAAAAGCATCTTGATTAGCCTTACTAATATTTTACCATCAAGTTTCTTCTCTTGCTTAATCTGCTTACTCATCTCCTTCACCCCTTCCAAGCTGCTGGTCATATACTTCTTTGTAAATGTCACTGGTCTTTAATAATTCCTTATGATTACCTATAGCTGAAATCATACCATTATTCATAACAATAATCATATCTGCATCTTCAACTGAGGCAATCCTCTGGGCTATAATAATCTTTGTTGTCTCCGGAATATAATCACGAAAGCCTGCCCGAATAAGTGCATCCGTCTTAGTATCAACTGCACTGGTCGAATCATCCAGTATAAGAACTTTGGGTTTCTTAAGCAAGGCCCTTGCAATACAAAGACGCTGCCTTTGACCTCCTGATAGATTGGTCCCCCCCTGTTCTATATAGCTATCATATTCATCAGGAAATGACATTACAAAATCATGGGCCTGAGCCAGACCACAAGCTTCTATAATTTCTTCATCTGTAGCATTCTCATTACCCCAAGATAAGTTCTCTTTTATGGTTCCTGAAAATAGGACATTCTTTTGTAGGACAATAGTCACCGAATCCCTAAGGCTAGTTAAGTCGTATTCCTTAACATCAATACCTCCAAGTTTGACACTTCCTTCAGTTACATCATAAAGTCTAGGGATAAGCTGGATCAAGGAGGATTTACCCGCTCCTGTACCTCCAATTATTCCAACAGTCATACCAGATTCAATGTGAAGGTTTATATTGGATAGGGCATATTTTTTTGCCTCTTTAGAATATTTGAAATTAACATTATCAAAGTCTATAGACCCGTCTTTTATATTGCTTATAGGATTTTCTCCATCTGTTAGTGCTGGGGTCTCATCAAGAACTTCCACAATTCGTTTTATTGATTCACTTGACATGGTAAGCATTACATATATCATTGAAAGAAACATAAGTTGTATCATTATCTGAAAACCATAAGTAATCATGGCAGACATTTCACCTACGCCTAGTAATGTACCTCCGCTGGACACTATTAGATAAGAACCAAATATAAATACAAATATCATATTAAAATAAAGACAAAACTGCATTAAAGGTGAATTTAGTGCTACAATCCTTTCAGCTTTAATAAAGTCTCTATAAATCTCTTCAGATGCTGCAGCAAATTTTTGTTTTTCATGTTCTTCCCTTGAAAAGCCTTTTACAGTACGCATTGCCCTTACATTCTCTTCAATAGATTCATTTAACTTATCATACTTTCTAAATACACGGCGAAATGAAGGCATTGCCTTTCGACTTATCAAAAATAATCCAACAGCTAAGATAGGTATAATAATAACGAAAGAAGTTGCAAGTTTTCCTCCCATGATATATGCCATTATTATTGAGAATATCATCAAAAGTGGGGCTCGTATGGCAGTTCTTATTGACATCATATAAGCCATTTGAGCATTGTTGATATCAGTGGTCATACGGGTGACTAAAGAAGCTGTGGAAAACTTATCAATGTTTTCGAAGGAATATGTCTGTACTTTACTAAACAGGTCTTTTCTAAGATTTTTAGCAAATCCAGCAGCTGCCTTGGCACTGGTTACACCACCTAAGCCCCCTAAACATAAAGATACAACAGCCATAGCTACTAATATTAATCCGGCATTTAATATACCTGACATTTCTAAGTTGTCAGCCTGAATGTTGTTTATTAATTTAGCAATAATAAAGGGTATGGCACATTCTATCAATGCCTCACCTATCATAAAAATCGCTGTTAAAATTGACGGAAGCTTATATTCCCTTATGCTCCCCATTATTCTTTTTATCATAATCAAAGTCCTTTCAAATTACCGCAATTCTTTTTTACATTTTTTATTTAATGGAACAAAAAAGCCTTACCAGAAAATAGGTGAAGGCTGATTATTGTTTGCTATCAATATGCAACACATCATATTATATTATATGATTATTAAAAATTATGTCAAGCTTAAAACACAGGGAGACATTTTCCCTGTGTTTTACCTTTCTATAGGAATAGGATTATGTTTATAGTCTTCTTTACTGAGACAAGTAATATGCTCTGTCCGGATTTCATCTATCAGCTTCCAATGAACATCTTTATTCGTACGGTGGTATTTAAAACCGCATTTTTCCTGAACCCGCTTGGACTTTTCATTGTCATAAGAATAAACACACCATAGCTTTTCAAGTTTCAATTCTTCAAAGGCATATCTAACTATCTCCTTTAATGCCTCTGGTATAAGCCCTTGTCCCCAGAAAGGTCTCCCAATCCAGAATCCGATTTCACCTTCTTTGTCTAGAATCTTTATGTTGCTCCTGTCACTGGTCATAATTCCAATACTACCAACAACATGACCTAGACTTTTAAGCACTACTGCATATGTTTCCGGTGCAGACAGTACCCCTTTAATAACTTCTCTACTCTCGTCCAAACTTGTATGGGTTAACCATCCTGCCTTGGGTCCAACTTGTGGGTCTTTTGCATACTCATATAAACATTCTGCGTCTGAATCTTCCCAAGGCCGCAGTATTAATCTTTCAGTTTCTAATATCATTTGTTGCCTCCTTTGTTTAAAACTATTATATGCTTATCAGCTGCTTATATTGTCATACCTTTTTATACTATTACTTAAGTTTAAGCCTCCATACAGTAGTTCCAATTATAAGGCCCACTGATGCTGGTATAATCCAGCCAAAGCCATAATCAAATCCTGGTAAGTAGGCGTGGGCAAAATCAATCATTTTACTAATAAGCAAGCTTTCTTTCATTTCATTTGGTAGTGCATTACAAAAATCAAATATGGCTGCAATAATTGTTAAAATCGTTGTCCACCTGTATATATCACTTTGTTTATTAATTATTGGTGCAAGTAAAGACAAGATAATCAAGGTTATTGCTAGGGGATAAAGAAACATAAGGACTGGTATTGATATTTTAATAATATTGTTTAAGCCAAAGTTTGCAATGGCAAAAGAAAAAACAGTAAATATAATGGCATACTTGTTGTATGAAAGAGATCTAGGAAACATCTCACTAAACATTTGACCACATGCAGTAATTAGACCAATTGCTGTCTTCAAGCAAG
>CAZPWO010000145.1:0-5027 GCA_964590525.1 uncultured Herbinix sp. | reverse complement strand
CTATTATAAAGCTGTGCATAAAATCCATCTCTCTCAATTAACTCTTCGTGTCTACCCTGCTCTATAACGTTACCTTTATTCATTACAAGTATTACATCTGCACCTTTAATGGTAGAAAGCCTATGGGCTACTATAAAACTTGTTCGCCCTTCCATTAATACATTAAAGGCTTCCTGTATCATAATCTCTGTTCGAGTATCTATACTACTAGTAGCCTCATCTAGAATTAGCATAGGGGGTTTTACAAGCATAACCCTTGCAATACAAAGTAGTTGTTTTTGTCCCTGGGATAGCTTTCCTCCATCTTCCGATATAATGGTATTGTATCCATTGGATAACCTACTGATAAAACTATGAGCATGGGCTGCTTTAGCAGCCTCTATAACTTCTTCCTCACTGGCATCTTCTTTACCATAGGCAATATTTTCACTAACTGTACCTTCAAAAAGCCATGTTTCCTGTAATACCATTCCATACATGTCTCGTAAAGTTTTTCGCTTCATTTCATTAATAGGAACCTGACTAGTTCTTATCTCACCTTCATTCACATCGTAAAAACGCATAAATAGATTAATCATGGTTGTTTTTCCACAGCCAGTAGGTCCAACAATAGCAACTTTACTACCTGCTTCAACCTTTAGATTAAAATCCTTAATAAGTTCTTGACCTTCAGTATATGAAAAGGATACATTATCTACTTCTACACTTCCATCAGACTCTACATGGTCTAACAATCCCTCATCAGATGTCTCTTCCTCTTCATCCAGCAAGGTAAAAACCCTATTTGCAGATGCCAAGGCTGATTGAAGCTCTGTAACAACACCAGATATTTCATTAAATGGCTTTGTGTATTGATTTGCATATGTCAGGAAACTGGTCAATATACCAACAGACAACTTTCCTGATATTGCAGATAAAGCCCCTAGGACTCCAACAGCAGCATATATTATTCCATTAACAAACCTTGTACTTGGGTTAGTTATAGATGAATAAAACTGGGCCATTACTCCACTATGGTAAAGTCTATCATTGATTTCTTCAAAATCATCTATTGCCCTATCCTCATAAGAAAATGTCTTTACTATCTTTTGATTTCCTATCATCTCATTAATATGTCCACCTAGTTGTCCTCTAATCTTAGACTGTTCATTAAATCTGTGATAAGTCCTTCTTGATATAAATGCAGCAACAAATAAGGAAAGTGGTGACAGAAGAACTACCACCAAACCTATTCCTATGTTTATCCTTAGCATGAAAAATATAGTCCCAAATATGGTTACCACTCCAGTAAAAAGCTGAGCTAATCCTTGCATAAGTCCATCTGACACTTGGTCAATATCATTTATTATTGTATTAATAATATTCCCATGGGAATTCTGATCAATATATCCCAGTGGAAGCTTATCAAGTTTATGAAAGGCTTCTCTTCTAAGATCTTTTACTGACTTAAATGTAATCCTATTGGTAAAGAAGGTCATTAGCCATGAAAATAACCCACTTCCCACTATTATCAGTGCTAGAATTAATAATATTTCTGCTATTTCGTCAAAATACACCTTTCCCGGTTCTATAATATAATCTATTGCCCTACCAATTAATATAGGTGTCATAAGGGAAAGAAGAACACTTACTATGGCGCAAATCAAGCCTAAAATCAGATAAACCCTATATGGTTTCATATATTTTAACAGTCGCCCTAATATGGTAAAATATTGGCTATCATTTTTCTTATTCATCTGAGCCCTCCTCACCACTTACCTGGGATGAATAAATCTCTTGATAAACCCTGCAAGTCTCCAAGAGTTTATCATGTCTACCTATTCCCACAACATTGCCTTCATCCAAGACAATAATTTTATCCGCATTCTGAATTGTATGGGTCCTTTGGGAGACAATCAAGGTTGTCATCCCTTTACAGTTTTCTGCTAGAGCCTTTCGAAGTTTTGCATCTGTGGCATAATCCAGGGCACTAAAACTATCATCTAATACTAAAATCTCAGGTTTTCCAACTAAAGCCCTGGCAATTGTTAACCGCTGCCTTTGACCTCCTGATAAGTTTTTACCCCCTTGTGAAATAGTCGCCTCATATTGATTAGGTAATTCCTCCACAAAATCCTTGGCCTGTGCAATTTCAATTGCCTCTTTTACCTCATCCAGGCTAGCATCTTCTTTTCTCCATCTTATATTATCTATAACAGAACCATAGAATAAAACTGCCCTTTGAGGAACAAAGCCAAAACTTCTTCTTAATTCATCCAGAGAATATTCCGAAAGTAGCTTTCCATCTTTACGGATTTCCCCTTGTGTAACATCATAAAACCTTGGCAGCAAATTAATAAGTGTAGATTTTCCTGATCCAGTTCCACCTATTATACCAATAGTTTCTCCTGGCTTAATATCTATATTAAGACCTTGTATAGCATTCCCTTCTGCACCTGGATAGGCAAATGCTACATCCTTTAAAGATAGTTTATATTCTGTTTTCTTGGAATCATCTTCATTTACCTCTGGCTTTTGAGCCTGATTATTGTCCTTAACCGAAGCTTCCATATCAAATATCAGATTAATTCTTTCTGCGGAAGCTATTGCCTTTGTAAATATAACCACCAAATTTGCAACAACCACCAGGGCTATAGATATCTGGGTTATATAATTTACAAATGCTATTACTTCACCCTGGGTTAGGTTTCCTATATTTACACGGCCTCCACCAAACCAGATTATTGCAATAATAGCAAAGTTTAAAATCAGAAAGTTTATAGGATTTAAAAATGCAGAAATCTGACCCACTCTAATTGCTATATCCGCAACATCATCGTTGGTCTTCTCAAATCTTTTCCTTTCTTTTTTCTGTGTAGAAAAAGCACGAATCACCCTGGCCCCTGTTAGGTTTTCCTTGGTAATTAGAGAAATCTTATCTAAGCTTTTTTGCCTAGCATTATAATAAGGAACGGATTTTCTCATAATTATATACAAGACAGCCGCTACTAAAGGAGCTACTACTATAAAAACCAGGGATAGCTTTAAGTCTAGTATCATAGCCATGACTGTTGCTCCAATCACTAAGAAAGGCGCCCTTACAAGCAAACGAATAAGCATTGCCACTGACAATTGTATCTGGTTAACATCATTGGTTATTACAGTTGATATATAGTTAGTCCCTAATTTATCAATCTCTCCATGGGATAGGCTATTAACATGGCTATATAAATCATTTCTTAGCATGGTACCAACCCCTTGAGAGGCCCTTGCTGCACTATATTGACATATCAAAGCGAAAATCAAACCCATAAAAGCTAGGAGTATAAGTATTCCACCTCTTTGCATTATAAATGTTTTATTTCCTTCCCTAATCCCTATATCAATAATTGAGGCCATTACTAAAGGGACAATAAGCTCGAATATAGCCTCTAATAGCTTGAAAAATGGTCCAACAATCACTTCTTTTTTATAGTATTTTAAATATCTAGCTAGTTTCCTCATAATACTCCTTTATAGTTAAAATATCATTTGATTTCTTTTGTTATATAAGGTCTTATAACCGAAGTTTAGAGCAGAGAATACAGTTAAACACACAGCAACTGTTATAGCCACCATAATAGCTATCTGATACAAGATTGCTGTTGTTGGAGGGGTTCCAGATAGTATCTGACCTGTCATCATTCCCGGAAGAGATATAATACCCATACCAACCATCCTATGCAAGGTGGGAAGTAGCGCTGTCTCAAGAGCATTATTTACAAATGGTAATAATATCTCTTTTGGTGTTACCCCAAGATTAAGCAGTGCCTCTATTCTGTTTCTTTGACTTTTAAGGCTTTCTTCAAATGTTTTAAGCCCTAAAGCCACACCTGTCATGGCATTTCCTAAAATCATTCCCGCCAGTGGTATAGTATACTGGGGATTAAAGAAGTGCTCTCCTACAACTACTACAACAAAATAACCTAGTACAAATATCCCTGAAAAACCTAGGGCAAGGGCAATGGACATCTTAAAACCCTTGTTCAGCTCCTTATGATTGGATAATACCCTGTGAACTGAAAATAATATCATCACAGCTAAGTATATTATAACAAAAAGAGGATGGGGCTTTTCAAATATATAAGTAAGTATTAAGCCCGCTAAAACCAATTGCACCGTCATACGTGCAGTGGAAACCAAAAGAAGTTTTGTCTGTTCAATCTTAGCTTTCTTCATTATTAGCAAAACAATAATAAGAAGAAGATATATTAAACTAAACTGCAAGATGCTTACTTCAACTATTCCTTTCATTATTAAGCTCCTTCCTTTCCAATCTCTATAATATTTTCTGCAAATTTTTCTGTTAACTGATCGTTATGGCTTACAACTATAACTGTTATTCCTTCTTCCTTACAAAACTCCAATATGTTTTTAATAACCATATCACTGTTATCCTTGTCCAGGGCTGATGTTGGTTCATCAAGCATAAGTACTTTAGGAAGAAAAGATAGGAATATCGCTATGTAAACCCTTTGCCTTTCTCCTCCTGACATGGTCATACAATCCTTGTCTAAGGGAAAATCCAATGCACATATCTCCAAAAACTTTATCATTGTCTCATCAGAAGGAATATCCATATTTCTATATTTATAAAACTCTTTAAAGTTAGCTCTTATATCTGTATCAAACAAATATACCGATTGGCTAATTAAAGATATTTCCTGCCTTAATTCTATAGTATCTATATCATGAATATTATTCCCCTTATAGTAAATATCACCACTACTAGCTGATAAAGTTCCGTTAAACAATCGTAGTAAACTTGATTTTCCTGAGCCACTTCTTCCTACAATAAAACTAACCTTCTCTTTTGCTATCTGTATGTCTTGGTATTTAATTGTATCTATGAATGTTAGTGCCTGTGTATTAATAATTATATTATCCATCTAATCACCTTTCTATATTATATATTCTTATAATTTATTTAATAAAATTCTCAAATTATCATAACAAGTATAACAAATCTTTCTTTTGTGAACAACATCTCTTTACTTTACCATAGTTAG
>CAZPWO010000144.1:2087-5030 GCA_964590525.1 uncultured Herbinix sp. | reverse complement strand
TTAGCTGCCTCCGTAATTCCCTGAATAATCTCCATGTTATTCACATTAAAAGCACCAATTGCATATCCACCAGCATATGCTTTTTCAAACATTTCCTTTGTTGTTACTAATGCCATATCTTTATCATTCCTTTCATTAATTAGATATCATATTATATAACTTCGTTTATATTATATCATAATATCTTTGAAATAAAAGACATTTTTGTTAACTCATTCATTTATTGTTAATTTCCTATGATATAATAAGATGTAAATACTATTATTTAGTTATTTATTAGCTTATACTAAGATATAAGATGTTTAAGAAAGGAAAGGGTTTATAATGAAAGAAAAAGCTAAACAAGTTAATGATTCATTAACTGAACAAGTTCATATATTAATGCCTCAACATGCCAACGGACAAGAAAGGCTTTTTGGTGGTCAATTGGTACAATGGATTGATGTTGTTGCAGCTGTAGTTGCCCGCCGCCATTCTGGATACAATGTCACAACTGTAGCAATGGATAATCTCCAATTTAAAGCCCCTGCATTTGTTAACGATACCTTAGTTTTAATAGGACATATCACCTATGTTGGAAGAACTTCTATGGAAGTTAGGGTTGATACCTATGTGGAAGACCTATCTGGTATCCGCAAAGTTGTAAACCGTGCTTATATAGTTATGGTAGCTATTGATGATGAAGGAAGTCCTGCTGAAGTTCCTGGTCTTATACTAGAAACTGAAAGTGAAAAAGCTGAGTGGGAGTCTGGTATAAGGCGAAAAGAACTACGTAATAGTCGCCGTACTGAAGGATATTAGATTTGTCGCATGATTTTTATAATTTATCGCACATTTATCAAGATTCTGTTGACGGAAGTCGCACGATAGTATATAGTATTCGTACGAGGTGATGTTAAGTGGATTACAATTACAAGAAAACAATTACAGCAACTGAACTTAAGACAAATCTAGGGAAGTATCTTGATTATGCAATTGACGACCATGAGATCGTCATCACAAAGAACGGAAAAAAGGCTGCAAGGCTGTCTCCCTACATTACAGATATTGAGCGATATATGACAGTAAAGGAAGACGCTCTTGACTACCAGTATGGAGGCAAAAAAGTATCCTATGATGAGTTTATGGAGATTTATGAAAAAAGCAATTTAAGAATGGAATTCATAAACGGCGAGATATTCATCTTAGGATCACCCTCAATTTTTCATCAAGAGATTTCTGGAAAGCTTTACTTGCTTTTTGCTGACTACTTAAGAGGTAAAAAATGTAAAGTTTTTTATGCACCCTTTGACGTACATTTTAGAAAGAATGTTTTCAAAAAAAACAATTTTAAGGACCCAGATGTTATGCAACCAGACTTGCTTATTGCCTGTGATATTGATACCAATGTCAATGAAAAAGGGCGCTACATGGGGACACCTACTTTAGTTGTGGAGATTTTATCTCCCTCTACAAAATCAAGAGATATGGTTGATAAACTAAACACTTATATGCTATCAGGTGTGAGGGAATACTGGATTGTAGATCCAAAGAATAATATCATTATCTTATACGGTTTTAAGGAGGGTGAGATTGATGTTTTTCATAATTTCAATCTTCCTGACATTCTACAATCATATTATTTTGAAGGATTAGAAGCGGACCTTGCTAAAATTTTCCCTTCCTAATATACTTTTCCTGTTTTACTTAATTTGTTTTATTATTTTATTCATAATAGAAGGCTTCTAGGATTGATGATTTAATATCTTATATCCTAGAAACCTTTTATATTGGCACATAATTAAATTATTGTCTTATTGTTTGGTATCCATGGACCTTTTATAATAGAACATATATTGCTGAATAATTCCTCCATAACCTTGGTATTGACTCAGGTCGAATTCATCATTATAGACCTCTTTCAACACTCTTTTTATCCAAACATCTATTGGAAATGCTTCTATGTGATATAGACCAAAAAGGGAAACACAAGTAGCAACCTTGTCCCCAATTCCTTTTATCTTCTTTAATTCTACTACAGCCTCTTCATGGCTACCTTTAATTAATTGCTTAAGATCCAAACTTCCACTAGCAACCGCCTTAGAGGCTTCTATTATATACTCATCCCTATAGCCTAATTTAAGGGCCCTTAGGTCTTCTTGCCTGGCATTTGCTAATTTCACTGCCGAAGGAAAAGCATAATACTCTATATTAGATTCAGCATCGTCATTATCAGTATCAATTAAATTACCGTATTTCCTACAAATATCTTCAACACATTTTTTTATAGAAGTAATATTTTTATTTTGAGAAATAATAAAGCTTATTAGAACTTCAAATGGCTCTTGTCTAAGTATTCTAATGCCATTACCATAGGATACAGCTTCTTTTAGAAAGTCATCATCAGCACTTTTTATCTTTTCTGTTATAGCATTATAGTCATAAGACATATGAAAATAATCTTTCCATATTTCGTCATACTCTTCTTTGCTACAACTTAACTCTATAGTCTCATGGTCCACTTGCCTTAACTTAAGAAATCTATTGTAAGCCACTAAGCCATATGTATGCTCATCTTCTAATTGATTCATACGAAAGCACTGACCAGAGTCTGCAATTTGTTTAACATTAAAGTTCTTACTCTTAATTATCATATACACTTTCCTTTATATTTTATTTTTATTTTTATTAATTATCTTACTGATTATGATAAAACAATACCCCCTGTTTGTCTACTTTTTATCATGGTATATATTACTATTGAAAGCAAGCATTTATCTATGTTAGGCTATTATATAAGAGGTGATGAAAATGAAGAAGTTATTTGCAAAACTAATAACTACCGCAGCTATCGTTGCTGCTTTCCTGTTTATTAGTGCACCAGTTTTTGCAGCTACTAGAATTCATCCAAGCATCCTCCACCTAGTTGGTATGAACTTCAATATGGAGACCCCATATCTACAA
>CAZPWO010000144.1:0-1987 GCA_964590525.1 uncultured Herbinix sp. | reverse complement strand
AAGAACTTAATAACGACGATTAAATGGGAAGAAATAAAGCCATAACCTTTATCTTTAGAGGCTATGGCTTTATTTTATAATTGATAAATAATTAATCCAGCTATTCCGCATCCCACCATAATAAATATAGGGTTGGCTTTCCATCTTCTAAGTATTATTAAACTTATGGAAAATAATATAACTGCAAGGATGTTTATATGGGATATATCAGTAGAAAAGCCTCCCTCACCCCAAAAAGCCAAAGTTACTATTGATATCCCTGCGGAGGCTATTAGGGCAACAACTGCAGGTCTTAATCCAGCCAAAATTCCCTTAACTACTTTAAGGTCCCGGTATCTTCTATATAAATATCCTAATGTCAGAACTATGATAAAAGAAGGGATTATGCAAGCAAGAGTAGCAATCATTGATCCAGCAATCCCTGCAATCTGATTTCCAACAAATGTTGCTGAATTGATTGCAATAGGCCCTGGAGTCATCTCAGCTATGGTAACCAAATCCGCAAATTCTGTTATAGTAAGCCATTGATGCTTGTCTACAACCTGAGCTTGGATTAGTGGCATGGCTGCATATCCCCCACCAATACTAAAAAGTCCAATCTGAAGAAAACTTAGAAAGAGGTCAAGATATATCATTTGCATCTTCTCCCTTCCTCTTTTTCTCATTATATATAACTGTAATGGCTCCAACACAAGCACATACTAATATAATAAGAATAATATTAACTTGGAAAAAGAATGTTGCAACGAATACAGTAATCATCAGCAAAACCCATACTAATTCTTTTGCTTTTATAATATTTCCCCCTAGGGATAAAACCACATCAATAATCACTGCTGCTACCCCTGCTTGCATCCCTTTTAAGATAGCGCTAATTGGTCCACTGTCCCTAAAAGCTTGGTAGAAAAAAGATATTATAGTTAATATAATTAAAGGTGGTAATATAGTTCCTAAGGTGGCGATAAGTGCTCCTATAAAACCAGCCAGCTTATAGCCAACCAAAATCGAAGCATTTACAGCTATAGCACCAGGAGATGATTGTGATATAGCAATCATATCCATCATCTCTTCTTCCTCAATCCATTTAAGTTGGTCAACAAACTTCTTCTTCATTAGGGAAACAATAACAAATCCCCCTCCAAAAGTAAAAGCACTTAAGATAAATGTTGATGAGAAAAGGGTCCAGTAGAATCTAAAATCTTTTTTCATTGTAGCTCCTTGCAACTTCTTTTATATAAGAAGGAATTAATTTTTAGTCTATGTCATATAACCAGCCTTGGTCATCATCTAAATCCATTGTAAATATTCTTCCATTGTCCTCCATATCCTTTGTCTCATGGAACTTGAAGGCATATTCCCCATTAGGCATAGCCCCAAGGATTTCTATCTTGCCCATAGGATGAGACAGACAATATTTAAAGGACTTTCCTAGTCCATTTTGTATGCTTTTGGCCGCTTCCACAATTTCAACACCACGTTTTAATGGTATCTGGAAAGTGTTCATCACCCCTGTAACAGGTCTACACTGAAAGACATAGTATGGAAATACTCCTATGGATGTGATTTTCTTAAGAAGTTCCCCTAGTACCTCTGGGTCATCGTTAATGCCACCTAATAGGACTGTTTGGTTTCTCACTTCAACATTAACATCTCTAAGTGCCTGTATAGCCTTTATTGATTCTTCTGTTATTTCCCTAGGGTGGTTAAACTGAGTTACTACAATAAGCTGTTTCTTTTTACCATATTCCTTAAAAAGCTCTATAAGTTGTGGATCCTCTGATATCCTTGCAGGATCAACTACTGGCATTCTAGTGCCAAAACGAATAAAATCCAAATGAGGGATATCTGTTAATTTTGATAGGTATTTTTCTAGGACCCTATTAGAATTCATAAATGAATCCCCACCGGATACTAAAACATTACTTATCTCAATATGTTCTTCTATATATTCAACTATTTCACCTAGATGGTCTACAACCTCTTCATC
>CAZPWO010000143.1:0-5070 GCA_964590525.1 uncultured Herbinix sp. | reverse complement strand
AACCCCTTGATAATAAATTGATAAGGCTGGTTCACAGACGTCTAAATATAGTATAACACAATAAGAGAAAAAAAGAAAGTAAAACTTCTACAATGTCACTTCCTTTTTTTGAGTCATTTTAAATACGCCCTTATATCTTGATTAATCTAGGTTTTTTATCCTGAACTGTCTCTCCGCATCTCTTCTTTGATCTTTTTTTGCAATATCTTCACGCTTATCGTGTAGTTTTTTACCACGGGCAAGACCTATCTCCAATTTAACTAAACTTCCCTTTAGGTAAATTCGAAGTGGAACTACAGTATATCCTTTTTGAGCTACTTGTCCAATAATCTTATTAATCTGATGTTTATGAAGCAACAACTTTCTAACTCTTAATGGATCCTTATTGAATATATTGCCCTTTTCATAAGGACTAATGTGCATATTATATACATATACTTCTCTGTTCTCCACTCGAATAAAGGCTTCCTTTATACTGCATCTACCCATTCTTAAGGACTTGACTTCAGTTCCCACCAGTACAATACCAGCTTCATACTTATCCTCTATAAAATAATCATGGTACGCCTTTTTATTATTTGCTATTAATTTAATGTTTTCCCCCATTTATTCATCTTCCTCTACTAAAACAAAATCTATGGTACGCATAAATTTATCGGCATTATCTACCTTAACCCTAACCTTTTGCCCTAAATTATATGTTTTTTTGCTATGCTCACCAACCAGCTGATATCTCTGTTCATCATAGAAATAATAATCATCTTTCATATCACTTAATCTTATCATACCTTCTACAGTATTTGTTAACTCCACAAACATTCCCCAAGAAGTAACACCTGAGATGATTCCGTCGAAGTCTTCCCCTATATGTCCTTCCATATATTCAACCTTCTTCATCTTAATTACTTCACGCTCAGCTTCTTCCGCTATTCGTTCCATCTTACTTGAACGATTTGCCACTTCATTTAGTTTCTTTTCATAATGGGATACCCTTTTCTCATTCATCTTACCATTCAGATTTTCTTTTATTATACGGTGAATCTGAAGGTCTGGATATCTACGTATAGGCGCTGTAAAATGAGCATAGTACTTTGATGATAGACCAAAATGCCCTGAATTATTTACTGTATATTTTGCCTGCTTCATTGATCTTAAAGTAATCCGACTTATTAAGGCTTCTTCTGGTGTATCTTCTATCTTGTTTAACAGCTTTTGTATCTCTTTAGGGTGAACATCTTCATTACCAGTCTTTAGGCTGTATCCAAAGTTGTTAATCAAAATTCCCAATTCCCTAATTTTTTCTTCATCAGGAATGTCATGGGTTCGGTAAATAAATGGTATCTCCTGCCAGAAGAAATCTTCTGCAACGGTTTCATTTGCTATTAACATAAACTCTTCAATAATTTTCGTTGCCTTATTACGCTCATATGATTTTATATCTATTGGCTTACCCTTTTCATCCACGATGATCTTACTCTCAGGAAAATCAAAATTAATAGCTCCTCTTTTATGTCTACGATCCTTTAGAACCTCTGCTAATTCCTGCATCATTATAAACATAGGAAGCAAGTCTTTATATTCGTTTATAACTTCCTGGTCTTCATCCTCTATCATCTTAGCTACATTAGTGTAGGTCATTCGTCTTTTAGAGTTGATCACTGTTTCAGCAATCTTATGGTTCACAACATTTCCCTTTGTGTCGATATCTATAAAACAACTTAAGGCTAGACGGTCTACACCCTGATTTAATGAGCAAATACCGTTGGATAATTTTTGAGCTAACATTGGTATAACTCGGTCTACTAGATATATACTATTACCCCTTTTTAGGGCCTCAGTATCTAGGGGAGAACCTTCTTGTACATAATGGCTTACATCTGATATATGAATACCAAGATGATATATATTCCCTTCCTTTGATATAGATATAGCATCATCTAAATCCTTTGCATCTTCCCCATCAATGGTTACAAGTGTTAAGTCCCTAATATCCATCCTGCCATCAATGTCCTTCTGGCTTACTTCATCTGGGATAGATTTTAATTGCCTCATTACATCATCAGGAAACTCTACAGGAAGGTCATATGCCCTTACTATAGACATAATGTCCACCCCTGGGTCATTTATATGTCCAATTATTTCTGTTATCTTCCCTTCAGGGTTTTTTGAAGCACTTCCGTAATCACTAATCTTAACAACAACCTTATGACCTGTAACTGCTCCATTAATATGCTCCTTGGGAATGAAAATATCTTTGTTAAATTTATTATTATCAGCTACTACAAATCCAAAGTTTTTACTTCTTTCAAAAGTACCTACTAGTTCACTAGTACTTCGCTCAATGACATTAGTTATGATTCCTTCTTGTCTTTTTCCACTTCGCTCTTTGTTAAGTTTAAGTACAACTTTGTCCCCATGCATGGCTCCCTTAGTTGCATTCTCTGGAATAAATAAATCTTCTTCCTCTCCATCAACCATAACAAAGCCAAAACCTCGCTGGGTTGCAGAAAATATCCCAACCTTAACGTCATCACCTGGTAGGCTATAGCTATCTCTAGAATCTTTTATTAATCTCCCATGAGTAATCATATGGTCTAAAGCCTCTTTTAACTCCTGTTTTTCTCCTTTTGGGACTTGGAGAACATGTTCCAACTCTTTGAGTTTTAATGGATTGTATGTTTTCTCTGAAAAAAGATTTTCAAGCATGTCCATCTTATTTTCGAACTCTTTGTTTTTATTCATCTGTTAATTCTCCAATCTGGTAAAATAATATTAGCACTTTTCTACTATTACTAAATAGTATCCCTCAAATAGGTGCTTTATATTAAAAACAGGTTACCAAAAAACACTCTGATACTCAGAGTGTTTTTTTACTTTTTACATCATATTCAAAGCTAAAGAAAGCACGATAAATAATGTTGCTAATATCTTAGTTGCGTTATCAAGCATACCTTCTTTTGAACGACCCTTAATCTTACTCCAATAAGTATTATCAGTAGACCCTGTTATCGCCCCTGAAAGACCTGAGGAATCGCCATCTTGCCTTAACACTAAAACAACTAATGCAATACATATTCCAATATATATGATTTGAATTACTGCTTTTAATGGTTCCACTAGTTACACCTCCTAAAACTATGCCTATTTTATCATATAAACAAAAATATTACAAGAATTATTTTCTTTATTCATAGACATAATTTAGATATAGCTTTCACAAGTTTACATAACATTTACACTTTAGTCTTTTTTACAAGTAGGGATTTTCCTGTCATTTCATCATATTTTACAAGTCCCATCATGTCAATTATGGTAGGCACAATATCTGCTAGACATCCACCCTCTGCTAAGGTGTAGTCTTCATCATAATTTATAAGAATAAATGGAACAGGATTAGTTGTATGAGCTGTAAATGGCTCGTTTGTTTTATAATCTACTAATTGTTCTGCATTACCATGATCTGCACATAAAAACATCTGCCCATCTACTGATAATAATGCTTCCATTACTTTTCCAACACATTCATCTACTGTCTCTATAGCTTTTACAGCTGCTTCTGTGATTCCTGTGTGCCCAACCATATCTGGATTGGCAAAATTGGCAACTATTACATCATGTTTTTGTTCTTTTATAGCTTTTACTAAATGATCAGCTACCTTGTATGCACTCATCTCTGGTTGAAGATCATAAGTGGCAACCTTAGGTGATTCAACTAATATACGTTCTTCACCCTCATATGGCTCTTCAATCCCTGCATTAAAGAAAAATGTAACGTGGGCATATTTCTCTGTTTCAGCAAGACGGAGCTGGGTCTTATGGTTCTCTGCCAAAAATTGTCCAAATGTATGTGTTGTTTCTACCTTATGAAAGGCAACAAGCTTGTTGGAAATTGTAATATCATATTCGCTAAAGCATACATAGGATAATTTTAATTGCTGGCCCCTATCAAAATGATTAAATTCGTCGTCGCAAAATGCTCTAGTGATTTGTCTTGCACGATCTGGTCGGAAGTTAAAGAAGATTACTGAGTCATTATCTTCAATTTGTCCAACTGGCTTTCCATCTTCAACTATAACAGTTGGTAATACAAATTCATCATATATTTCATTTTCATAGGAGTTTGAAACTGCTAATACAGGGTTTTCTGCAGTCTCCCCTTTGCCATGTACCATTGCACTATATGCTTTCTCAACTCTGTCCCAGCGATTATCACGGTCCATTACATAATAGCGCCCCATTACTGTGGCTATCTTTCCAACACCGTTGATCTTTATCTGTTCTCCAAGCTCTTCTATATAATCTTTACCTGAGGCTGGGGGAGTATCTCTTCCGTCTAAGAAGGCATGAACATACACTTTCTCAAGTCCGTGTTTTTTTGCCAACTTAAGCAAGGCATATAAATGACTATTGTGACTATGGACACCACCATCAGATAATAATCCATAGAGGTGTAGTGCAGAATCGTTCCTCTTACAATTGTCTATTGCTGCTAGCAAAGCTGCATTAGTAAAAAAACTTCCTTCTTTTATCTCTTTTGTGATTCTAGTAAGTTCTTGATATATAATCCTTCCAGCACCAATATTAATGTGGCCAACTTCTGAATTACCCATCTGTCCTTCTGGCAATCCAACCGCCATTCCACTGGCATTCCCTTTGACAAAAGGGTACTTTGCCATTACTTTATCCATAACTGGAGTTTTGGCTTCGGCTATTGCATTATATTTCGGATTATCATTTAATCCATATCCATCTAATATCATTAAAACTGTTGGTTTTTTGCTCATTGTTACCTCCAAGCTCTTTTCATTTGCGCCTTATTTATAATTAACAACCTTGCCAAAGTCTGCCTTTAAGCTGGCTCCGCCTACTAATCCTCCATCAATATCTGCTTGGGAGAATAACTCTGCTGCACTATCTGCAGAAACACTTCCACCATATTGAATTCTAATCTCATTGGCTGTTGCTTCATCATAAATCTCTGAAATACATTGACGAATAGCTTTACACACTTCTTGAGCTTGCTCAGTAGTAGCTACCTTACCAGTTCCAATTGCCCATATTGGCTCATAA
>CAZPWO010000142.1:0-5154 GCA_964590525.1 uncultured Herbinix sp. | reverse complement strand
TCACCTTCATTTACTTCTATATCTATACCCTTTAAAGCTTCTATAGCACCATATCTTACTTTTAAACCTTTTATAACTAATGCTTTTTCTTTCATATTACTCATCTCCATCAGTTCCAAGGTAAGCCGCTTGGACATCTTTATTATTTTGAATTTCTTTAGCTGTTCCTATTGCTAAAAACTTTCCAAAATTAATTGCACAAATTCTGTCACAAACACCCATGACAAGTCTCATATCATGCTCTACCAAGAATATAGAACAATTAAATTCATCTCTTATCCTCTTTATAGTTTCACTAAGTTCTTCTGTTTCCTTATCATTTAAGCCTGCCGCTGGCTCATCTAGAATAATTAGTTTTGGCTTTGCCATTAAGGTTCTAGCTAACTCTACCTTTTTCAATATTCCATAGGGTTGGCCACCAACAATCATATCTTTTCTATCTTCTAAACCAAGTTTTCTAAGAACTTCTATTGCTTCTTCCCTTAATTCCTTTTCTTCCTTTCTTGCTTTAGGAAGTCTTAAGGCTTGTGAAAGTATACTTGCTTTAAAATCTATATGCGCACCTATTAGAACATTATCTAAGATGCTTAGTTCTCTTATTAACTCAACATTTTGAAATGTTCTTACTAAGCCTAAACCTATAATTTCATGAACATTGTAGTTTAATAAATTTTGTACTTTATCGTTCCTATCTTTAAAGTAAACATTACCAGAGTTTGGCTTATAAAACTGAGTAATACAGTTAAATGCAGTGGTTTTACCTGCCCCATTAGGTCCAATCAAGCCAAAGATTTCTTTTTCTCTTATGTCAAAGGACAAATTGTCAACTGCTTTTAAACCTCCAAAGGCAATAGATAACTCCTCAATTTCTAAGATTACATTTTCTGCTAAGATTTTATCTTCACTCATATTATTTGCCTCTCTTTCTTAATTTTCCTACCCACTGCTTTATATCACTTCCTACATGAATTAAACCATTTGGATAGAACATTATTACAATTATTATTAATGCTCCATTGAAAACATAGGATAACTGACTAAAGTAAGGTATTTGTTTTAAGAATAAATCTGGGACTGCAAAGACTATAAAGGCACCCAGTACAGTTCCATAAATTGACCTTAATCCACCAATAACAATCATGGCAAGAAAGTCCAATGATAATTTTAAGGACCAAGTTGAAGGATATGTGTATCTAATAAAATGTACATATAGAACTCCAGCAATACTTGCAAATATTGTAGCTATTGCAAAGGCTACTAGCCTATACTTCAATAGATTTACACCCATAGCTTGGGAAGCAGGTTCACTACCTCTCATTGCATTTAATGCCCTTCCTAATTGTCCATTAATCATATTATAAGTTATAATCATTACAGTTACTAATACAACAACTATTAGTAAATATGTTGTATTTCTATCTAATTGGAGGGATCCAAATAATACAGGATATCCTGCTGGTTTCCCACTAAATCCATTAGTAAACATTTCTAACTCTTCAAAAGTCTTTCTTAAAATTTCTGATACAGACAAAGTTGCTATAGCAAGATACATTCCTTCAATCTTAAGACTGACTAATCCTACTAAAACACCTATTATAAGAGGAATTACTATAGCTAATAATAAAGCTAATTCAAAGGGTAATCCCATGTCCACTGTTGCATATGCTGATATATAAGATGCTAATCCCATAAATCCAGCAGTTCCTAAGGAAATAAGTCCTGAAAACCCTAGTAATACATTCAGACCTAAGGCTGCTATGGCATATATTAGAGTTCCACCTATTGTTGTTATATGACTTGCTTTTATTAAGCCTGCTGATGACAAAAATGGGACTGATGCAAGAACTAATCCAAATAATAAAAACTGAAAATGTGGGTTTTTTATTGCTTTATTTTTATTTAATTTATTTTCCATTGTTCCACCTACACTTTCTTAACAATTTTCTTACCTATAAGTCCGTATGGTCTAAAGACCAAGAAGACTAAAATAAGAATGTATAGAATTTGCCCGCCCCATATTGAGGAGACATAGTATAATAAAAGATTACGACTAATTCCAATAATATAAGCTCCTATTACCGGTCCGTAGAATGTTTGAAATCCTCCTAGAACACAGGCTATTAATGCGTTAATTTGTATTTCATCCATTAGCCCCAAGGAAACTGATGTCATTGGTGCTACCATTACTCCAGATATAACACCTAATATTCCAGCTATTGCCCATGCTGCCATGGTAATATTCTTTGTTGGAACACCCATTAGTTTAGCTGTAAATTCATTTGAAGCCGTAGTTCTTACTGCAAGACCCCATTTTGTCTTTTGTAATATATAAAACAAAGTAGACATTATAGTTACACCAAATCCAATATTAAACAATCCATTATAAGAAATTGATGCTCCAAGTATAGTAATACTTCCTTTGTCTATAAACCTAGTTAATCTTAAAGGATCTACCCCAAAGAATATTGGTGCCAAACCGGTGACTATCATAACTAAACCTAAGGTTATAATCTGTTTAGCAACAGGTGATACTTTTTTTGTATGTCTTATAATTACTAAGTCAATTAGAATACCTATTACTACTGCACTTACCATACCAGCAATGATTGCAAGCCACAGGGGTAAACCCTGTTTTGCAAAAAGAGAAGTTACAACAAATGTATTAAACATTGCAACTGCACCCTGGGAGAAGTTAGTAATATTTGATGTACGGTATACTATTATTATCCCTAAGGCTGCCAATGCGTATATACTTCCAGTCTCTAAACTTCGAAATATAACTTGTAAAAAGGTACTCATTAACTTTCACCCCATTTTATGATATTAGCTGCCCATACATAACCTATGCCAGCTGCTACCATAGAAACTATTGAACCATCCTTTACTTTACCCTCTTTTACACCAAGATACAGTGATAAAATTTGGTCTATTTGTCCTATATGTCCATAATCCTCTAAATAGATTGATTGATCTTCTCTAAGATTAAATTCCTTAAGCATTCCCATATGTCCAGATCTCTTTATATGAAGAATTGTCATGAAATCAATATCTTCTCTTGTTAGTTCGGATTTTTCTAATGATCTATCAATACACTTATACCAATTTGGCATTGAAACTTCATTTAATCTATCTTTCATTTTAACTGGTTCCATTAATCTTAAGCTTTTGTAAGCTTCTTTATGATTTTCTGGAGTAATAGGGTTGCAAGTTCCGCCTATTTCTACACCAGCAGTTCTAGCTAAAGAACCATCAGAAATAATATGTGATCCTAGTAGAAGATTCTTATTATAATTCTTCTTCAATATAATTGCTCCTCCACCAGCAGCTAAATTAAACATCATAGACATATTTCTATCGCTATAGTCTACAAAATCACCATTTCTATATCCACCTGCAATTAATATTGTATCTATGCTGTCATCTGCAATTAACATATCCTTTGCAATCTTCATAGCTGATACTGTTGTACAACATCTGTTTGCTAAGTCTATACCCCATGCATTTGTAGCTCCAATTCTATCTTGAATGTAAAGTGCAGAAGTTGTTAATGGATACTCCTTCCATTCTTCACCTACACATAATATAACATCAATATCTAATGGATCTACACCTGTATTTTCCAGGGCATCAAGGGAAGCTAATGCACCCATTTCTTGTGTTCCATCTTTTTCTCCAGGAATGGATTTCTTTACTATTCCCAATTTATCTATAACTGCTTCTTCAGTCCATGTTCCTAAAGTCTTTTCAGAAATTTCCTTTGCAGTCATATAATTATCTGGAATATATATTCCCATTCCTACTATTCCTACATTTGTCTTCATCTTTTCCTCCTTCTAAAAAACTATTTCTACAGTCTCATACCACCATTTACACTTAAGGTATGTCCTGTAACGTATGATGATTCATCACTTGCTAAAAACAACGCTGCATTGGCAATTTCTATTGGTTCTGCTAATCTTCCAAGCATAGTTTGGTTAGCAAACTTATCTAATAAATCTTGTGGCACGGTTTTTAAAATGTCCGTCATTGTATATCCTGGTGCTATTGCATTTACCCTAACTTGAGCACCTTTCATTGCAAACTCTTTTGCCCATGTTTTTGTTAATCCTAATATTCCTGCTTTTGCTGCTGCATAGTTAGCTTGACCTATATTTCCAAATTCTCCAACTACTGAAGATATATTTATTATTGATCCACTTCCGTCAACTTCCATCATTGGTCCAATGTGTCTTGTAAGGTTGAAAACACCCTTTAAATTTACATCTAAAACAATATCCCATTGGTCGTCAGACATTTTTCTTGTAAGGACATCCCTTGTTATACCTGCATTATTAACTAAAACATCTATTTTACCATATTTCTCTTTAGCATAATCGGATAGTTCTTTACAAGCTATTGGATCAGCAACATTTAATTTATATCCTTCAACATTTGAATTTTCATAAGTTAAATCCTCAATGTCACAAGCAATAACCTTTGCACCATTGTTAGCAAATAACTCTGCCATCGATTGACCTAAACCCCTTGCAGCACCTGTTACTATACATACTTTTCCCTCTAATCTCATTTTTTCCATCCTCCTATAACATTTTAATAATTCCTTAACATGAAGGGTGTCTCACCTCTCATGTTTAGAATATATGATTTCACTAATCATGTCAAGCTATTTTTAGATAATTCTCACTTTAATTTTATTGTATAAAAAATAACACCTCCTTTGGCCCAGTTACTATGCTTACCTGGTCAAGTTTGGTGTTATTAAAAGTTTATTATTTAATTTTTATTCACCTGAAGTTATTTCAGTCCATATTCTATCGTATGTTTTTATAATATCCATTGGGTCTTTAAACACTTCAGTGTTTTTAATTTCATCATCCGATGGGTAAGCTACCTTTGAATTCTTGATATCATCTGGTAACAATTCTATTGCTTCTGGTATTGGTGTTGAGTATCCAATATAATCTGTATTTCTAGCTGAAATATCTGGTCTAGACATAAAGTTTATAAATTGTTCAGCACCTTCCTTGTTTGTTGTAGACTTTGGAATTACCATGCTATCAAACCATAGGTTGCTTCCTTCCTTTGGTATAATATACTCCAAATCAGGGTTTTGTCTAATCATGGCAATAGCATCACCAGACCAAACTACTCCCA
>CAZPWO010000141.1:0-5238 GCA_964590525.1 uncultured Herbinix sp. | reverse complement strand
AAAGTGGGTAGTACAAATGATTACAACACATATTATGGAGTGAAAAGCCTGCTTATAACAGATGGTGTAAATACATATGATATAATAAAATATGCAGACAATGAAATAAAAAACACAATTAAGCATAGTGAAAAGGGTGTATTTGAGGGTATTGAAAGGATATATTTTATACAAAAGCTCTTAGATGATTGTAACATAGAGTATAAAATTGATTCTATCTTTGAACTAGTCGAAGAAGTAATTACTAATAATTATTGTTCTAAAGGATATTTTATTTACGATGAATTAGAACTTTATATAAAAAACATGACCGAGAAAGAGGAGAAAACAACACGGCTTTGCCATTTAATGATGACTTTGTATTTATGTAAAAGATATGAACTTATAGAACAAGTAAATTCAATAGATATATTAAAATATATTGAGGAATGCCTGGACCATGAAAGGAACATAATAAATGTGTATTATGCTGAACTTTGTTTTGAATATTTAGGTGTGCAGACAAAAGATATATCAGAAGATTTGTTACAAATGGAAATAAAAAAGAAAAATAATTTGATAGAAATGAATGCATACGTAATGTTATGTAATAGGTTTTGTGTTAATATAGAAGATAATGTTAAAGATCACATCATTACTTATGCTTCGATATACATAAAAGAGAGTAAAATGTCAAAGCTCATGGAATTATTTTATGCAATTGATACCTTAGATAAATTAGAAGAAGATTTTAGTCATGAAAAAGAAAGAATAACATCTTTACTTAAGATGTATCAAAATATAGATGGCGTATTTTCGAATATTACAGAATATGTTATTGATAATAAGCAATTATTAATGCATTACACAATAGGTAAAAAGATGGGAATGAAGATGGACCTGCAAGATTATAATAATTTGATTCTTAAGGATTTTCTTAATATGGATTCATATGATTTATTTGCATATTCATATTTTGTAAATGAATTGAGCTTAGATGATAGAGATATAAGGGGGGAGCTTGTTCAAGCTTTAAATCAATGTTCATTAGATAACAAAAGTTCTGTTGGATATTTATTATTGGCACTGGACATGGTTGAAGTCAATGTAAAAAAGGAAAATGATAAAAAGAATTATATTGATGAAGATATTATTAAATATGTAGATATATTATTATCTAGCAATTCAATAGAATATGATACATTGGATTTGATTTTACTTTATGGTATTTTTAAATCTGGTTTCAAACAAATAAATAATGAAATTATTGAAAAAGTAAAGAAAGTTGATGTTGAGAAAATTGATGATGTTCAAGCAATAGCTTTTTATTATAAGACAAAAATACTTCTTCTTGGAGAAAAAAATCTAAATAAGGATTTAATAACTAAGAAGGAAATGCTAGACTATATAGAGGAATATAGGTGTAATGGTGGTTTTAAGATGAATAAGAAGGACGATTGCTTTGACATACAAGCAACCTATTACTTTGTCGATCTTTTGTAAATAAGGGAGGGGAAAATTTGAAGTTAGAATTAAGGAATATTAAAAAGAATGTATTATTTAATAATCAGAAGATATCCATATTGAAGGATGTTAGCATGACATGCCAATCAGGACAGATTGTTGTAATTGTTGGAGAATCAGGAAGTGGTAAAAGTACCTTGTTAAATATTATGTCAACACTTGATGATTCTACTGCTGGTGAATATTTGTGGAAGGATAATAATGTTTTATCATTTAGTAAGAAGAAACAAGAAAACTTTTTAGCAAATAACATAGGAATTGTATTTCAGCAATATAATCTTATAAATGATATGCCAGCAGACGATAATGTTAAGATTGCCCTTTATGTAAATGATGATGTGAAAAAAAAGGATAGGGATATGAAGGTTAATGAAGTATTAGATAAGGTAGGTTTGTATGAACGCAAGAAACATTTGCCTAAGACTTTATCAGGGGGAGAGCAACAAAGAGTTGCTATTGCTAGAGCTATAATTAATAATCCAGATATTGTTCTTGCAGATGAGCCAACAGGTAATGTGGACAGTGATAACGAAGAGCATATACTAAATATTTTTAGAGAAATAGCCAATCAAGGTAAAATAGTTGTCATTGTCACCCATAGTGAAATTGTAAAAAGCTTTGCTGACAAAGTATATAGACTATCTGATGGAAAATTAATTGAAGAAAGAAAAATTGAGGAGAAGTTAAAATGAAGTTTGTAGATGTATTTGAAATGGCATATAAAAATACGAAAAGGAAAAAGAAAAAGAATATAGCAATAGTTGTTATTTTTGCTGTAATAATTATAGTGTTTAATCTTACATATACGTTAACGGTTGCACTTTCAGATAAAGCATCAACAAACATAATAGATAATAGTAATCTTAAAATTATTGATGCCTATACAATTGGGGAGGAAATAAGTGAAGAAAGTATAAGTAGGATAAGAGAGATAGACCATGTAGATATAGCTATATTTAAGTTTACACCATCAATATCAATTGATAAGGATGCAGTTGAAGCAGAGGCTTTAGGAATGAATGGCGAGCAAGCATCTTATATTAGTGGCTATAGTCTTGAGCTTGGAGATGAAGATATAATATTGAACTCTAATATGGAAGAATTGGGATATAAGCCAGGAGACCAAATTGAAATATCATATAATGCTCGTGTTACAAGTAATTCTGGTACAAGAGTCTCAAAGAGATTGACCCTAGTAGGTTTTTACCAACAGCCGATGATTGCAAGTTGGTATGAAAATGTCTTTATAGTGTCACAGAATACAGTTTATGAGATAGGAGCATCTCTATATGGCACATCTATAGAAAACTTTAAGGATTCGGGATTTACCAGACAAACAGCCAATGTATTTATTGATGAAGTGGATAATGTTAAGGTAGTTGCAGATTTAATTGAGAGAGAAGGCCTAATGACATCATATGGACTTGAATATAGTGAGGGCTTACCACAGCTTGCAAAAATGATAATTTTAATTGGCATGATAATTATTACTACACTTTTATTATTAGGGATAGTTATAATGAATGTAACTCTTAATAATTCTCTCAAGGAAAGATATAGGGAACTAGGAATATTAAAATCTATAGGTATTAATTCAAAGAGTATTTCTATAATACTTAATCTTGAAGTTTTCTTTATTTGGATTGCTATTTCAATAATAGCAACTGTAATGTCTGTTTTAATAATTAATTTATTACCCAAGCTTATTGATTTATCTATGATAGTTGATTTGAAATTTACTGTATTGCAGTTTGTTTTATCAATTGCTGCTACATATCTTGTAATGATTATAACAACTGCTAGGACAATAAATAAGGCTTCACAATTAAAAACAATAGATGTATTAAGAAGCTTGTAGAATAAGAAATGAGGAAGATAATGAAAAGAAAAACTTTTTTTACCATTATAATAATAGCTATAATGGTAATGGGCATTTTTTTATATTTAAAGGGTGGTAATAATAAATATCTTGGTAATGGAGTGCCGTATCTTGTTGCAGATGGAAACAAGGTTAGTTTTACTGTGATTAATGAGGAAGGGAAGTATAAGAAAAAGCTGGGGAAAAACACGGAATACTTTTGGCTTACATCTAGGGTAGGGGAAGATGAAACAATATCTGTTGATAACCACAATAATATATACCTTCTTAATGATGATGGAATAAAGTCTTATTCAGATATTGAAGACAATATTATTTATGTTACAAAACTGGGGGAGACATATATTATAATACGTCAAGATGAAAAAAAAGCCTACCTTAAAATATATTCAGAAGAGTTTAAGGATAAGATAGCTGAGGAAAGTGTTACAGGTACTTTTGATAACTACTATATCGAAGATGAAAAATTCTACTATTCTGTTTATAGCATTGATGATAATTTTACCTCTATATATTGTTATGATATAGGAAGAGCTACTAATACAAAAATGTATTCATATGATTCTCCTAAGCAGATTTTTCCATTTGTACTAGATGAGATAGTCTATATAATTAAAAACAAAAAACTCAATTTTGGGGCAAATGAAAACATTAATAAGATTTATAAAGTCAATGATGCTGGTATAGAGGAAGAAATCATGACTTTAGGTGAAGAATTGGTTTATATAGTTAACATTGATGGAACAATATACGGAATTGAAGGAATTAATAACTCAGCAATTATAAAGTATGATTTATTTAATAAAAAAGAAGAAAAACTCTTTGACCTATCAAATGAAAATGCAAGGGCTATATACCAATTAAATGATGAAATATACCTTATAACAGATTTAAATATTTATATAATTGATAATAATAAACTAATTAAAAAGCAGGGAGTAGCAGGACATGAATTAGTAAATGAATTTATATATTAATAGTGCTAGCTATGAGTTGCTTTACTTGTTGGGGCTTTTGCTGGGGCGGATATCAGGGATATAAATGAAGACTTTAGATGGATTATATTTATTGCAGAAAAATATCTCCACTGGATGGATATTGTTAAGGTCTATAGGAAATCTAAAGATAGGGTGATAGTAGGATACAATTGTATTATAAAGTTGGAATTAAAAAAAATATAATCATAATGCATAATTTTTCAGCAATCACAAAACCCTCCCATAAACCATATACTAATAAGAATAATATATATTCTGGAGGGTTTCATGAAAAGAAAGCTTATATCTATCATAACAGTAATTGCTATGATGGCATTAACAACAGGCTGCAAAGGCAATGATGGACTTGTAGAGATAGAACTTAATGAGGTTGCCCATTCAGTATTTTACGCACCTATGTATGTTGCATTTGAAGAAGGCTACTTTAAGGACGAGGGTTTAAAGGTTAATCTTGTTAATGGTCTTGGAGCTGATAAAACCATGACTGCACTTTTAAGTGGAGATGCAGACATAGGTTTTATGGGTTCTGAGGCCTCTATTTATGTCTATAACGAAGGAGCCGAAGATTATGCAGTTAACTTTGCACAACTTACCCAAAGGGCTGGTAACTTCCTTGTATCCAGGGATCTGAATGAAGAATTCACATGGGCTAACGTAAAGGGAAAGACGGTTATCGGTGGCCGCAAGGGTGGAATGCCCCAGATGGTCTTTGAGTATATCCTAAAAAAACAAGGAATAAATCCCGAGACAGACCTAGAGATAGTGCAAAACATTGACTTTGGCCTAACATCCCAAGCATTTGCATCAGGGCAAGGTGATTATACTATTGAATTTGAGCCAGCAGCTACAGGTCTAGAA
>CAZPWO010000140.1:0-5271 GCA_964590525.1 uncultured Herbinix sp. | reverse complement strand
AATTTCATAAATAAATAAACCATTACAATTATAACATAAGGACCTTTAATTGCAATGGTTTGTATCATCAAGAAGATTGTTGCCATCTGCTGCGCTTGTTGCAAGTTTGTCGCATCTTTCATTCATAATATGACCGCTATGACCTCTTATCCAGGTGTAGGATACATTATGTGGTTCCATAGCTTTTAAGAGACGCTTCCACAAGTCAACATTCTTAACCTCTTTGTTTTTACCTCTTTTCCAGCCTTTCTTTATCCAGTTATCAATCCAATGTTCGTTAAAGGCCTTAACAAGATACTGAGAATCAGAATACAGGGACACATTACAAGGTTTTACTAAAGATTCTAATCCTACAATTGCCGCCATCATCTCCATGCGGTTATTTGTAGTCTTTTTAAAACCACCACTGTATTCTCTTGTGTGTTCATTTCCTTTAGAATCAACGTATACTATAATTGTTCCATATCCTCCAGGTCCATCAGGATTCCCCCTGGCTGAACCATCGGTGTATATTGAGACATTCATACTAGTCCTCCATTTCAGTAAAAGTTATATTAATCACTGCAAATTAGTCCATTCACCACAAATTGTGAATTCTTGAGCAGCATTCTCCGCATCATCTATGATATCCTTTGAATATCCAAGAAGGCTTAATAACTTAATAGCATTTCTTGATTCAGTTCTGCCCTGGTATAATTTGTAATCAAACAATATCTGATTGTCCACAATTTTCTCTTGAAAATGATAGTTGTTAAAGTGGTTTTCTAGGATATATGTTAATTCTATATCATGGGTAGCAGCAAAACATAAGCAATTCTTCTTAGCCAAGGATGCCAATATTCGTGAAGAAGCGGCTATTCGCTCTAAAGTATTTGTTCCCCTTAGAACTTCATCAATAAAGCATAACATAGGTATATCATTATTTGCCCTATCAATAATACGTTTTAATGATTTAATTTCAACTATATAATAACTTTCATTTCTAAAGATACTATCCCGAAGTGCCATGGAAGTATAAATAATAAAAAAGCTTGCATTGTACTCACTGCTTATTGAAGTGTAAAGGGTTTGGGATAATATTGTGTTAAGTGCCATGGTTTTTATAAATGTAGACTTACCTGAAGCATTAGAACCAGTAATAAGGACGCTTTTATCTTCATCTATAGAATTAACTACAGGATCAGATAAAAGTGGATGATATAAGTCCTTTACTTGAAGTAATGGCTTACGGCTATTAACAAGGTTTGGTTCACTATAATAACTTAAGTAAGTCCTAAATGAAGCCCCAGCAATACAGCTATCTAAGTAGCCTACAGAAGAATACATATCATTAATGGTAATCCTATGTTCTTTAACAAAGCTAATCATAGAATTAAACTTAATTATATCAACATGGAATAGCATGCGAATATAATCCAATATAATATCTAGTAAGCCTCCACTAACATTTTTTGAAACTAGCCAAAATGATCCTTTTTTAAATTTACGGAAAATAAATATGTGGTCTTTTAACTGTTCTGTATACTTTTGAATTTCTGGAATTTTAAGACTAATGATTTTCTCTGAACTATCCAGCAACCTAAGTAAGTAAGAGCATACTGTTAGATATGACTCTATAAAAGATTTCTTTTTATAGTAACGATAAATATTATTAAATGCAAATATAATCGTTAATATTCCTCCAAGACCAGGATTAATAAAAATCATGCCAAGGGAAAGTAATAATCCCCCAATCATTAAGTAATGTGGTAGGTTACTTTGCTCCTCCAACTCATCTACTTTATTGATATATTCATATATAGATATCCGACTTAGTTTGCCCATATCATTAAGTTTAATTTGAAGCTGAATTCTTTCATCTTCATTATCTTGAAAAAACTTCATAAGCCTATCTCGTTCCTGTAATTCATCATTGGAAAAACACGGTTTACGAAGAAGGGCGTAAAGATATTCCTCTCCCATAGCTGATTGGGTATTATTGATGAGCATATATATATCGTTCATATCAAGATCATTCCATGTTATATCGTCAATATCTAAAATATCATCTTTTTTTGAATTATAAAAAGATTTAAGCGTTTCAAACTTTTCCTGTGTATATTCATTATCTGGTACATTGCCCCATTGTTTTTTTAATCTAGAAACTAAATATTTGTAATTTCTTTTTTCGTTGTAAATACCATAAATAAAGATTATTAAAACAACAATTAAAATAAAAAATAAAATTTCCATAATTCGCTCCAGTCTGCTACTTGTACTTTATTAATACTTACCATTATAAAGTGCTTACCACTGATTTGTCAATGTTTACTAAGATAATTCTTATCTGTTTAGAATGAAAAAAGGCTGTTCCCCTTAATGGAAACAGCCTATATTATTAATTAATTATTAATATATCTTACATATTTAAGTGGCTTCCTATAATCAACATTAGATGTTTTTATACCATCTCTTCTATTACTAGCATGAACAATTCGTCCATTGCCCATATAAATAGCTACATGGTTTATACTACCTCCACTACCATAAAAGACCAAATCCCCAGCTTTTAGATTACTTCTTGAAACTGTAGTTCCTCCTCTTGCTTGAGTGCCTGAATGCCTTGCTAAGCCTGTGTAACCGAACTTTCCATAAATTTGTTTAACAAATCCTGAACAGTCAATACCATTTGTTAAGCTGTTTCCTCCAAATACATATGGATTACCAATAAACTGCTTTGCATAATTTACAAGATTAACTCTAATTGAGGAAACTCCAAGTCCATATTGTAATTCTTCCGTGGATGAAGCTTTTTTCAAGGAATACTCAAGATCAACATATTCCTTAGCAACATAACCAACAATTCCATCTTCAGAATCACTGTCCAAGCTCACTTTAACCCATTTGTTATGCTCCTCACCATAGGTTACAATTAATTCGTCTATTACTATTAACTCTTCACCTTTTGCTATTGTATCTAATTGAGCTGAGTCAATTGATGGCTCAGATCTAACTCTTAATCCATCTGTATTAGATTTTGCAATATATTGACCTACATCAATGGCTAATGATGCAGCCGCAGGTCCAGTAATTAAGTATTCACTTTTCACATAACCTGTAAGTTTTCCAAAAGATACTTTGGTCCATCCACTACCATCGTCATGTTCTACAATATCAATTCCACCATATCTTGGTAATTTACCAATTGTTTTACTATCTGCACTAGGTTTTTCTCTTATTAAAAGATTTGTATCAACATTTGCAATTCCAATATTGGTAAAACCAGGTATAGTAACATCGCTTATTGAAAATGAAGAAATAGTATCCGTATCTGTATCTGTGTTTTTTTCTTCTTGTTGAGATATTTTATCATAAGTAAAACCAGCAACTGGTTGTTCATATGCCATTGCTAATTTTGGATTTGCTACAAGTATAATTGTTCCCGTTATACAAGCTAATGAAAACTTGAGAAACTTTCTTTCCATTTGAAATATCCTCCATAATAGACATGTTTCAAAACGTACAATTTAATATAGCACTATGTAATAAACTTATTAAAACCTATAATAAATTATGCGATTTTAAAGTAATTATTAAAATATGTTACATAGATATTAAATATGTTACGTGCATATTATATCAAACCCTATTAGCTTTGTCAAGAAGGTAATTTAAAGAAAATTCAAGAAAATGTATTGTTGATTGATATGGATAAAATATGCTTAAAACGATGGAATTAACCATTATATTGTTAGATATAATAATGTTAATCCCACCGATTATTAATAGAATTTTTTTGAACTATATTTTTAAAAGGGGGTCTTCACTTTTAAATTATAATACAGACAAGTCCTCCACTACTATCATTAATTATCTTCTGCATTGTTTCTTGAAGCTTTAGCTGACTTTCTTCTGTTAATTTATTAACCTTTTGATTTATTCCCTCATCCACAAGTTGGTGAATAGATTTACCGAAAATATTAGTATCCCAGATACTTTCAGGATTTTCTTGTGCATTTTGATTAATATAGTCTATTAAGTCTTTTGCCTGGTCTTCTGTTCCTACAATTGGAGCAACTTCAGTAATTATATCCGCTTTTATTAAGTGTATTGATGGTGCAGTTGCTTTGATTTTAATTCCATATTTGTTACCATGTTTCATGACCTCTGGATTCTCAATGTGAATTTCTTCATGCATAGGAGAAACTACCCCGTATCCTTTGCCACGAACCTGATTAATAGCATCAGCAACTTTCTCATATTCTAATTTCTTGTTTGCCAATTCTTTCAAAGTAGAAATCAATTGGTATTCACCTGTAATAGGAACCCCTATAAGGTCGCTTAGAATTTCATAATAATACTTATCATCAAATTCTACGTCAACGGATACAGAACCATTTTTCATGTCTACATTGTCAAGCTTAAACCTTTTTACATACTGGCTATCTGTAAAAAAGTTTTGAGAATTAGCATCTTTAACTTGATTGATATTTTGGAAAATTTCTTTAATATTCTCTATTAAGTTGACTTTTAGCCAATGATCATCTGATAGCATCTCAGCCCACTTTGGCAAATGAAAATCAACTTCCGTAATAGGAAACACCGACACCACATTTTCCATAATCTTGTTAATATCATCTTTTTTAAGTTGTTGGCAGTTCACTGGTAATACAGTAACATTATACTTATTGGAAATATCCTCTGCCACTTTAAGGGTTTCGTTGGAATAAGGTTTGTTTGTATTAAGTAATACAATAAAAGGTTTCCCTAATTCCTTTAGTTCCATTATAGTCTTCTCTTCTGGATCTATGTAATTTTCCCTTGTAATATCTCCAAAACTGCCATCAGTAGTAATTACAATCCCTATGGTTGAATGTTCATTTATCACTTTTTTAGTTCCAATTTCAGCAGCTTTAGTAAATGGTATGTCTTCATCAAACCATGGAGTTTTAACCATTCTTTCTTGCTCATTTTCAATATGGCCAGATGCACCTTCCACCATATATCCTACACAATCTATTAACCTTATCTTAATATGGGTTTCATCATTTAGTTTAAGCTGTACAGCTTCTTTTGGTATGAATTTTGGTTCTGTTGTCATAATAGTTTTACCAGCAGCAGCTTGTGGTAGCTCATCAATGGCTCTTTCTTTGCTGTGGACATCTTCTATATTAGGTATTACCAAAAGGTCCATAAACCTCTTAATAAAGGTGGACTTGCCGGTTCTAACTGGTCCCACCACGCCTATATATATTTCACCGCCTGTCCTAGCTTGAATATCATTATAAACAT
>CAZPWO010000139.1:0-5497 GCA_964590525.1 uncultured Herbinix sp. | reverse complement strand
GCCAAGCACCAACTCCACTAGCAAATACAAATTGATACTTTGATAATTCAGAAAACAGAATTGATGACTCTTCATTGCCATCCTCAACAATGCTAGGACTATCTATTGCTTGTTCACTTTCTATAATTGAATTCTCATTAGAATTTTTTTGCTCATTCTGACAAGCAGCTAATAATACTAGGGTACTGCTTACTGCTATCAAATATAAAAGTCTTTGTTTATATTTGCCTCCCCCTATCACTTTCCTACTTGTGTTAATTTTTAAATGTTTTTTCTTCATATACTTACTCCTTGTTTTATCTAGCTTTATCTATTGTTGTCCTGTCCTTACCATTCTACCACTGAATAAGTAAACTACAACAATATTAAGAAATCTTAAAGTAAACGTAATAGAATTGTAAATATATCTATAAGTACTTAACTTTAAAAAATAGTTTTTTAACACATCCTCTGTAAAAAATCATTGTTCCGTAACTTACAGTAAGTTGCAATATTAGTAATATTGTATTCGAATTAAATGCTCGCCTTTTTATTAAAAACATTTTCAAAGATACAAAAAAGTAAAAACATTATTCACTTTTATATCCCTAATAGGCTGTGGTCTAACAGGCCTATCTGTAGGGATCTTCTTAACTAAAACAAGAAAATTATAATTATCATCTTGACCATAAAAAGAATTTGCACCTCTCCCCTGGTAAATTAAATTTTACTTGACAGGAGCTGGGCCCTTTGATAAGATGATTTTACAAAAGTAAGTTGTGCAAAATCATTTTGCACACAATTGAAGGAGGGATTCTATGTCTATCTATGATTTTAGCTATAAATCCATTGAAGGAAAGCAGATAGAAATGTCTGAATACAAGGATAAGGTTTTGCTTATTGTTAATACCGCCAGCAAATGCGGCTTTACACCTCAGTATGAGGGATTACAAGAGCTTTATAATAACTATGGGGACAAGGGCCTAGTTGTAATAGGTTTCCCCTGTAACCAGTTTATGGGACAGGAACCAGGAAGTGAGGAGGAGATTGCCCAGCTTTGTTCTTTACGCTATGGAGTAACCTTCCCCCTGTCAGAAAAGGTTGACGTAAGAGAAGAAAGTGCAATCCCCCTATATAAGTACCTTACCTCCCAAAAGGGCTTTGAAGGTTTAGGTAAGGGAGTTAAGGCTAAATCCCTAGAAGTTATGCTCAAGGGTCTTTATAAGAAGGATTATTCTGATTCTCAAATCAAGTGGAACTTTACAAAGTTTCTAATTGATAAAGAGGGAAATGTCCATGGCCGCTATGAACCAACAGTGGATCCTAAGGATATGGCCAAGGATATTGAGGCTCTTTTATAATGGATGATGAGACTCTTAAACTTGAAAAGCAGCTTTGTTTTCCCCTTTATGTTGCGTCAAAAGAGATTGTAAAGCTATATAAGCCCTTTCTAAAGGATATCGAATTAACCTATACCCAGTATATTACTATGATGGTTTTATGGGAAGTGGACTCCATTACTGTTAAGGATTTGGGAAGAAGGCTACATCTGGATTCTGGAACCTTAACCCCCTTATTAAAAAGACTTGAAGCTAAAGGTTATCTTAAGCGTATACGTTCACAGGAAGATGAAAGGCTTGTTAATATTAATCTAACAGATGAAGGAGAAGGCTTAAAGAAGGTGGCCAGTCAGATACCTAGTAAGCTTGCTAATTGCCTGGACTTATCTGCCCAGGATGCTGAGGATTTGTATAGACTATTATATAAGATAATATCCAAATAAAAAGCCATATGGAGTCTGCTCTTTCAAGTCTCCATATGGCTTTTTATGTTGATTTTATTATTGCCTAATTAATTTTTCTTATTAAATTTACTTAAAGCTGTTCGAACATTTTTTGAGAATATGCTTTGATATCATTTGGATTAATCATATTGTATTTCTCTTTAACAGAATTAAAGTAGTCCCCAATGAGACTTTTCTCAATAATCCTGTCAGAAGCTACATCCTCAGGGAGCTCATTTCTAGTAGATAGCCAAGGTGCCTCTAAATGTGTGAACTTTTCAAGTGATACAATCCCATTTTCCTTCCTATATTCATCATACAAGGCTTTCAGCCAGGGCTTCTTGGGATAATCCTTCTTCTTTAAATTTCTTTATACTTCCTTCATTATTTTTTTTGACCTTTGCTTCTTTTAAATATGAAAAAGCTAATGACTCCACTTACAATTAAAAGTAGCATTACTAGACCTGATGCCCTTGAAAATATACTTTCAAGCTTTAAGGACTTTGCCGCTTCAGAAGATGATACTTCTGCTAAGTTTAAAAAGGCTAAGGAATTGTTAAATCTATATAAAGCTATAAGCTTCCAAACAAGGCCAGCTTCCAATACTACTAACAAGATATTAAAAGGGATCAACCACCATGATTTGAAGCTTTTCACTTTAATAGTTTTTTCTTTTTTCTTCATAAATACAATTGATAAAACTATAAAAACTATACTTGCAAGAAAAGATACTAGTAATGGCAAAAACTGTGTCAAGTCAATTGGAGAACCTGTTCCACTCACAATATTAGATCCCTTATACAAGGTTAATGCCCTCTTGCTTATATTACCATTTCTATCTTCTGCTTCTATATCAATCACATTTTCACCTAGAGACAGGTCAACTTCATAGAGAAAGTCCCCATCTTCTTCTACCTCTAGCTCTTCACCTAGGATTCGTAAAATGTTACCACCAGTAATTTTTCCTATTAGGGTAACACTATTAGAATAAAATGTTTTCCCATCTAAATCTTCATATAATTTGATTTTAGGTGGATTAACATCACAATATACACTTGCATCAATAATAAAGGAGACTAAATCTTCTGATTCTATTTCTGCATATATATCATTTGATCCTTCAATAAGATCAAAGGCTATCATACCTTCATTTTTTATCTCATAAGTTCCTTCTTGTCCATTAATATTTACATATAATAAACGGTCTTTATTCGCCTTGTAATTCATTGTTAACTGCAATGAATTGGATATATCCCCGGTTGTCTTATAAAGGCTCTGGTCTAATAAAGATATTATTTTCACTTTTTCTTTTGACCAAACATTATTGTTTTTATAGGATAATTTAAACTCTAAAGTTTTTGTTCCTTTTTCAAAAATAATACTATTTAATGTTATCCCTTTATCAAGTTCACCAGTATATATAGTTTGTCCATCCCCATTAACAGTAAGTCTGTATTCATCAAACCTCCAATTTGCATAATCAGACCAATCTATTATTGCTGTAAGATTTTCTATATCAATCTTAACCTTATAATCTTCAATTCCATTAGGTTCATTTGGATTAGAATAAATGAATTCCTCTGATTCTATATAATCAAATAATTCCACTCCATTATCTTGATAATACACATCTAATTTAAATATGTAATTATCGCTGGATAGGTCTGATAGTTTTACTTCTATCTCTCTTTCTTCATTAGATCTGGCTCTACCACTGGCAACCCTGCTGATTACTCCCTCTTTTGTCATACTTAATGCATAGACCTCATATTGATAGCTTATATTTTTTGAGTCAAAGTCTGCTTGGAAAGTTAAAGACATCTTGTCTTCTATAACTTCACCTATATTTAAATACTGAATCCACAATCCATAGTTATCTTCTATTATAGAATAACTAATTTCAGTGTTTCCCTCTAATATATACTCTACGCTCCAGGTCCCAACTTCTGCCTTACTTATACGATAAGTACTCCATAGGTCACCATAAGAATATTCAACATCTGAATCACTAGATGTCTTTTTTGTCCCCGATGGAGAGATAAAAGTAATATCCACCATCTTTTCATCAAATGAAAACATCACTGTTAAATCTTCTTGAACAGATGTTGTAATTATCTGAGCTTGCTTACTTTCTGCATACACTGGTTCTTTAGCTATAACAAAAACTAATATTAATAGCATGTAGCAAAAGCTTATTATTTTCTTCTTTTTTGACATAGTCTTTTACCTCTCCTCTATTTCAAGATACCATTGTTTTTGCCAGATCTTCCATTTTCATCAATATAGTAGAAGTTTCCTATTACCTTACCCTTACTGTTTTGACTTTTGTATGCAAATACAAGTTGATTTTTATCATTATGTGTTCTGTATAAGCCTAAGGCTATATTTCCCCTCTTTTTACTTTCAGTATTAATAATCCACCATCCAATATCATATTCTATCAAACCTTCATAATTTAATCCTAGGAATCTGCTATGGGCATTCAACTCTCCAGTTCCTGAAACATCAACATTAGCTCTATTATCAGCAGTGGTCCACATGAATCCTTTTTTTAGACTAGCAGAAAGACCATTGATACTTACATTATCAAATTTTAGTAAGCTATTAGTATAATTAAACTTACCCAGCTTTACTCCTGCTTCTGCCAATTTTATCTCACTTAAGAACTTAAGATTTGCATTTGCCTCCATTGTAAATGGTGATACTCTTAGGGAAGCCGTTGTTTTAGGCATTTCAAATAAACTTATATTGCCAACGAATCTTTCTAGGGCTGGAAAATATTCCTTTACTGATAGACTACTAAAGTCAGCAGCTCCTGTAAACTTTAACCTTGTCCACCTTCCATTTTCCACAGCTGTGTTAATCTCTGAGACCTTAAATGTAAAATTGTTCACCTCTATTGGAACAGTGGTAGGTAGTTTTACTGCTTGGGCAAGTTCAAGTCCTAATTTCACTGAGTCTGGTACAAGATTGCCTGCCCATGAAATTTCAGCACCTAAGCCAGACTGTTTTGCAAAAAAACCCATCCTAATCATTGCACCTATAGTATATTCACTTTTTAATGTGTTCATCTTAACCTTATATTCACCATTAAAATACACAGGTGAATTTAGAAGATTAATCATTTGATTAAAATTAGTCTTAGACGGATCTTTATAAGATGTATCTATTACAATCCCTACACTTTTATTTGTAATCTGTGCGCTCCCATCAAATGAAAATTTGAATAAATCCTTTGTATTACCAGCAGCCTTTAAAATTCGTTTTTGGTATGGAAGAATAGTTGTCCCTGTTGAATAATATAAACCTATGCTGTTAGGATACAACCTAATAACAGGGCTATCAAATCTTAATACATTATAGACTTCCAGGATGCCAGTGGATATATCATCTACCTGATAATTAGAATAACTATATATATTTGCCTGGTCATTATATAGAGTGAAATCATGGAGTGCTGGTAAGTTTATGGGTATTCCTTTATCTGCTAAGAAGTTTCCAATTCCTGCTGATGTGCCTTTGTCATATTCTACATATGAGCCACTTTTGTCTGACAGCCTGATTGAACCCCCTTCATTATAATCACCAGCTATAACTAGGTCCCCTTTAAAATGTAACCAACCATTCATAGTTACACCACCGCGAAGGATATAATTTTCATTTCCATTGTATATTCTTTGTGCAGATGTAAATACATATGGCCCAAATGCTGTCTTCTTTTCATCTCCTTGAACA
>CAZPWO010000138.1:0-5594 GCA_964590525.1 uncultured Herbinix sp. | reverse complement strand
TTACCAAAACCTTGAATACTAGCACTTGTTTTTGCCATATCCATATCTAAGGCCTTTAAAGCTTCTCTTAAAGTATATATAACTCCATATCCTGTGGCTTCCGTACGTCCTAGGGAACCACCCATTCCAACAGGCTTCCCTGTAATAGCACCTGGATAGTGGCCTCCATGAATCGTCTCATATTCATCTAGCATCCAAAGCATATGCTGACCGTTGGACATAACATCAGGAGCTGGTACATCATTTACCGGTCCTATTGCCTTAGATAATTGTCTTACAAAACCCCGGCATAATCTTTCCTGTTCCCCTTGTGACATTTCACGAGGGTCACAGATGATTCCACCCTTTCCTCCACCTAGAGGAATGTCTACAACAGCGCACTTCCAAGTCATCCACATGGATAAAGCTCTTATAGTATCAGCTGTCTCATCTGGATGAAATCGTATACCACCCTTAGCTGGCCCTCTTGCATCATTATGTTGCACACGATATGCATTAAATGTTTTAGTTGTTCCATCATCCATCTTCACCGGAATTGTAATATGATATTCACGGCTTGGCTGGCGTAATAATTCACATGTTGATTGATCCAAATCGATTTGCTTAGCAACATTGTCAAACTGACTTTGAGCTGTTGCATAAGGATTATAATTGTCTTGTCCCATTTCTGCCTCCATTCATGCACATATTTCTTATTAACTTCCTAGACTATGTGCTGGTTAATAACATTTTCAAATTCGCCTTAATCTACTATCTTGCGTTAAAGCATTAAAGAAATTGTAAGCTAATATTACTTTATTGTCAATTCTTTTGAAGTTATTTTTTATTTCCCTCTCTCATATTGCACTGGCCACTGTATATCTTCTCCTAATTCCTTAGCCGCCTGCAAAGGCCAATATGGATTTCTTAAAAGTTCTCTTCCTAAAAATACAAAATCAGCTCTTTCATTTTGAAGAATCTCTTCTGCCATTAGTGGGGATGTAATTAATCCTCCTGCTATCACAGCTAGCTTAGTTTGTTCCCTAATAATTTCTGCTGACTTTACTTGATAGCCTGGATAGGTATTAGTTCCAGCATTAATTAATCCTCCCGTACTTACATTTACCAGGTCTATTCCATCATCTTTAAGGCCGTTAATAATAGATGCCAGGTCTGATGCATGGTTACCATCTTCACTAAATTCCTCAGCAGACACCCTTAATATAATTGGCTTTTCTTTAGGCCACACAGCCTGAACGGCTTGCAAGATTTCTTTTAAGAAAAGAGCCCTGCCTGCTTCATCTCCCCCATATTTATCTGTTCTTTGATTTGTTAATGGGGATAAGAACTGATTAATCAGGTAGCCATGGGCTCCGTGGATTTCTATTGTATCAAAGCCTGCCTGATTTGCCCTTCTAGCTCCTTCTTTAAATGCCATGACAACTATATCAATATCATCCTTTGTCATCTCAATAGGTGTTCGATAATATTCACTGAAGGCTATAGCACTTGGGGCAATAGAATCTTCACTTAGGACCTCTGACTTTCTTCCTGCATGACCAAGCTGTATTCCAACCTTTGCTCCATTACTATGGCAGCCATCTACAATTCTTTTTAGAGCTTCAACATGGTCGTCTTTCCATATTCCTATGTCCTTATCTGTAATTCGCCCTCTGCTTTCCACTCCAGTAGCTTCCAGTATTATAAGTCCAGTTCCACCAACAGCCCTACTTGTGTAATGGGTATAATGCCAATGATTAGGGTTGCCATCATTATCCGCAGTATACATACACATGGGGGCCATAACAATACGGTTTTTTAAAGTCATATCTTTTAACTTGAATTCCGAAAATAATTTCGCCATTTCTTAAGCCTCCATTTCTTATTTATGATTTACACTTGTAATATCATTTTAATATATAATAGTAAATAAATCTATTGATATATTACTAAGGTTTATGTGTTTTTTTCATTTTTACGGGCAAATATGTCTTTACTTTCGCCATCTTTTGCCTTATGATGGAGCAAAGGAGGTGATTTTGTGAATAGTAAAATTGTAACAGATAACAAGGACAATGTAAGTAAAAAACTCTTTAGTTTACAAAACTTTTTCATCTTAATTAGTTTGTATCATTTGTCAAATATCCTGCTTTTTCTACTTCGTATGGCTTTAGCACCAATATCTACACCAGAAGTCGTAGTTTTTAGAACTGTTTATACTATTATTTTTCTTTGTTTTGCATATTTTTGTTTTTATGCTGGAATAAACACGAGAGATAGGAAAAACAATAGTTATTATAAATTAATGAGATTCTGGGTAATTGGTATATTTGCATCTATAATTATTAGAACTATATTTGCAAACATCTTCATTCACAAGACTAAGATATTGCTACAATCACAGATATGGACAATAATAATTAGCATTTCACTTTGCTTATTGTATACAGGCTTTATTGTGAAGAAAAATTCAATCAAATTCTTAGCAGCTTTATTTATACTTTATCCTTTCCTTATTAACCTTTTACCTAATACAACTACAATAATGTCTAATGATTTGGGAATAACATATTATCTGTATCCTTTATATATAGATTTCATTATTGTATTTATAAGTATTTATTTGTTTTTTGAAACTAACAAACAGCTTAAAAGCTAAATTATCTTAAAGATTTATAAAATAAACAGGCAGTTTGCAATTATATTTACATGCAGCCTGCCTGTTTTATCTTGTACTTAATTAATTTAATCTAGATACTTCTTCAAGGTATTCCTTACAGCATCTTTTCCTGCAATTAATTCAAGGAATATGCCTTCTATCTTTTCTCCTAATCCTACTTCATATAGATCCACTCCAAATATCTTATCATTTGATAGGATTGGTCTTAATAGGTCTTTTTCAATCTCTGTATCTCCTAGTTTAACATCCTTAACATATCCTTGTAATTCATCAAGTAAAGGATCTGCACTTGGGGTAAATTCTTCTCCATTATCATCAATCCCCATTAGATATCTGCAGTAACCAGCTAGAGTAAGAGGGATGTAGACAAGATCTCTTACATCTAATTCATCACTCTTGTCATAAGCCTTAATAGTCTCTCCAAACCTAATAGAAAGTTTCTGAGAGGTATCAGTTGCTATTCTCTGAGGTGCATCTGGCATAAATGGATTAGGAAGGCGAAGCTCCAGTACGTCTTTTATAAAGTCCTCTGGGTCAATAACTCCTGGATTTACAACAACTGGCATACCTTCATCATATCCTATCTTATTAACCAATTTAACAAGTTCAGGATCTCTCATCTCTTCCCAGATAGTCCTATAGGATAAGAGACATCCAAATATTGCAAGAGCTGTATGAAGGGGATTTAAACAAGTACATACCTTCATTCTCTCTACCTTATCAACTGTCTCCTGATCGGTAAATATAAAGCCTGCCTTATCTAGGGGAGGCCTTCCGTTAGGAAATGCATCTTCAATTACAAGGTATTCAGTTTCTTCCGCATTTACAAATGGAGCCGTGTAGGTATTCTTGTCAGTTATAATAAGGTCTGTATCTTTAAAACCGTCCTCTTCCAGCATCTTCTTAACATTGTCATCTGGTCTAGGGGTAATCTTATCAATCATACTCCAAGGAAATCCCACTTTGGATTTATCATTAATATAGTCTACAAATCCTTCTTCAAAAAAGCCTTTGTCTACCCAAGCTTTGGCATAAGCTTCAACAGAAGCTTTTAATATATCACCATTATGGGATGCATTATCCATACTAACCATTGAAATTGGTGCCTTGCCTGCCTTATATCTATTATATAGTAGGGATGTAATCTTACCCATGGTATGGACAGGACTTTTAGGACCCTTGCTAAAATCATCTTTAACTAGGGCTGTATATTCTCCTTGGGAGTCTACTAGGCTGTAGCCTTTTTCAGTTATAGTTAAGCTGGCAATCTGAAGAGATGGTTTTGCGAAGATTTCTTGTAACCTTCCCCACTCATCTGCATTTTCTCCATCTGCAGCAATTGATTCAACAACGCTTCCTATTAGCTTCTTATCAATAGTTCCGTCAGCATTTAATAAAACTAGCAGGCTTAAGTCATCGTATGGCTTATATGCTTTTTCAATTATCTCATAATCAAATCCTTCAGCAACAATAAGGCCTTTGTCATATTGTCCATCATTTAGAATTTTATTAAGACCTGCCGCTGGAAAGCCACGAAAGATATTACCTGCTCCAAAATGTATCCATGTGGGATTTTCCTTGGTGCTTTTTCTAACCTGGTCTCTATCATATGTTGGTATCTCATAACCTTTTTCTTTCCATGAAGAATCATAATTAACTAGTCTCATTCTTAATCGTACCTTTCTAGATAGCCACTTGTAGTTTCATTATCTGTTATTCTTCTCAATAGCTTCCCATAGTCCGTTTATATAAGTTGCTCCTAAAGCCCTATCGTATAAACCATAACCAGGTCTTGCTTCTTCACCCCAGATCATTCTTCCATGATCAGGACGGATTATGCCTTCAAACTTCACATCTTGAAGTGCCTTAACAATCTCATACATATCGTAATTACCATCTGATGATAAGTGGGAACTTTCATGGAATACTCCATCACTGTCAAATTTCATGTTTCTTAAATGAACAAAATGTATTCTCTCACTAATCTTTGGATTACGAATAATCTCTGGCATGTTGTTCTTTAAGTTACTTCCTAAGGAACCTGTACATAGGGTGAAACCATTATATATACTATCATTTAGTGAAGCTATCTCTTCTAATGCCTTTTCACTAATAACTATTCTGGGAAGTCCGAATACGCTCCAAGCTGGATCGTCTGGGTGAATCGCCATCTTAATCTGATATTTCTCACAAGTAGGCATAATAGCATCTAGAAAATATTTCAGGTTGTCCATCAGCTTTTCTGCTGTTACACCCTTATATTTCTCAAATAAGTCCATTATCTCGTCCTTACGGTTAGGCTCCCAGCCAGGCATTACAAAGCCGGAACTTTCTTTTTCTATTCTTTCAAACATATCTTCTGGCTTAAGGCCTTTTATTATTTCCTCATCATAAGCTAGAACTGTTGAACCATCTTCTAATTCATATGCTAGATCAGTTCTTGTCCAGTCGAAAATCGGCATAAAGTTGTAGCATACCATGTGGACTCCAGCCTTACCTAAGTTCTCAAGGGAGATTATATAGTTTTCTATATACTTATCTCTTGATGGTAGACCAATCTTAATGTCTTCGTGAATGTTAACACTTTCTATTCCTAGTAGCTTTAATCCACTAGCCTCAACTTCCTCTTTTAATGCTAAAATATCTTCTAGTTCCCAAGCATCTCCTGCAACTGCATCATGTAATGATGAAACTACTCCGTCAACTCCTGGGATTTGTCTTATATCTTCTAAGGTAACACTGTCATGTTTACTTCCAAACCAACGTAATGTCATATTCATATATATCGTTCCTTTCTGTATGAATGTTTTATTAAGTGCCATGTTCTGATATGTATAGTATATTCGTAATATGGGTTTTTTTCAAGCTTGATTGATGGTTTGATTGTGTCAAGTCTTTATTGGCAAATCTCACTTGAAATTTTTGTGAGGTGTTT
>CAZPWO010000137.1:0-5601 GCA_964590525.1 uncultured Herbinix sp. | reverse complement strand
ACAAATAAAATAAGAGGTGTATCCAATGTATCACTACATGAAAAGAAGTTTTAAAACAAACCTTAATAAAAACATAATTATAATTGCAATTACAGGATTATCTATTGCCTTAGTAATGGGAATATTAATTTTGCATGGCTCTATGTCGAAACGAATATCATGGCTTATGGAAGATTATGAAGCTGAAACTAGTATTACGGCTTTTTCTGAGGGAAATTTAGCAACAGAAGAAATTAATAAAATACTAGATATAGATTATGTAAGAGATTTAGATATGCAATTAGAGTATAATGCTGAAGGGAAAATAGGAGAAAATCCAAGAAGCTTATGGCTCTTGGGATGTTCGCAAAAATCCCTTGATGTAGATAATGCGATTATAATAGAAGGAAGAGTAATAGACTTTAATTCAGACAAATATGAAATCCTGGTTGATAACAAAGTTGCAAAGCAAGAAAATATAAAGATTGGTGATGAAATAGTTGCAACTTTACAAGGTAAGCAAAAGACATTTAATGTAGTAGGCATATACAAACGTGATCGGTTTTTAATGCAAGCTTCTTATGAATTTTATGTAGGCGCAAGAATATTACAAGATGAATTGAAAGTAAGTAATCAGTTCAATAAAATTAACATCATAACAGAAAACAAAAATTATCAGACAGTATTAAGGGTTAAAGAAGAAATAGATAAAGAATATTTCAATCTATTCACATATCAAACAATATTTGACAACAAGGAAACTGCTAAAAATGAACTAAGCTCTTTTTCTATGGCGCTATGGTCCATTCTGTCAATCTTTTTGTTAGGAAGCATATATTTAATTTACAATTCTTTTTATATAAGGCTCCATGAAAAGACTAAAGTCCTTGCTATGTTTAAAACTTTGGGAGCAAATGATAAACAGATAAAATCTACTTTTATAGGAGAAGGCATTCTTGTGGGTGCTTTAGGTTCACTTATTGGGATTATAGTTGGGACTCTGGTGGGTGTGGGTTTCTCCTATGTCTATACAGGTAAAGACTTAGGAGAGGTTAGGAGGTTCTTTACAATTAGGCCAAGTTATTTTCTTATAAGTATTCTTATTGGAATGTTAACTTCCTACATTGGTAGTTATATACCTATTAAAAAAGTTGTAAAATTGTCGCCTATATCAGCAATGAAAAATAGTACTTCCCAAGCATATATACATATTAGTATGAAAAAGCAATTTATAAAATTCATACTAGGTATTATTTTTCTAGTTGCGATATTATTCTCAACAAAGGCACTTATCTATATCAGTGGGGATGCTTTAATCTATCTGTCTATGGTTGTACTTGGCTTAATATCAGTCTGTTCTATACTATTAGTGCTTCCTTATGTAATAAATAGAATCAGCCGAATAATAATATTTCTCTCTAAAAGGTATAAAAAGTTTGAGTTATTATTAGCAGGGGAAAATGTAATGAATAATCGCAATAATACATATACCATGGTATCCATTATTGTTGTAGGTCTCATGGTTATAATATCTCTAAATGGAATGTTTTCTAGTGCTAGGGGATCGGTTAAGGAATATGTTGACCTTATGTTTGATCATGATTATATGATTTTGTCTGATGATAGGGAGTATTCGGACCATGAAATCAAAGAAAAGATGGAGCAAATTAACAAGTCAGGAATACTTAAAGATTATACAATTGTAAATGTTTATAATTATATAGATGAAGCTACACAGGAGAATTACCGTATATTTGCTGTTGACCCTAAGGCCTTTGATAATTATACAAAGTTAAAATTAACTAAAGATGATAAGTATCTTACTTTTAATAATCTTGATGATAATAATTGCTTTGTAAGTAAGCAAATAATGATAGAAGGCAAATATAAGCAGGGTAGTATACTAGAGCTTGGCAATAATCTCACTAACATGCAATTCACAATTGAGGCGTCTTTTGAGACTTTCACAAATGATGGTAGGTTAATATTTGTTAATAAAAACAAACTCAAGGACAGGTTTGATTTATCTATAACATCAAAGATGATACAAACTAATAAAAAGGAAAACATATCAGATGAAGACTTTGTAAAAGTTGCAAGAGATGTTTTTTCAGATGACAAGTATACTATTATGAATATAGAAGACTTTGGGGATGGTTGGAGAGATGATATAGTAAAGGGAATAGAAATCTTTGAAATTATGTTTATATTGATTTCTTGTTTTCTTATATTTTCTTTGATCAACAATTATATTACATCTATTTGGACAAGAAAAGAAGAAGTAACTATGTTATCTGTCCTAGGTGCAAGAGACTACAGTATTGGAAAAATGATATCCTATGAAACGATTATAATATCTTTCATTACTCTTGTATTAGGGGTGATAGGGTCAAATATAACCTTGTTTATATTTATAAAATCCTTGGCTGGGATATTTAATACTGATTTACATCTATATTATCCCTATAATATTGCTGTTACATTCTTTATATTATTATTTATAACCTTTGCCCTATCGTGTTTTTATATATTAAAGAAGATTTTTGCAATAAACAAAAATGAGATAATAAACGAAAAAAACATATAAATATCCAAATCTAATATCTTTTAGAAGAAAGAAAACATAAGAAAGGGGACGAGTATTTTATACTCAAATATAATTATGAGCATACTAGAGCTTAAAAATGTAGGATTGGATTATTATCAAGGGGACATAAAGGTTGAGGTATTAAAAGATATAGAACTTCAAATAAATGAAGGTGACTTTATTGGAATAGTTGGTAGATCAGGTGCTGGTAAAAGTTCATTACTTTACGTACTGAGTTGTCTTGAGCGACCAACATGTGGAGACGTCATTATGGATGGGCATATTATTAGTAAGTATTCAAATGATGCACTGGCAGATCTAAGGCTTAAAGATTTTGGCTTTATCTTTCAGTTTTATAACTTATCACCAATATTAACTGTTGAAGAAAACATTGCACTTCCTTTGCATCTGGATAAAAAAAGTATTCCAGAAAATCAAGATAAAATAGACATGATACTCGAAGAGTTTAAGCTAACCAATAAAAGAACTTTTAAACCATCACAATTATCAGGAGGACAGCAACAACGGGTAGCAATTGCAAGAGCTATAGTAAATAACCCAAAAGTTATCTTTGCAGATGAACCCACAGGAAATCTAGATTTAAAGTCATCCTTAGAAGTCGTTAATTTATTACACAAACTGAATACCCAGTATAATAAAACCATTATAATGGTCACACATAATGAGGACTTATGCAAATATACATCAAGAACTATTAGGATGGAAGATGGTGGTATATTGCAATAGCATTAATGGTTAAAGTTGAAAATGTTTAGAAATGAAAGAGGAGTAAAGTATGGTTAGAAAGGATAAATCTTATATGGCTTTTATCACCAAGATTACCATGACTATTATGAATGGTTATTTTCAGCAACCCCCTTTAATTTTAAAAAGCAATTTGTGCAAAATATAAGAAATTAATCTTGTGATTTTATGGTGTTTAGTATACAATACTGGTGGTAAGAGGTTTTAATTTAATAAAAATGACATATAAGGCTGGCTAAAGTATAGTTCGTTTTTAATCTAATTCATTTTATATATTTCTCTTGTTGATGCTTGGTCAATAATTTATCAAGAAGTTAAACAAAGCCGTAGGCCCTATCTGTTAGAATAGTTGTGGTTGGAGTAGTATGAACTATAATATAAAATTTTAATTATTAAAATTTATGTATTGAGGAGGGGGATAATAGTGTATGATAGAAGTAACGATAGTGAATTAGTCATAGGAGTTATTACAACAGTAGGAACAAATATAAGACAGGTCATTGACAATGTTATTGACAGATTAAATCATTACAATTATGATAGTAACTATATTAAGGTTTCTAAAGAGGTGATATCTGAACTTGTTGATATAAAAAACCATAAGACTGAATATGATAGAATATCTTTTTATATGGATCAAGGCAATAAGATTAGAAAAGAAACAAATGATAAATCCATGTTAATGAAAGGTGTTGCTTCAAAAATTTTATTGCAAAGAGAAGACCCTAATAACCCTTCTCCAATGGGCCGCGTTGCTCATATTATAGATTCTATTAAGCACCCTGAAGAAGTGAAGTTTTTAAGAAAAACATATGGAAAAGGATTTCATCTAATAGGGATAACCAGTACAGAAAGCAGACGAGAAAAGTATTTAGTAGACGAAAAAAACATTCCCAGGGAAAAAGCGATTGAAATATTAAAGAGAGACGCTAATGAGTCAGAGAAATATGGACAACATACAGAAGATGCATTTCAAGACGCAGATTACTTTATAAATATTTCGGATAATACAGATGAAATAAAAGCAAATGTTTATCGACTTATTGATTTATTGTTTGGTGATCCATTTATTACTCCAACATTTGGTGAATATGCTATGTTTATGGCCTTTGCTTCATCGCTTAGATCTGCTGATTTATCTCGTCAAATAGGATCAGTTATAACAAAGGATAATGAAATAATTGCTTCAGGAGTAAATGATTGTCCCAAATACGAAGGTGGTTTATATTGGCCTGAATTAAAAGATAATGTTTATTATGACTCTAAAGGTGGAAGAGATTATACGTTGGGATTTGATTCTAATAAGATTGAACAACAAAAGATTATTGATAAGATATTAGATAATCTTGGAATTGAAAAGAATGAAGACAATGCTAAAAAGATTAAAAATGCAGGAATAGGTGATTTGACCGAATATGGCAGGGTTGTACACAGTGAGATGGAGGCGTTGCTTATGTGTTCTCGTAATAATATTTCCTGCCAAGGTGCAAACATGTATGTAACAACTTTTCCGTGCCATAACTGTGCGAAACATATTATAGCAGCAGGAATTAAAGAGGTTACATATATAGAGCCGTATCCAAAAAGTAAAGCATTAGAGTTTTATAAAAAAGAGATAACTCAAGATTTAGGTGACATAAACAAAGTTGTCTTTAAACCATTTGTTGGTGTAGGACCACATCGCTTTATTGATTTGTTTTCAACAAGCTCAATTCAATGGTATAAAAGGGTTAGGAAGGATAAGGACGGATATAACGTTAAATTTGATAAAAAGAAAGCAAGTATTCGTAATCCAATTAATGCATTTAATTATTTAGATTCAGAATCAGCAGCATCTAATGCATATGTAGAAATAAAAAAGAGTTATGCTGATTCTAATTTAGAAATCTAATTAAGAAATAAAAAAGGAGGACAGTATGAAAGAAGTAAAACTTATAGAAAAACAAAAAATAAAAAAGGAAGAAAAGGAAATCATTTATAACAACATCAATCAGACTATTAAGGGATGGCCGGAATGGAAGAGGAAGGCTTATGATGAGAATTTTGCTATATCACAATATGCAAAGAAATATTCAGCTAGTAAATAAGACAAAGAGGTTTTCTAACAACGCAAGTGTATTTGTTAGTGAGTGTATATTGAAGTAAGAGCAATTCTTAAGAATTGCTCTTACTTGATTTGCGTCTATGAAATATCTAAAAGAAGCACCCATAGGGGGAATTAAAATTACCCCACCTACCCACTAGACAATAACAACAGCATATCAACCCCC
>CAZPWO010000136.1:0-5667 GCA_964590525.1 uncultured Herbinix sp. | reverse complement strand
TCATCATAACCATATTCAATCATGTGTTCCTTCCAGCGAAAATGAATCAGAACATTTCCTATATCAAAGACAATTGTGCTAATCATAGTGCTCCTCCTCTTGTTCATCATTTAGTTTATTTTCTGATGTGGTTTTTAAATATAAATCTTTATAAGTTGAAACTTAATTTTACCACAAATTAAGCTTCACTTCCTGCATAATCTTAACTTGTAAGTCTTTATCAGACAAAATCACAATACTTACATCCCCTTCGGATTTGAACTTAGCTGTAATTTTATCTTCAACCTGCTTTTCTAATATGACATTACCCGAATTATCTTTAATTTGAAGCAAAAGGCTTCCCTCACTCATCAACTCTAAATAAAGCTCAGTTGTTCTAGACTTTTCTCCAAACTCTTGCCTTATTATTTCTTCTTTATTTGCATCTATAGTTATAATATACGTTTCTTTCTTAAAATTCACATTAATAATAATTACAACTATTATACCAATGATAATTAGCAGTCCAACAATCAAGATTAATGCTTTTTTTATCTTCCTATTCATAAAATCACCCCATCCTCAATCTCTAGTATCCTTTCACACTTATCAGCAACTTCCATATCATGGGTCACGATAATCACTGTTCTCCCCATTTCATTAACTTCCTTAAAAAGCTTAATTATATTTTCCGTATTTTTCTTGTCCAAATTACCCGTAGGCTCGTCTGCTAAAATCACATCTGGATTATTAACCATCGCTCTTGCAATAGCAACTCTTTGGGCCTCTCCACCTGATATTTGATCAGGGTACTTGTTCTTTAATTTCAAAATTCCCAGCTCATCTAATGCTCTTTTTACTATTTTATTCTTTTCACTCTTAGCAATTTTGGGTTTAGTATAATCAAGAGGAATTCTAACGTTCTCACCAACTGTATAGCTGTCTATTAAGGCAAAGTATTGTACCACAAAGCCAACATTTTTGTTTCTTACTAGGCTTAGTTCCCTCTGAGACAAATTATTGATATTCCTATTGTCCAATAGGTACTTGCCAGATGTGGGTTTATCCAAACAACCTAGTATATTTAATAACGTTGATTTCCCCGATCCCGATGTACCTATGACCGCAAGTAATTCCCCTTCTTTAATTTCTATAGACACATCTTTAAGTGCACAAACTTCTAAGTCCCCTTTTCCATAAACTTTTTTTACATTTTCTAATTTAATCATAGACTATACTCCTGTTTTAAAATTTTTGTTAAATCAATCCTCTTAATATACTTTATAGGAAGAATTGATATTCCTAAGAAAAATAAGATAAGTACAAATATAAGAAGTATCAAAACTTCTGTATATACTCCTGGATTCCCTAACATACTATTGACTAAATGGTTACTTATGAACATTGAAATTGAAAAGGGCATTATAATTAGTAATGCATCTATTATCAAATATCTTATATAAATATCTCTAATAGTAGCTCCACATGTTAGATGAACTACAATTTCACCCAAATTTCTCCTGATTAAATTTAGCAAAGATATTGTTATGGATATAAATGCAAATATAATAATACATATAATAGCAGGAATAACAATATCTCTATACTGGGATATGGAATGTAGAAGAACATTACTTTGCTCCTTCATATTTAAAGGTAAAAGTTTAGTATATAAACCCAGTTCTATGCTTTTGTTATTTATTAAATTAAAAGCATTATCGATATCCTCGCTTTCTATGAAACTGCTATTTATCACAGAATCCACATAGTAGATTATATCGTCATTTAAAACATTATTAATTGATGAAGGTTCTATAATATATTCATCCAGTAGTATCATCCCTCCACTTCTAGAAAAAAAGTAAGTATTTTTATCTAGAAAACCAACTACTTCTTTCTCAACTTCTGCATCAAGATCGTAATCAAATACAGTTATCTTATCATTCAAATTAACATAGTCCCGATATTTATGCCCTAAAATCACTTGAAGTTCATTTTCAAAATTGTTTGAAACATTAATTCCCACCTTTTGAAAAAAGTTTTTATCAACACCCATTCCTTTTAACAAACTATAATCCTTATTTCTATTTTTATAGCTTGTTATGGTCTGGGAGTAAAACAGGTCTGAATTATTTTCATCAATTTTAAAAATAGGTTCAACACGAACATTAGTATCCACAAACTGAATAAAATCAAATTCCTCATTATTAATTAAAAAGTTATAAAACTCCCTTAAATTATCGTTTGTATCTTCTTTTTTAAAGATTTGATCAAATAAAACATCTTCATCAGTCCTGTCTTGAATTGCATAATATTCTTTGTCCTTAAAAACCTCTTCTAACCCCTTTGTTTGACCATTTATCATATAATAAACATTGAAAATGATTATTATAAAAGTAAATATTACCGTAAACTGAACAATGGATAAAACAATCAGAAAAGGGTTATTTATTAATGTTTTTAAACTATATTTAAAATTATTCATAATCACCTCATCATCTCAACTGGTTGGATTCTTATTACTTTATAAACAACAGGAAGAAGCCCCGTAAATGTAGTTAAAATTAAGACCATAAGTACAAATCCCAATGTTAATAATGAAAAACTAAAGCTAGCTTGTATTAGGAGTATTGCAATTCCATAAATAACAGACCCTACTAGACAAGCTAATAAAATATACTTACATAATCTTTTTATTAAAAGACCAAGAATGCTTAAATTTCTAGCTCCAAGACATTTCCTGATACCAATCTCTTTCCTTATACTATCTATCCAATATCTAAGAGAAACAATTATATTTATCACACTAATAATCAAAATTAATATAAAAACCACAATATAAAGCTTGTTACTACTAATAGAACTCTCTATTGGCGAATAAACTTTAGCCTTTTCCCCGTCACTTAGGAAAACATCTTCATTTTCAATTTTCTCTCTAAACTTATCATATGTACAATTACCTGATGAAAAGTTATATTTACCTGTGTATAATTCAGCTACTGTTTTTGGAATTGAATTAAGATTTAATATGGCCTTATGGCTAGCCCAGTTTCCCTTTGAACTACCTTTAATTATACCTATAACCTCATAATCCTCTCCATTAAATCTATAATATTTCTTTTCATTCCCCCTAACTTCCTTTAATACTTCTTCGCCTATAATTGCAACCTTTTTTGAATACTTAAAGTCATCTTCATTAAAATACCTACCCTCTACATTAAGTTTGGTCTCTATATCCTTAATATACGAAACCCCAACAACAGTTAAAAGAGTATCTAGATTTTTTGAAATTATTATGCTTTCATCAAAGATGTCCCCATCAATATCTGCTACAGTAGCACCACTTTTAAAAACAAATTCTGTCGACTTGTTGTTCTTAAAGTTGTTGATAAAAAAATCATTTTCTATGTACAGGTTAATAGAACCTGAAATATACAAGGCAAAATAAATAGTAACTGTATAAATTAGTATTAAAAATATTGATGATACCTTTTTCATATTATTCCTCTATTCTACTTTAATCTTTACTATTAGAACTAGGCAAATCAAGTATTTACAAAAATACATGTTTTGCCTAGTTCTGTGAATTATCTTTGTTATAAATCATAAATAACTATGCATAGTGGTTTTATAAATAGCTTTATTGATATAAGAAATAATAGTTATTATCCACTACCTACCATATCTGGTATGGGCAGTTCCAGCTCCTATAGCTTTAGCCCTAGTTAGATTGTTTCCCCAATTTCTTCCCGAGTCAGAACCTAGTCCTGCAAGCCAAGCTCTAGTATAGTGCCTACATGCCCATTCTGTTTCTGCGCTGACCCCCCAAACATACCTGTATGCAACATGTCTTTTTGGTACTGATGCCATTACAGGTTTACTAACCGCTCCTATAATCGATAAGCTAATAAGTGAAAGAGCAAAAATTTTTTTTAATTTTCTTTTCAATATGTTTACCTCCTTTTTAAATTTATAAGTAATTTACCTTTTGCAAGAAGCTCCTTGTTAATATCATATAATATTTAGATAAAGTTGTAAAGAAGATTTTATCTGTTTTTTCCCACATATTGTTACCTTGTTCGACTTTATAAGGTGTGCTCCCTTTAGAATTGATATTCTAGTTTTGGGCTAGTAGAGTCAGTATAAAAAACAAAGGCATGAAATAGTATTCTTGCTTTTATAATAATTCTTTCTTTCTATTATAGGTTTTTTTAACATAAATCTTTAAGAGTTAAAAATACCAGCTATAGATTGTCTCTTAATATTTCTCTGAGTCAATATTGGATGATATATGCTTAAATTTATATCTTTGAGATTTACTGAAATAACTTGTCCATTAGGGGGACATGGCTTCTGTGATGACGTTCGTGCGAGATTAATTGTATTTTGTTAACACCATATAATTTCATCTGAAATCACATCATTTACAGCATAATATATTCCTGTATCTTGTTTATTCAATCCGCTTATCGAAACAAGATGCATACCAAAATGTGCTCGTTCGTATTTTTTTTCTAAATAACTAAGATAATATCTATCCGTAGAAGCAAGTATTATGTTTTCTTTACTTAATCTGTTACTAACAAACTTATAAAATTGTGTATTATCAAAAATATTATTTTTCTCCAAATTTATATTGAATTTGTTAAAAAACAATTCTAAATTACATGATTTACATATATCTTTCATATGCATAATCTGACAATCCACTATATCATTGCATGTATGTCTGTAATTTTTTTAAACTATATTATTGTTATTCATAAATACTCTCCTCTGTCATACCAAAATACACTTTTTTATATATATGCCCTAGTCATTACAACTTAAAAATAATTATACAAGTATAATCTATACTTTGTCAATCCAAATGTTATAAAACCCCTTTTGTGTTTTGAACCCCCATAAAAATTGTTTAATATAAATATATTATAAAGGAGAATTCTAATGCTAAAATCGGAAATAGAATACCTATATTACCAACATTCTAATACTACTAGTCAAGAAAACAGAAAAAATACATACTCAGATAATGAGCTTAATCATTTCTTAATGGAAATTCAATCCTAGTCAAGTTCATAAACACAAAAAACATAGTAGTAAAAGGGACAATGAATACAAAATACCCTGATACTAACTATGTTTATAATTGGTCTATTATTAAGACAGATGAATGATTATTTTTAACAATGCCCTTATCCATCAATCAGTTTATTATCCTATCATTGTCCATATAGGGCTTCATCTTATCTGCTGTAAGATTAAATGCATTATAAAATCATAGCTCTTTTGCATCTCTTAATATTGCTCCTTCTCATCTTCACTATCACTTAATTCAAGAAGAATATCTAAGAATTTAAGATAATCATTGTATGAGAAAATTTCATCTAATAAGCCAGCCGTATTTGTTTCATTTACATATGTGCTTTCAGTAGAGGCAAATGTCACACCCTGGTTCCTAAGCCAGGTGTCATAAGGATTGCTACCTACAACCTGCCTTGTCTTGGCACTACCTGCCTCCATGTTCTCCTCCATAAATTTATTGACTTTAACCACATAGTTCTGGGTCTCATTAAAAGGTGGAATCCCACCGTATTTGGCCACATTGCCCATACCTGCATTATAAGCAGCTAGGGCTAAGTTTACATCCCCGTCATATCTTTTTAGAAGGTCTGATATGTATTTTGA
>CAZPWO010000135.1:0-5677 GCA_964590525.1 uncultured Herbinix sp. | reverse complement strand
CACCCTTATATAACTTCAATCCCTTTGACATATATACAACTTAAACCTACCTATTTCCCCACGACCTGACAGAAAACAATCGCTGTATTTCATGCTCAAATTCACTAAACATCCTAGGGACAGGACGTGGTGCCTTTATATTTGCAACAATATGGTTTTTATCCAATAAAATATATCGTGGAATGCCAATGATGCTGAAATGCTTCGCAACAGGTGAGCTTTTCGAATCTACACCCAAATATTGATTTTCAGTAATCTCATACTTATTAACCGCTTCCGACCAGTTTTGAATTTGATCATTATGCCCAATATATAAATAAACAACATCTTTTTCTTTCAAATAAGCTTTCGACTTTTCCGACTCGGTAATATCCTTGATGCAAGGAGAACACCACGAAGCCCAAAAGTCAATATAGACTGCTTTTCCTTCGTGTTTTTTCAACACGTCCTTCAACGATAACTGCTCGTTACTTCCATATTCTATTAAGAATGTATTTACATTATTATGCCGACAAATAATTTAAGTAATTAAATAAAATCCTACTTTATGCTTTTATTTTTCCTGGCAAGAGAAAAATTCATATTCGTATGCTTTCTTATCTATAATCTGCCTTTACTCCCTTTCCATTGGATTGTATGGTTGAGGCGTATTTTTACCCGGTGTTACTTTTCCATTATCACCTACATAAAACAGACCTCCTCCAACCGCTCTAGAATATTTTAAAGGCGTTTTATGCATTTTCTTCATCGTATCTAAATACTTCTTTCGGGACATCTCTGTACTTTTCCATGGCCAATAGGTAATTGGAATTATAGTTTTCGATTTTTCTATGCCGACACATGTATAATTAAAATGATCTTGTGAATCGCTTAATTGTAAAATCAATCCGGGAAGTCCTCCAAATTTCCCCGGTCCTTCCTTCAAGGGAATCTCTGGTGTAAACCAAGCTGTATACATACGACCACGAAAAACCGCCTCTGCTTTTTGACAAGTGTAGCCCAAAAAATCTTTTTTCTCGGGTATCAACTTCCATTTTATGACAATCGGATAATCCTCTTCATATCTGAGCACACCTCCAACGGTACGGCTTATGAAAGTTAACTTACCTGACGGATAATTTTTATATATTATGTCAGGCATCGGCTCTGCTGGTGTTCTGACTATATTATCTATCCTTTTTATCATGAGGTCTGTAGCTATCGAGTCTGCCTTATACGCACGCAAACTATAGACTTTGGAGAGATGGCTGCCTATTTCCAAGCATAATTGATCCGTTTTCTTTTCAGTTTTTGTAGTGTCTAAAATTGCATCGAAAGTGTAAGTTATTACATAACGAGCTGTGTCTATTTCTGTATATCTATCAACAGGTTCAAATTTAACGCCCCCATACTGTGATTTAACAATTGTAGAGAGAGGCAAAATAAAGAGGATAAAAAAGAATTTTGTTCTCATAAGTATATTTTTTAAAATTTCAACTAAGGTCACAAAGCTATTTTTATTGATTATACTTCACTAATATAATTTAAATCTTACTCTCAACATTACAGCCATTGGACGTATGTCGTATTCTGAGTAGTATCCATTGAGCGCTCCATAAGATGCGGATACATATTTCGAAGTATTCAGAATATTTGTACAGTCCAAAGAATAACGTGTATTTCCTTTAGTGTATCCCAAACCAATGTCGACCAAGGAGAAGTTTCTATTGCTTTCTAATGCACTATTATAATAGTGTTCCCACGAACCGTTTAAGTTTAGTCCAAACGGTAAAGTTATGTAAGCATGGATCTGTTGGGTGAACGATTGTATCGGCTTAAAACGTTCGCCTGTACTAGTCTTACCTTTACTGCGTCCCCACGAGCATTTATGCTCTGCCATTAACCATGTTGTAGGTTCTATTTTTATTGTGGCATTGGCATTTAACCATTGACTCTTATATTTCACAAATTCTTCTTGACGCAACTGATCACTTTCACTCTGTCCCCACGACCCATCTACAGTAATTAGAAGCTCTTGCCAATCAAACCCCTTACTACTGCGTCCGCCTATAGAGACAGACTTCCCCCTATTGGAGTGTTTCATGAATTCTGTTACAGTTAACATACCATTCAATGTTTGTCCATATATTCCGTCACTGTTATTATGGCTGTATGATATATCGCCTCCGGCAAAAAACAAGGCTAATACGTTTTTGTAAGAAGCTCCTATCGAGCCATTTATACTTTTAGAATCAAACAAGTGAGTGTCATTATAACGATTAATATTACGATAGTTTTGTAGGATATAACCTGTGTAGAGGGTATTCAATCCAGGTATCGAACTACTATAACTGGTATTTACAGTGATTTCAAACTCTGCACTTGGGTTATAACGTGCTGAAAATCTCGGATGAGAATAAACTTTTCCTTTGTTTAATGAATTGTTTCCAACCAAACGATTGTCAAGATTTGTATAACGGTATATAACAGGAAGAGAGAGGGACAGTTTTAATTTTTCAACATTGTAAGTTGCATCAAGCGAAAGCCCACTGTTTACGCGAGTAAATCGGATATCGTTGTTCATGCTGATATCTGTTATGGGGTATGATATCAATTGTTTGTCAATAAGATCGAAGTCCGATTGCAAAGCCCGATGTTCTACCAACAGGTTTGCAGTAGGATTGAGTCTCAGTTTACCAAAAGCTATTGCTGATAAAAAGGAAATGCGATTATTGGATATAAATGCGTTGCTGCGTAGATTTTGTATCAAGGAGGAATATTCTTCCCCTTCATTGAAAAGATCGGGGTATAATCCGGGTGTGATAGTTAAATAGTGCGGTTGCATTCGAAAAGCGTTTCTTGATGAAACCTCAATACCTTTTTCATTTTCACGTCGTTTTACCCATTGTGTATTATTAGTTATCGAAAATGATTTATTATTAAGGTACTGCCGAGCATGTTCAGCTGTAATCACATCACCTTTATCATCGTCCCAGTTTCCTAATATTTTCAAATTATTGTTGACATAATTGTGTTCTTTATTCAGACTATAATCGAATTCGCCCACCAGATTATTCGTGGTAGATTGTGCTGAAATATCTTCAACGATAACCAGCTCTTCTGTACCAGGAATTAGGTAAGTTGTGCGGGAAAAACCATGACGTTTAGCCTTATTGTGATAGAATAAAATATTTGTATTTAATTGTGCCTCATTTTTCATTACAATCAAGTTGTTCGACGTGATGGCATGAGTATTATTAAAGTTATAACGTTCAAAACGGATGCTCGGTGGAGAAGGCTGTTGCACAGAGGTCATTTGTAATCCACTAATAGGATTGTTGCCTGTAAAAGACCGCAACTCTTTGTTTATATTCGTACCATTGTTATTTGTTTTGTAGGCAGCTATTTGTTGACGTTTTTTTCCAAAGTACGTACTAGTAAGTTCCCCTAACCACAGTATATTATCCGAATCGACACCCAATCCCAATAAGGCCATAAGAGTAAAAATTCCTTTTCGTCCTTCCTTTATTTTCAAATTGATGGCAGCATTATTAGAAATATTTACATTCTCCAATGCTTTGATTGGTTGATGATTTTCGAGTATCTGGACTGTGGAAACATCTTTGGCTGCGATGTTGTTTGTGGCAATACCATATCGACCTTTCAGCATATCTAAATTTTCAATGTAAAATTTATTTATAGGTTTGCCATTATAGTTAATCTGTCCACTTTCAGCCACATTGATTCCGGGCATTTTTTTTAACACATCGCCAATAACGACATCTTTTTCATCAGAAAATGCAGATACCAGATAGTTTATCGTATCTTTTTGTCCCCAAACCTTGTTTTGTTTCACAAAAACTTCAGATAACTGTATACTACCTCGTTCAAGCACGAAATCGAGAGTTTGTGAGCGGTTTCTGATTTTTTTTATTGAGGGTTTTATGTCTAAAGCAGATGCCGACAAAAGCAGAAACGCTTCTTTTCCGGCATAAGTCAGCTTGTATCTCCCCTTTTCGTCACTCATCGTATATTCGACAATCGTGCTGTCAATCCGCATAAGCATAATAGAAATATCAGCCATTGCTTTCTGTTGTATATCCTGAATCTCACCTGATATAATGGATTGAGAACAGATTGTATGCAGATTCAGACATAAAATAGACATAAGAATTATTATATTTTTAATTATGTATTTCATGTATTGACTCTTTCTATGTGAGAACTGCAAAAAACACCCGTGTGTTTTATAAGTTATTGCCTAGAAACAAACTCCTAAAATCATTGTGTTTAATTCGTTAAAAGCATAAAATCATGTACTCACAGCCACTAATATGCTAAATCACTGACTAATAAACGGCAGCACATTACTTTATAAATCACGATAGCTTGTTCATCATCAATCATTTAACATAACCCCACCAAGACTTTGATCTTTAACAGTTAAATGGTTTACATATAATTTATATATTAACTCATACATTATATGAACATGAATAAACCCTTCATTAAACAGGCTAATTAAGTTGTCCAGTATATTAAACATATATTCATTCTCTACTCCTAGCTCCTCCATAATAAATTCAGCATACTCTGCCTTTATTAATAGGGCAGAATGGCTCATTTCGTGAGAATATTTATGTGTTACTTGGCTGACGGATATTCTATACCTTAACAGTATTTGTGGTATATTATAAAAACGACAATTTCCCATTGCCAAATCCACCCAAAGCTTATAATCCTCTGCATAAGGATATCCTTTTTTATATAAATAATCACCCTCAACAAAAACTGTTTTTCTTCTCAACATAGTTGTGGGATTGATTATCGAATTACATAAGATTAGATTAGAGATAATTTCATTATGATTCTCTACTGTGGTCATGTTTCTTTTTTGATTTTCAAAAGTTTCAGCCCATGATCCACAAACAGCTATATCAGGGTTATCTTCCATAAATGTCCATTGTACCTGCAAGCGATTTGGCATCATTATATCATCCGAATCCATTCGTGCAATATACTTACCCTTGGACGCTTCAATTCCTTTATTTAAAGAGTCAATAAAATCATGGTGATTTTCAATTAATTTAATTCTTGAATCTTTATAACTTTTTATATGCTTAACACATGAAAAGTCAGTAGAGCCATCATCAATAATAATAAATTCAAAATCATCAAAAGATTGACTCAAAACACTTTCTATTGAATCCTTTAAATAATCAACCCGAGTGTTATATACAGACATCACTACACTAATCGCAGGAGAGAAGTATTGAGTTGTACCAGTTGTGATTTTATTAGATATCTGGTTTTTTTGAATGTTCAGTACTTCTCTTTTCTCCGGTTCTTTAGCCCAAAATATTCTGTAGTGATTTTTATCAAGTTTTAGAAGACGTCCAAAATCATACGTGAGATTGTTAAATATATATTGTTCTTTTAAATTGACTATACATTCAATTTCCTTATATAAAGAATCAATAAGGATTGTTTTATTAGCCCTTCCTTTTGCTTTGTATGGTTGCATAAAAAGCTTATTCCCTTGTACCGAAATCTTTTTATCTAAATTCTCATTGTCATAAAAAACTAACCTGGTTTCATTGGTCATTTCAATTAAATGACTACGTTGCTTGTGCTTTTCGTAAAATATGCTTAAATAAAACTCATCAAGATTATAGGGAGGTGGAAGTTTGTTTTCATA
>CAZPWO010000134.1:0-5757 GCA_964590525.1 uncultured Herbinix sp. | reverse complement strand
CACACCAACAAGGGTGGAACCGCGACGTAAATTTACGCTCGTCCCTTTCGGCTTTCATTAAAGTCGGAAGGGGCGGGCTTTTTTTAAAATTGAAAGGAGATTTTATTATGAAGATTACTTTAAAAGACGGAACTATTACTGAATATGATTCTCCCAAATCCATATACGATATTGCATCGGACATAAGTCCAGGATTGGCAAGAATGGCATGTGCCGCAGAATTAGATGGAGAGATTGTTGATTTAAGAACTATTGTTGACAAGGATAGTGACTTAAGTATATTAACATTTAATGATGAAGGGGGTAAAGAAGCTTATTGGCATACTGCATCCCACGTTTTGGCTCAGGCAGTTAAAAGATTGTATCCAGATGCTAAGCTAGCAATAGGACCAGCCATTGACAATGGTTACTACTATGATTTTGATTCTAGTCCCTTTTCTAGAGAAGATTTAGATGAAATCGAAAAAGAAATGAAGAAGATTATAAAGGAAAAACTAGATATTGAAAGTTTTACTCTTCCCAGGGAAGAAGCAATTGCCTTTATGAAAGACAAGGATGAGCCTTATAAGATAGAGCTTATTGAAGAGCTTCCTGAAGATTCAGTTATTTCATTTTATCAGCAAGGAGAATTTGTTGACTTATGTGCTGGCCCTCACCTAATGAACACAAGATTTCTTAAGGCAGTAGCTCTTATATCTTCTTCTGGAGCATATTGGAGAGGCTCAGAAGATAATAAGATGCTATCAAGGATTTATGGAGCAGCATTTACTAAAAATTCTGACTTAAATGACTATCTTGCTCACTTAGAAGAAATCAAAAAGAGAGACCACAACAAATTAGGCCGTGAGATGGAGCTATTTACAACAGTCGGTGTTATTGGTCAAGGTTTGCCACTACTTATGCCTAAGGGAGCTAAGATTATTCAAACTCTTCAAAGATGGATTGAGGACGAGGAAGAGCGTAGAGGATATATGCTAACAAAAACTCCTATGATGGCCAAGAAGGATTTATATGAAATATCTGACCATTGGGGACATTACAAAGAAGGAATGTTTGTAATTGGAGACGAAGAGGACGAGGATTCTGAAGTTTTTGCCCTTAGGCCAATGACATGTCCATTCCAGTATTATATATATAAACAAAGCCAGAAAAGCTATCGTGATTTACCCCTACGTTACGGTGAAACTTCAACATTATTTAGGAATGAAGATTCTGGTGAGATGCATGGTTTAACAAGAATTAGACAATTCACAATCTCTGAAGGGCATATAATTACTACTCCAGACCAGATTGAAGAAGAATTTGCAGCCTCTTTAGACCTTGCTATGTACTGCTTAAAGACATTAGGTCTTGAAGAAGATGTTACTTATCGCCTGTCAAAATGGGATCCTAATAAAAAGGAAAAATATCTTGGTGATGAAGACCAATGGGACAGTATGCAAAACAAGATGCGTGAAATGCTTGTAGATCTTGAAGTACCATTTACTGAAGCTGATGGTGAAGCTGCCTTCTATGGTCCAAAGTTAGATATCCAGGCTAAGAATGTCTATGGTAAAGAAGATACAATGATTACACTTCAGCTAGACTTTGTCTTAGCAGACCGTTTTGATATGACGTATATAGATCCTATGGGTGAGAGGAAACGTCCTTATATTATACACAGAACTAGTATTGGTTGCTATGAGAGAACCCTAGCATGGTTAATAGAAAAATATGCAGGTATGTTCCCAACATGGTTATGCCCAGAGCAGGTAAGAGTTTTACCTATATCAGAAAAATATCATGATTATGCAAATAAGGTAAAAGAAAAACTACAAAGCAATGGAGTGCTGGCAACTGTTGATGAAAGAGCTGAAAAGCTTGGTTATAAGATTAGAGAGTCAAGGCTAGACCGTATTCCTTATATGTTAATCGTAGGACAAAAAGAGGAAGAGGATAGTGTAGTATCAGTTAGAAGTCGTTACCTTGGGGATGAAGGTCAAAAACCATTAGATGAATTTACAAGAGATATTTGTGAAGAAATCAGAACAAAAGAAATTCGTCAGATCCAGGTTGAAGACAATTAATTTTCTTATAGGAGGTTGTTAAATGAAGGATTATCATATTGATACAAAATGTATACAGGAAGGCTATTCACCTAAAGATGGTGAGGCCAGGGTTTTACCCATATATCAGTCTACAACTTACAAGTATGATTCTAGTGAAACAGTTGGTAAGTTATTTGACCTGGAAGAGGAAGGCTTTTTCTATACAAGATTGGCCAATCCTACTGTTGATGCTGTAGAGAGAAAGATTGCATCATTAGAAGGTGGCATAGGGGCCCTATGTACCTCATCTGGCCAGGCTGCCAACATGATTGCAATACTAAATATCTGCGGTGAAGGTGACCACTTTATATCATCTAATGCAATCTATGGTGGGACTTTGAATCTATTTGCAGTTACCTTTAAAAAGCTAGGTATATCAGTTACTTTTGTTGATCCAGATGCACCTTTAGAAGAACTAGACAAGGCAGTTCAGGATAATACTAAACTTGTATTTACTGAGACAATTGCAAACCCTTCACTTGTGGTTACAGATATTGAAAAATTTGCAAAATTAGCTCATAACAATGATGTACCTCTTATGATCGATAGTACATTTGCAACCCCTATTCTATGTCGTCCTTTTGAATATGGAGCGGATATTATTACCCATTCTACTTCAAAATATATGGATGGACATGCAGTTGCTCTTGGTGGTGTTATAGTTGATAGTGGTAATTTTAACTGGGATAATGGTAAGTTCCCTGGTCTTTCAACTCCAGATGAGTCTTATCATGGTATGGTTTACACTAGAGATGCTGGGAAAGCTGCTTTCATAACCAAGGCAAGAGTACAGCTAATGAGAGATATGGGCTCAACCCCATCTCCTAACAATGCATTTTTACTAAATCTTGGATTAGAAACACTTCACCTAAGAATGGAACGTCATTCTAGTAATGCCTTAGCCCTTGCTAAACATCTAGAGAAGGATGACAGGGTGTCTTGGGTTAATTATCCGGGACTTAAGAGTAATAAATATTATGATTTAGCCTGCAAATACTTCCCCAAAGGTTCCAGTGGAGTAGTATCTTTTGGCGTTAAAGGTGGCAGGGAAGCAGCAACTAAATTCATGGATAGCTTAAAGATGGCAGCGATTGTTGTCCATGTTGCTGATGCAAGAACCAGTGTCCTGCATCCTGCCAGCACAACCCATAGGCAGTTAACTGACCAGCAATTAATAGACGGTGGAATTACTCCGGACTTGATTAGGATGTCTATAGGTATAGAGAATGTAGATGACATTATTAAGGATGTAGACCAGGCACTATCACAGATATAATTATAAAAGTTTATTAATTTAAACCCTAGTAAATGCTATTTGTATAATTAGCATTTTACTAGGGTTTTTATCTTTATTTATAAAAGAATAAAAAAAGTGCTTTGTTACATAATATCTATTAAGAACAAGATAATATCCACAAGTATAGGATTATTACCTAGCTTACTAGAAATGAGGAATATTTAATGAATAATAATATAAATGAAAATCAAATGAATGACAATAATAATGCAAGTTCTCCCCAATCTGAACAAGATGAGAAAGTTAGGAAAGAGAATGAGGATCTACAAGATAAAAAAATATCAGAGTATGGCCAGACTCTTTTAGAAAAAGGTGAGGATGAAAATAAGATACATTTGCTATCAGTTATTGGAGAAATTGAAGGTCATGCAATACTTCCTCAAGAAAATAAAACTACAAAATACGAACATGTACTGCCCCAAATGGCCGCTATTGAAGATAGTAGTGAGATTGATGGATTACTTGTTTTAATTAATACAGTAGGGGGAGATGTAGAGGCAGGGCTAGCAATAGCTGAGATGATTGCTTCCTTAAGCAAGCCAACAGTTTCCCTTGTACTAGGTGGTAGCCACTCTATAGGGGTTCCTTTAGCAACTTCTACTGACTATAGCTACATTGTACCTACGGCTACAATGATTGTACATCCGGTTAGGATGAATGGAACAGTAATCGGCATTAGGCAAACATTTGAATACTTTGATAAAATCCAAGATAGAATTATTAACTTCGTTGTCTCACATTCTGACATAAGTTATGATGATTTTAAAAGTCTAATGTTGGACACCGAGCAACTAGCTAAGGATGTGGGTTCAATCCTTGTTGGAAAAGAGGCAGTAGAAAAGGGAATAATTAATGAGGTCGGTGGAATTAAGGAAGCTTTAAATAAAATCAATCAAATGATAGATGATAATAAAAAAGGGATAATGACTCCTCACTAAATAGAAATAATAAGAGAGCACCTAAACAATCTGAATATAAGAAAGGGAGGTGCTCTTTATCTGTGTATGGAGATTTTTTAAAAAGAAAGAAGCACAGACTTTAATACAAAAAAACTGATTTTTACTCTGTAAGTGTTGATAAGCTGCACATCTATCAAAAAAAGTACGAAAATGGACAAATTTGACAAGGGTTAATATTTATGATATTCTAAAAATGTCATAGTAAAAACAAACTATGTAAACACAATAAATAGATACATCTATAGGGCTAAATGATAATTTATTGATATCATGTATCTGTATTATTTTTATGATGTTGCAAAACATTAACTTTACTATGATGTTTATATTTCTTTTGTGCTATAAATTTAGCTTAATATAGTATATTAGAAGTGTATTTACTCTATAGCTTACATCTAAAAAGTCGACATTAATTAAACTTTAAAAATATATTTGCTAGAAACTTAATAATATGCGTCTCATACTGCGTCTATAAACGGACAATATTGGTCAACAACGACAAATGACGTATATTGATAAGTCTGCTAGAATATCTTGATTAGTATAATATAATAAGAGCAATATAAGATATCAATAATTCTTATGAATAAGCTCTGTAGTTATATTGCTTTTATATATAGGTATATATACTAGAAGTGATTTCAATTTGTAGGATTGGACTTACAAAGTAGTTAACAAGAAATAATAGGGGATTGTCCCTAGAGGGGGAAATCATGAAAAAACGTGATAAAATTATTATTACATCAGTTGCAATAATAACTATATCTATACTTGCTTTCTTATTGATTCCAAAGAATATAGATGATGCTTTCACAGGAGAAGTGAAACGTATTGCTTCTTTAACCTATTCGGACACAGGTGTTACATACGTGAACCCGGATAGAAAATTCCAATTTGTTGATCTGGAAACAGGGAAAAACATTATTTTATGTGATAAGCCTAATTGTCAGCATAATGACAAGACTTGTAATGCGGATATAGATGATTTAATAGAATTTGTTGCGGTTTATAATGATAAGATTTATTTTATTACCATGGAAGGTAGTAGAAGGAATATCTTATATAAAGCTGATATTAATGGTAGAAATAGAAGGGCTATTATTGAATTAGGTGAAATTCAATCAATTTATGATGTAATAATAAAAGACAATTATCTTATAATTTCATATACAAAAGAATTTATATATGAAGAGGATTCTGTTGGTTTCCTTGGAAAGGTTGATAAACCACTTGCAGGCATAGCAATTATAGATTTAAAGGAGGAAACACTTACTTTGATACCTGAAAAATCTGATTATTATTCTGGAAGTATTAATAAGCTATATACATATCAGGATAAGATCTTTTATGTATATAGTTAAATTGTCTATTAATTTTAATAAGATTCCTATATTCACATATAAGACAACAAGTA
>CAZPWO010000133.1:0-5780 GCA_964590525.1 uncultured Herbinix sp. | reverse complement strand
TTATCTGCTTCTTCTTGTTCATTTATTATTTTAAGAATAGTGGTTTTACCAGTACCATTATTTCCGATTATGGCAATCTTTTCACCCCGTTTAATCTGAAAATTAATATCAGAAAACAAGTGCAAATCACCATAAGATTTGGAAAGTCCTTCAACAGTTAATACATCGTTACCACTTGTGGTTTTTGCTTTAAGAGAAAAATGTATCTGGTCGTTGTCAGTGGGTTTGTCAACTTGCTCAATTTTTGAAAGCATTTTTTCACGGCTTTCAGCCCTTCGAATAGATTTTTCTCTGTTAAAGGAACGAAGCTTTGAGATAACTTCCTCTTGGTGCTTGATCTCCCTTTGTTGATTTTCATATTCTTTTAGCATGGAGCTTTGCAGTATGGATTTGTTATGTGTATATTCAGAATAATTACCATTAAAAACACTGCACCTTGTACGATCCAGTTCAACTACTTTCTTTACTAGCTTATCAAGAAAATATCGGTCATGGGAAATGACAATAACAGCACCGTCATAGTTAAGAAGGTAATTTTCTAGCCAAGAAATAGAGATAAGGTCTAGATGATTGGTTGGTTCATCAAGTAGAATAATATCTGGTTTGGAAAGTAGTAGTTTTCCTAAGGCGATTCTAGTTTTTTGTCCACCAGAAAGAATATTCACTTCCTTATCAAAATCATCTTCTCCAAAGCCAAGGCCTTTTAAAATACCCATTACTTCGCTTTGACAAGCATATCCATTTTGTGTTTCAAACTCATGAACTAGACGGGTGTATGTAGATAGTTTTTCTTCCAACTTATCACCACTTATATCTTTCATGTCATGTTCTAGTGTTCTAATACGCTTATATAGGTTAATGACGTCTTCCTTTACAGACATCATCTCGTCATAAATGTTATTATTGGAAGACAGATTTTGATGTTGGGCTAGATATCCAAAAGAACTTCCCTTCTTGAAAGTGACATCTCCCTCATCAGCTGTTAACTCACCAATAATGATTTTAAGTAAAGTCGATTTTCCGGCTCCGTTAGCGCCGACTATGGCAATTTTGTCCTTATCATTTACATGAAAGGACACCTTGTCCAGAATCAAATCTGCACCAAAGGATTTCTTTATATTTCTACATGTTAATATCATATGTTATCATTCCTTATATTTATATCTCGTTTTCTAATTCTATCACAGGGTTGAAGGCAAGTAAAGTAGGGGCGTTTTCTTTTATCTGATTGACTTATTATTAACAATTGAATATAATAAAGATAGGAATTCCCAATAAGGAGGAGAAGCCTTGAGTAAAAAAGAAATATCTAAAGCGGTTATAAATAGACTACCTAGATATTATAGATATTTAGGGGATTTAATAGAGAAGGGTGTAGTTCGGATTTCATCCAAAGAATTAAGTGAGAAGATGAGTGTTACAGCATCTCAGATAAGACAGGATCTGAACAACTTTGGAGGATTTGGTCAGCAAGGTTATGGATACAATGTAGAAAACTTGCATACTGAAATTAGCAAGATATTAGGACTTGATAAAAAGTATAATGTAATTATAGTGGGAGCTGGTAATTTGGGTCAAGCACTTGCTAATTATGTGGATTTTGAACGGAGAGGTTTTTATGCTACTGCAATATTTGACGTTAATCCTAAATTAATTGGGCTATCAATTCGTGGTATTGAGATAAGAGATATAGAAGGCCTAGAAGAGTTTATTAAATCAAATACAGTGGATATGGCAGCGCTTACATTACCTAAGAAAAAAGCACCTGAGCTTGCACAAAGTCTTGCCCAATGGGGAATAAAGGCTATATGGAATTTTGCTCCTGTAGATTTGAAGCTTCCAAAAGATGTTGTGGTAGAACATGTACATTTGGCAGAAAGTCTTATGAAATTATCTTATAGAATATCATCTAAGGAAGACTTATAGGATTAGTATGGAGAGGTGGTCATATAAGATGAGTGCTTTTAAAAAAAATGAAAAAAATTATGGGGTTGTGAAAAACAAAAATATACCGATACTCACTTTAGATGGCCGATGGCATGATATATTCTCTCAGCAAGAGAAGACAAAGAAGATAAAAAGTTTGGAAAAATCCCTTAATCAGCTTCTTAAAGAACAAGGTAGATTAATTAATAATATAAAAGATATGAAGAAGCTTAAGAAAAGGCTTATTAATGACATTGTAAAGAATATGGATACAAGCCATGATTTAATTGGTAAGGCAAGAGAAAAGAGACTTATTCAAAATAAGGATTATATAACAGAGTTAAATGATAAAATTAAAGAAGAAATGAACCAACTTGCAGAGCTTCCTTACAAAATCAAGGAAGAAAATGAATATTTGATGGTAGAAAGTGTAAAAGTGTGTTATAATAGGTTGAATCGAAACAGTTCCCATATCAGTTACTTGTCAGATTTGATTTCAAAACTTGAGCAGGAGCTAGATAATAGCCTTAAAGAGAAGGAACATTTGGAATCAGAGAATGATTTTATTTATTCATATATGCACGATATGTTAGGTGCGGATGCAATGGAGCAATTAGACTAGCATAGAAGTGGAGTAGAGATGATAAGTGGAATTGGAATTGATCTCATTGAAGTAGATAGGGTTTTAAAAGCTTGTGAGAAAGAAAGCTTTCTTAAAAAGATCTATACTGAGGGGGAGATAGAGCTTATTAAGGCCGATAATATGAAAGCAGCCGATAATTTTGCAGTGAAGGAGGCAGTTGCCAAGATGTTTGGTAGTGGTTTTCGAGGCTTTAGCCCTATAGACATTGAAGTGCTCCGTGATGAACTGGGCAAACCATATATTAATCTTTATGGACAAGCAAAAGCACTGGCAAAAGAGCAGGGAATAGTTAGAATACACGTGTCCATTTCTAATACTAAGGATTATTCCAATGCTTTTGCAATAGGTGAAAAGGAGATATAATGAAATACGCATTAGATTCTAATTCCATGAGTAAGATAGATGAGTACACTATTGAAGAGCTGAATATATCTGCAATGGTTTTAATGGAAAGGGCAGCTTTAGAAACAACATTGTTTATGAAGAAGCATATTAAAGAAGACGATCGTATTTTGGTTTTATGTGGTCCAGGTAATAATGGGGGAGACGGAATTGCAGTTGGTAGGATATTGCATTTGCAAGGCTATCATGTTGCGATTTTTTTGCTTTGTCAAAGGGACAAGGTTAGCCAAGAGCTTGACAGACAATTGATAATTGCTGAAAAACTGGGTATGACAATGGTTGATACTTACAAACCTGTAGAATGCAGCAGCCCTATAGGATATAGCATTGTAATAGATGCAATATTTGGAGTTGGCCTTGTTAGGGATGTGACTGGATATTACAAAGAGATTATGGCTCAGGTCAATATGGATAAAAACCTTGTTTTCTCACTAGATATACCATCTGGAATATCCACAGATGATGGAAAGGTTATGAACCAGGCTATTAGGGCTGATTATACTATTACATACGCTTATATGAAGCAAGGATTACTTGTGTATCCAGGGGTAGAATATGCAGGGAAGATTTCTCTTGTAGATATTGGCTTGTCAAAGCTGGCAGAAAAGAGTATAACTTTAGATACCTTTTATTATGAAGAGGATGACCTGGAATTTCTAGCCAAAAGACATGATTATAGTCATAAAGGTAGTTATGGTAAGGTTCTTGTTATTGCAGGGAATAAAGGGATGAGTGGTGCAGCCTTCCTATCGGCAAAGGCTGCTTATAGATCTGGTGCAGGATTAGTTAAGGTTTTAACATCTTCTTCTAATAGGGAAATACTTCAGACTTTGCTTCCAGAAGCCATAATTTCATCCTATGAAGATAAGGAATTGTTGGATGTAGAACTAAGATGGGCAGATGTAGTAGTAATAGGTCCAGGAATGGGGATATCACAGGCAACAAAGGAACTTTTGAATATGGTAATAAAGAGGGCAAAGGTTCCACTGATAATAGATGCTGATGGAATTAACATTTTAGCAGATAAAATGGACAGGGAAGGCATTCCAGCTGGTAGGCAAAGAGTAGAGTATTTGAAAGGAGTTCTTAAAGAAGACACTATTTTAACGCCACATCTAAAGGAGTTATCAAGGCTACTAAAAACACCTGTAAATGAAATCTCAGATAACATTATTGACACAGCTAACCAATGTTCTTATAATAATAAGGTGATATACCTTATAAAAGATGCAAAAACAATAGTAACTTATAATGGAATGAAATATATAAATCGTTCGGGAAGTAATGCCATGGCAACTGGTGGAAGTGGTGACGTTTTAACAGGAATAATCGGAGCCTTAATTGGCCAGAAGATGAAACCCTATAGTGCTGCTTGCTTAGCAGTATATATTCATGGTTTAGCAGGACAGTTTGCCTCAGCTAAAAAAGGGAATTATTCTGTTATGGCCAGTGATATTCTTGATTCGATTGAAGATGTATTAAAGAATAATGAGGGAAGTTATGAAGGATGAACATAATACAACAATAACGAATAGAATGAAGAGTACAAAGTATTATAGGATTCAAGCAAAAGTTGATTTAGATTCAATATGTCATAATATAAGTCTTGTAAAGAAAACTTTAAAAAAAGGCACAAAGTTAATGGTTATTATTAAAGCTGATGCATATGGACATGGTGCTGTTCCCGTAGCACAGGCTTTAGATAAAGAAGTAGATGCTTATGGAGTGGCAATCATTGAAGAGGCAATGGAATTAAGGGATGCGGGTATAAAAAAGCCTATATTAATCTTAGGTTATACCCCTATAGAAGCGTTTAATTTGGTTGTTGCATATGATGTAATTCAAACTGTTTTTCAATACGATGCAGCCAAAGCTTTATCTTTGGAGGCAAGTAAGCAAAACAAAAAGGCAAACATACATATAAAAATAGATACAGGTATGAATAGGATCGGCTTTCCTGACAGTAGAGACAGTATAAATGAAATAAAAAAAATAGCCGGTCTTAGTAACTTAGAAATCCAGGGAATATTTACCCACTACGCAAAAGCTGATGAGGTTGATAAGGCTAGTACAAAGAAACAGCTAAAAAGATTTTTAGATTTTGTAAATAGCTTAGAGAAAGAAGGAGTCCACATCTCAGTTAAGCATGCTTCCAATAGCGCTGGGATTATTGATGTTGAAGAATCAGATTTAAACATGGTTCGTTGCGGAATTGCAACTTATGGTATTTATCCCTCTGAGGGTGTAGACCATAAAGCCATTGGATTAAAGCCTGCATTGACACTAAAAACCCATATTATATTTGTTAAGGAAGTAGAGGCTGGAGAAGGCGTAAGCTATGGCTCCACTTTTGTAACAAATCGAAAGACTAGGATTGCGACTATACCCGTTGGATATGCAGATGGATATTCCAGAAATCTATCCAATAAGGGTAATGTTATTATCCATGGTCAGTACGCACCTATTATAGGCAGGGTTTGTATGGATCAATTTATGGTGGACGTAACAGATATTGAAAATGTAAGGCAAGGAGACGATGTAATTCTACTAGGGAGCGATGGTGAAGCCCGTATTAGCGTAGAGGAACTATCAAATTGGTCTTATTCATTTCCTTATGAGCTTGTATGTACGATTGGTAAAAGGATTCCCAGGGTTTATCTAGACGATGAGGATAAATAGGCCAGAACGAGTATATCTTCTATGGAAAAGTAGTTTTTTATGGAATACCCACGAAGAAACTGGCAATAATAAAGATAAACCTAATATTGGAGTGTGAGAAAGTGATAATTAAAAGAGGAGATATCTTTTA
>CAZPWO010000132.1:0-5798 GCA_964590525.1 uncultured Herbinix sp. | reverse complement strand
AATACATATACTGATAATCATACCCAAAGTACCTTACTTGTATCTTCAATATCATGTAATTAACTTAAAAAAGTGCAATCACAACTATGTGACTGCACTATCTAAATGGTAAGACTCCTCTTTAAGATCTTCTGTCTTAAATACATTATAACCCTCATAGTAATAGCTTGCATCTATGCCCTCCATATACATTTCACGATCATCAATCATATCTGTAAGTGCAGCTTTAAGAAGAATCTTGATTTCAACATCTTTAATTGGACTTCTTTCCATTGCAAGGAGATAATCCTCTTTATTCACCCTGCTCCAATCAACTACTTTCCTCAATTCTTTCTTTAATATAGCATCAAGCCATATCCTTGTGCTTCTTCCATTGCCTTCTCTAAAGGGATGTGCCACATTCACTTCAACATATTTTTCTATAATTTCCTCAAATGTAGATTGTGGCATTTTACTAATATTATCCAGTGCAGGTTCGAGGTAGATAACAGGTGCAAATCTAAAATTTCCCTTTGAAATATTTACACCTCGTATTTTACCAGCAAAATCATAAATTTCTTCAAACAGATACTTATGAATATCTGATAATCCTTTAAATGTTCCTACTTCAAAAGTATTCAATAAACCTTTTTCAAACAATTCAAGAGCCTTTGTTTTGCTGATTTTTTCTTCAACACGGGCAAGTTCTAAGTAATTAATAATTCCTAATTTATTTTTTAAAGCCATAACTTTATTCTCCTTTTATAGAAACATTTCAGATATCCCCCACTTCTTAAGTGGCAGGCTCCAATTAATTAAACAGGTGGCGAGTCTTAATCTCCCGCCTCGTTGCAGTGTTGTAGGTTGATATTATCCCCTTGGCGATAAAATATATTTCTTATAATCTATATTATTTTCTTTTATCTTTTATCATCATTCTTATCAGTAATAACATCTTCTATGATTTTGGTAAAATCAACAGCACTCTTTTCTGTAAGAACAGGCTTACCAGTAGTATTTTCAATTTCTTTCCGAGCATTTCCTGCAATACTCCCACCTTTTATTGCCACTTCTCTATTTTCATCAAAGTTTTTAGGTTCAACAGTCTTTGATATTTCTGTAGTAGTTGCTTCAGCTAACATATTTAGTACAAGTTCCAATGTCGACATATTATCCCTTAAGTTCTCCTTTTTTAATCCTTTAAAGTTTTTATATTGTCTTGTACTTAATCCTGCCCATGCTTTTGTAATTTCATCAGTAAGTATTGCATATTCAATTCCTTGTTTTACACCTCGGTTATCCCATTCATCAGTTAGTTCTTTACGTACTTGAATGGCTTGTAATCTTTGATTTATCCATTCACGCGAATATCCTTTTTTAAGATATGTGTCCAATGCTCTATCAATGGTAAGTTCGGGATCAATAGTTTCATCAATTCTTTCTCTACCTACCCTAGCAAGCCACATTTTAAAAGGCTCCGCTTTTCGAGATGGAATTGATTGAATAATACGCAAAAGTTCTTCTGTATCAGCAACATCCGTCATTCTCTTTTTTCCATCTGCTGCTGTCATTTTCAACTGTACGATTTTATCGTACAGTTCATTTCCTTCATTTTTTAATTTGATTTTTAAGTCGCTCCAATATCTTCTTGGCTCCTTGCTATCTGTCAACACTGCTATAATGTCCACTATAGAAAAGTACCAAATTTCATTTTCTTCATCCCATGCTGTACGGATTTTCTTGTTTTCAAATAATTGGACTTTATTTTTATTATCCATAGCAGTCTACCTCCACAATATATTTATATTCAAAGCGATACATCTATATTTATTGTATCATATTAGCACAAATGGAACAAATGTTTTAAATGAGTTTTGAAAAATTTTATATTAGTATAAAATAAAATTAAAAATCCAGTCTATATGTTTCTCCAGCACAAAATAACATCCCGATTGTAAGTAATAGTTTTGCTTTACGAAAGGCCTGCTCTTCATCAAGCTACATCCCCTAATACATTATTGAAATATTTTTCATCATCTTAGTTTTTGGATAAGTATAATGCAATTACACATCGTTCACGAATCAGGATTGTTACTCTCCTTATTTTGTCCTTTTTGGGTGGATCAATTGATGGTCTATTGGCAATGTATCTTTTAAGACACAAAACAAAAAAAGATTATTTTTCCGTTGGGCTTCCGATGATTTTAGCCACACAGCTTTTTCTGATATTCTATTTTATGAATATATGATGGCTAATAAAGAATAAGTGTCCAATAAAAGCTGTATTGATAGCTATGGGAAGATGATACTTCATTTTCCCATAGAGTATTTCATTCAAATTTACATGTTTTTTGAATTAGTTCATACCAAGACATCAATTAGATTTAAGACTTTAGGTTTTGTTTTAAAATTGGATCTAGGTAATCTTGATAATAGAAATTCTAAATATTTATTTGAAGAACTACCAAATACAAAACCTACAAATCCAGATTCTCTAGATCACCTACTCCCATGACCAGAAACATTACCAAAAGAATACAGAGAATACCTAAAAGTAAGGAATAAAAATAAGTCCTATCTATAAGTATGACATATAATTATCTCATACTTATAAATAGGACTTTATTTATAGGTGTGCTATATCTGACGGATACAAATATTCTACTTCATTTGATTGTACTATTGTGTTCCTTAAATTGTTTTAGGGATTGGGCAGAACCCAACAAGCTAAATTCTATAAATTACTGTTAGGTTATTTTATAAAATTGTATTTGTGAGGGAACACTCGCCCTGCTTGCAATCCTGCAATAACTTACTTAAACTACATCCTAAAAGGGTCGTCTTAAACAATCTTTTGTTTTTTATATTAACCCTATAATAGATTATTTTAGTAAATCATCTAATCTATTAAGGACAACGATTAGTTCCACTCTGGTGAGTGCTTTCTCCGGAGACATGGTCGTTTCACTAGTTCCAACTAATAATCCCGTTCTTATGCAGTAGTCTATACTATTCTTATAAGGAGACTCTTGTATATCAGAAAACTCTTTTCTTATCTTTGTTTCCTTTAATTTTCCATCAGTTATTTCAAATAGTATTTGGGCTAGAAGTTCTCTTGTTATTGGTTTTTTACCTAAATCTTTGATAATCTTTAATGTATCTTCTGATAATTTTGAACTTATAGATGCTATACTGTTAAATGCCCAGTGTTCTTTATCTGTAATATAATTTTCGACTACACTTCTAGGTAGTTTCATTTCATCTATACCTTTTAGTAAAAATACTCTATCCAAAAATGTAAATGTATCAGCAACTTGTAGAGGCTCATTTGGTTTGAAACTTCCATCTGGCATACCTGCTATAAATCCTTTCTTTGCACCTTTCATAATTAAATCGTAGGCCCAGTGTTGATCTTTTATATCATTAAAAGAAGGGTTTTCAACCGGAGTTAGTCCAATTTTTGCACTTAATGATATATTATCGATTCCTAATTCCTTTAGCATGGTCTTATTTTTTGATATTTCTTCAAGTTCTTTCTTTGTAAATTTATTGTTTGTTAGTTTCTTTACTAACTCTTCCGTTAATATACCATCTATACTTGTGTAAGGAATATTTTCATTAAGATTTTTAACTATGGTTTCTTTATCTTTTTTGCTTAATCCTTTTATAATATCTAAGGTAGTATTGGTTTGCTTCTTATTGTTATTGGCTAAACTACCACTTCCTGTATTGTTTCCCCCAGATGAATTATCTCCTGTTCCTCCTGTAGCCCCTCCATCAGAACTGTTAGATACTCTATTTATTTCTATTCTATAGGATTTTGTAGTCTTACCATCTTCTGCCCTTACAAGGATAGAGAAATTATTATATCCAATTTTTAAATTCTTTTCTCCAATCCCTTCTACTGTTGCATTACTATCCTCTGCTATAGCCCCTATGTTAATTTTTTGAATATTATTTCCCACATTAACCTTGTAATAAAGGCTATTTTTACTGAATGAGGGACTTAGTACCCCTTGGTCTAATGTTAGGCTTTTTAAGTTAGCATTATTAGATTTTACTCTTACATTTTCATTTACTATTAAAAAATCACTGTTATGGTCAATTTCAAATTCTATAAATCCATCACTGGAGACATTGACATTTTTCTTTACTGACACAAGTTTATTGTTTGCGTGATCAAAGTAATAAATGCTTAAGTCCTCTCTACCAAGATGTTGTACAAATTCATAGTCTACTTTTAGTCTTATAGTAGCTTTTCCAGGTAATTCTCCGTTGTTTGGAAATGATAATACGTAAGTTGGTTTATTGTTTACTTGGTCTTTGATTTCATTTGCATTGCCCTCATAAAACTTATCAAGATTATTAATTTTTATATTCAAGTCTATTTCCTTAAGTTTTTCCTTTTTAATGTCTTTCCCATTGAATATCCACTGAATACTTCCACCTTCAAACACTAATTCTTTGTTCTCTCCATATACTGCTTCGAATACAGTTTCTGGAACTTTTGACCCTGTTTCATAATTAATCCCTATTCTAGCAGGTGGTTCACCCTCAGCAGGTGACTCTATCTTTTTAATATCATCAGCTAAATTAGGATTGGCTGTGTTAGTAGTAAGCTTATACCCTCCACCATCGTTAATAACAGTGAAAGAAGACCTTATTGGTAATTCTTTGTAACCATACTGAATTTGAGACTCTGTGATATCTTTATAGTAAATTTGGCTATTACCTGCTCTGTCATCTAGTGTAACTCTACTTAGTTCATATATTCCTGGATATTGATATTGATCCAACTTTAAGATACCCATCAATTTCCCTTCTGGCACTTCTATATATTCTCTTTTTTCTTCATCATAAATCTTATCTCCGCTTACAAATATACTAATTTCTTTATCAGTTATATTATTTTTATATCTCAACCATCCACTTTCTAATCCCGATATATCATCACTACCTGATAATATTACTTCTATCACTCCTGGTACTTCTACTTCGTTTACGCTTAGTTCTACTCCTATGATTTCCGGCGGAATTTTATCTATAATATCTTCGTTAATAATAGTAAAAGAAGAATCTATTGGTAATTCTTTGTAGCCATACTGAATTTGAGACTGTGTAATATCTTTATAGTAAATTTGGCTATTACCTGCTCTGTCATCTAGTGTAACTCTACTTAGTTCATATATTCCTGGATATTGATATTGATCCAACTTTAAGATACCCATCAATTTCCCTTCTGGCACTTCTATATATTCTCTTTTTTCTTCATCATAAATCTTATCTCCGCTTACAAATATACTAATTTCTTTATCAGTTATATTATTTTTATATCTCAACCATCCACTTTCTAATCCCGATATATCATCACTACCTGATAATATTACTTCTATCACTCCTGGTACATTTACTTCATCTACACTTAGTTCTACTCCTGTGATTTCTGGTGGAGTTATGTCTATTATTCCAAATGGTTCAATTTGAAAATCATCAGCACCTAAAACATCTGCCACCACATTTCCAAATCTTAGTGATAAAACAACAATCATAATTAATAAAGCTACCTTGGATTTGCTTTTTCTCTTCATATCATATCCCCTTGTATTATATTTAGTAGCTCGTTGCAGAACTCTACAACTTGCATATTTACTGCCCTTGTATCTATTGAAATGGTAGGACTCCCCCCATTTCGGGTATATATCCATTAACAAGATGTATATAACTCAAAATGAAAGAAAGGAGAATCCTATGCCAGTTTCAGCTTAACAATTAAACTTTTGCAACATTTCTAGTAACTTTGATACTTTCTATAATCAAAA
>CAZPWO010000131.1:0-5836 GCA_964590525.1 uncultured Herbinix sp. | reverse complement strand
AATCAGAACAAACATTCGAAAGTGTATTGCTTTTGTTTTTTCCCTATGTTATAATTTGGACACGTTATATGACACACTATATATAGGAGGCAAAGCGATATGGATTTTAAATTAGTATCAGATTTTGCACCGACTGGTGATCAGCCGGAGGCGATTAATGCATTGGTCAATGGTTTTCGTGAAGGTAACCAAGCCCAGACCTTGCTGGGGGTTACTGGATCAGGTAAAACATTTACCATGGCTAATGTTATACAAGAACTGAAGAAACCCACCCTGATTATTGCACATAACAAAACTCTTGCGGCACAATTATATAGTGAGTTTAAGGAGTTTTTTCCTGATAATGCCGTAGAGTATTTTGTAAGTTATTATGATTATTATCAACCAGAAGCTTATGTGCCATCTAGTGATACTTATATTGAGAAGGATTCATCTGTTAATGATGAGATAGATAAACTAAGGCATTCTGCCACTGCTGCACTGACAGAGAGGGAGGATGTCATTGTTGTGTCCAGTGTGTCATGTATATACGGCTTAGGTAGTCCAATTGATTATCAAGACATGGTCCTATCCCTTAGACCTGGCACAATTATGGACAGGGATGATGTACTGCGAAGATTAATAGATATTCAATATACAAGAAATGATATGGATTTTAAACGTGGAACTTTCCGGGTTCGGGGAGATGTGGTGGAGGTGTTTCCAGCATCTTCTGGAGAACTTGCAGTTAGGATAGAGTTTTTTGGTGATGAAGTTGATAGAATCCTTGAAATTGATACATTGACAGGAGAGGTAAAGTCAAGTCTTCAACATCTAGTAGTATTCCCTGCTTCTCACTACGTGGTAGATAAAGAAAAGATGGAGACAGCTATAAAAAACATTGAAGAAGAGCTAGAAGAAAGAATAAAAGATTTTCAAAGTAATGACAAGCTATTGGAAGCTCAAAGGATTGCAGAAAGAACTAGATTCGACATAGAGATGATGAGAGAAACAGGCTTTTGCTCAGGTATAGAGAATTATTCAAGACATTTAACAGGACAGGAAGCAGGTAAGCCTCCTAATACTTTAATGGACTATTATCCAGATGACTTTCTTATTATTATAGATGAATCCCATATGACTATCCCACAGATTAGGGCAATGCATGCAGGAGATAGGGCACGTAAGACGACATTGGTTGAACACGGTTTTCGTCTACCTTCTGCTTTAGATAATAGACCTTTGAGTTTTGAAGAATTTGAAGGTGAGATAAGCCAGATAATGTTTGTTTCCGCAACGCCATCCCAATACGAAAGTGACCATGAACTTCTAAGGGCCGAGCAGGTAATTAGACCTACTGGACTCTTGGATCCGGAGATTTCCGTAAGACCAGTTAAGGGACAGATAGATGATCTTATTGGCGAGATTAATGCCCAGGTGGCCAATGATGGTAAGGTTCTAATTACCACCTTAACAAAGAAGATGTCGGAGGATTTGACTGACTATCTTCGGGAAGTTGGTATTAAAGTCAAGTACCTCCACTCTGATATTCTAACCTTGGAGAGGACAGAGATAATCAGAGACATGCGCTTGGGAGTATTTGATGTGCTTGTTGGGATTAACCTTCTTAGGGAAGGCCTTGATATTCCTGAAGTTAGACTTGTTGTAATATTAGATGCTGATAAGGAAGGTTTCCTAAGATCAGAAACATCACTAATTCAGACCGTAGGTAGAGCTGCTAGAAATGCTGAAGGAAGAGTGATTATGTATGCAGACCGGATGACAAAATCCATGGATAAGGCTATCTCAGAGACCAATAGAAGAAGACAAATCCAGCATGAATACAACCTTGCCAACAATATTACACCTACTACAATTATAAAGAAAGTAAGAGATTTGATTAAAATATCTCAAACCGCAGATGAAGATCTGAAGAACATGGAGAAGGATTTTGAATCTATGTCTAAGAAAGAACTAGAGGCTGCAGTTAAAGACATAAGGAAGATGATGAATAAAGCGGCAGCAGAACTTAATTTTGAGTTGGCAGCAGAATTAAGAGATAAGATGATAGATGTGAATAAACATTTGAATGAAATAGAATAGGTGAGAAAATGGACGATAATAAAAAGTATATAAAAATTAGAGGTGCCAAGGAGAACAACTTAAACAATATTAGTGTGGATATACCTAGGGATGAGTTTGTTGTACTTACAGGACTTAGTGGTTCTGGTAAGTCTTCCTTGGCTTTTGACACAATATATGCAGAAGGGCAGAGAAGATATATGGAGTCTCTGTCTTCATATGCTAGACAGTTTTTAGGACAGATGGAAAAACCTGATGTGGAAAGCATTGAAGGACTTCCACCAGCTATTTCAATAGACCAAAAGTCCACAAATAGAAATCCAAGATCAACTGTAGGAACTGTAACAGAGGTTTATGATTATTTTCGTTTACTATATGCTAGGATTGGGATTCCCCATTGCCCAGACTGTGGTAAGGAGATTAAAAAACAAACTGTAGACCAGATGGTTGATGAGATTATGAAGCTAGAGGAAAGGACAAGAATTCAATTACTTGCACCAGTAGTTCGTGGGAGAAAAGGTCAGCATGTGAAACTGTTTGACCAGACCAAACGCAGTGGTTATGTTCGGGTTAGGGTGGATGGTAGTGTATATGATTTATCAGAAGAGATAAAGCTAGACAAGAATAAAAAACATAATATAGAGGTCCTTGTAGATAGATTAATAATCAAAGAAGGTATTGAAAAAAGACTGGCGGATTCTATAGAAAATGTATTGAAGTTGGCAGAAGGACTTATGATTGTTGATATAGTTGGTCAGGGAGAGAAGGTATTTAGTCAAAGCTTTGCTTGCCCTGATTGTAATGTAAGCATAGAGGAATTAGAGCCTAGATCATTTTCATTTAACAATCCCTTTGGTGCATGTCCTGAATGTAAGGGGATTGGAATAAAGATGGAGTTTGATGAAGAACTGCTAATTCCATTTCCAGAAGAAAGTATTATTGGGGGTGCAATCCTAGCACCGGGCTGGGTATCAGTTACAAAAGAGGATAGCTACACTAGAGCGATAATGGAGGCTTTAGCTAAAGAGTACAAATTCGATTTAGATACTCCTTACAATAAATTGCCTAAGGATATACGCCATATGTTTATTCATGGAACTGGAGGTAAAAGTGTAAAGGTTTACTATAAAGGTAGGCGTGGAGAAGGTGTATATGACGTTACTTTTGAGGGATTAATAAAGAACGTTGAGAGACGTTTCAGGGAAACCCATTCAGATACTATTAAGCAGGAATACGAAAGCTTTATGAAGATAACTCCTTGTAGTGAGTGTAAAGGTAAGCGATTAAGGAAAGAGTCCTTAGCTGTTACTGTAGGCGAAAGGGATATTTCGGAATTAACAGACCTGTCTATCACAAAACTGGCAGTATTTATGAATGAATTAGAATTAACCACTAACCAACAACAGATTGGCAACATGATTTTAAAGGAGATTAAGGCAAGGTTAAGCTTTCTTATTGATGTGGGACTGGAGTATCTTACCTTAGCTAGAGCCACAGGAAGCTTATCCGGTGGTGAGGCTCAAAGAATTCGTCTTGCCACTCAGATAGGTTCTGGTTTGGTAGGAGTGGCATACATCCTTGATGAGCCAAGTATTGGCCTTCATCAAAGGGATAATGATAAACTTTTAAAAGCATTGAAAAATCTTAAAGAGCTAGGTAATACTTTGATTGTAGTTGAACATGATGAGGATACTATATTTGCCGCTGATTATATTGTGGATATAGGGCCAGGTGCAGGTGAGCATGGTGGAGAAGTAGTTGCAAAAGGTACAGCGGAAGATATTATGAAAGAGGAAAAATCTATTACTGGTGCTTATATGTCAGGTGCAATTAAGATTCCACTACCAAAAGAAAGAAGAAAGCCTACAGGATTTATTAATATTAAAGCTGCCGGAGAAAATAATCTTAAAGATGTTAATGTTGATATACCTTTAGGGATTATGACTTGTATAACTGGAGTTTCAGGTTCCGGTAAAAGTTCCCTTGTTAATGAGATACTCTATAAAAGACTTGCCAGAGACCTAAACCGTGCCCATACCTATCCTGGAAAGCACAAAGAGATGAAGGGAATTGAACAATTAGATAAAGTAATTAACATTGATCAATCACCTATTGGGCGAACACCAAGGTCAAATCCTGCTACCTATACAGGAGTCTTTGATCAGATTAGGGACCTATTTGCTTCTACTCAAGATGCCAAAATGAGAGGCTATAATAAAGGAAGATTTAGCTTTAATGTAAAAGGTGGACGTTGTGAAGCTTGTAGAGGGGATGGACTAAACAAGATAGAGATGAACTTTTTGCCGGATATATATGTTCCTTGTGAAGTATGTAATGGTAAGAGATATAATAGGGAAACCTTAGATGTTCGATATAAGGGTAAGACAGTTTATGATGTTCTTAATATGACAGTAGAAGAAGCTCTACGTTTCTTTGATAATGTCCCGTCTATAAAAAGAAAGATCCAAACAATATATGACGTGGGGCTGGGTTATATAAGGTTAGGGCATCCTTCTACTAATCTATCTGGTGGTGAAGCACAGCGAATTAAGCTGGCCACAGAGCTTAGTAAAAGAAGTACTGGCAAAACCATATATATATTGGATGAACCTACAACAGGGCTACATTTTGCAGATGTTCATAAGCTAATAGAAATCATAAGAAAGTTTTCAGACGATGGTAACACTGTGGTTGTAATTGAGCATAATCTAGATGTTATAAAAACAAGTGATTATATAATTGACCTTGGCCCAGAAGGGGGAGATATGGGAGGACAAATTATTGCCCAAGGAACTCCTGAAGAGGTGGCTGAGAACGAGAAGTCTTATACAGGAAAGTATATTAAAAAACATTTATCTCAAAGTAATAATTAACATAGGATGATGAGAACTAAAATACAATGTGGAAGAGTTGATAAATATGGAACACAATTTTTATGCAATGATGTCAAGGATGAAATTAATAGGCAGATGGTCTTTAATGAGAAATTCCAGGACGGAGAATATAAGTGAACATTCTTTAGAGGTAAGTATGCTTGCCCATGCCCTAGCTGTTATTAGTAGGGAGAGATTAAGTAAATCAATAAATGTAGAAAGGGCAGCCCTATTGGGCATCTATCATGATGCAACTGAGATAATTACTGGGGACTTGCCAACTCCAATTAAGTATTTTAATGAAAACATAATGGGTGCTTACAAGGCGGTTGAAGAAAATGCTGCTGAAAAACTTCTACATATGCTTCCTGAGGATATGAGAGAAAGTTATAAGGATATATTCTTCCCTGAGGAAAAGGACTCTTATATATGGAAGTTGGTAAAAGCAGCAGATAAACTATCAGCTTTAATTAAATGCATTGAAGAGCGTAAGGCAGGAAATTCAGAATTTATAAGTGCGGAAAAATCAACTTATAACATGCTAATCGAAATGGATTTAGAAGAAGTGGAAATCTTTATGGAAGAATTTCTTCCATCATATGAGAAAACCTTGGATGAGCTTAACTAGCCTACAAGTAAGAGGGTGTATTTTACTTAATGAACAAACAATGAACAAGCTGTAAATGCACCATGAACTAAGGGTAAAGGCCATGGAAAATCCTTAATAAAGATAATATAATACAACGTTTTCGTTAGAATAAGACATTGTTTACTACATGGTTCGATGATAGAATTATAACTGTTGAAACAATAAGACAGTTTCAAATTTTTGCTTTTCCCCCCCAGAAGCAGCTACAAGTAGGTATGTTGGAACCTACAGTAGCTGCTTCTCCTTTTTGTGT
>CAZPWO010000130.1:0-5970 GCA_964590525.1 uncultured Herbinix sp. | reverse complement strand
TTTGTATCTGTGCCAAATCCAGCACCACTTACATTTAGATTGTTAGCAACTATCATATCAGCATTTTTCTTTTCTAGTTTTTTTCTTGAGTTTTCTATTAAGTTTTCAGTTTCCATTGAAAACCCACATAGGAACTGATCTTTCTTTTTGTTTTTTCCTAAGTATTCAAGTACATCATCTGTTCTTCTTAACTCAATACTAGAATCCCCTTCTTCCTTCTTGATTTTTTTCTTAGACTTATATTTAGGTGTGTAGTCTGCCACTGCTGCTGCCATAAATATAATATCCTGTTCATCATAATTATCTTTAACTGCTTCAAACATTTCCTTAGCAGAGTCTACATCTATAAACTTAACAAATGATGGTGGTGAGATAGAAGTTTTCCCTGATATTAAGGTAACATCTGCCCCTCTTTGCACGCAGTGTTTTGCTAAAGCATATCCCATCTTTCCAGTAGAATGATTACTTATATATCTTACAGGGTCAATCTTTTCTCTTGTCGGCCCTGCAGTTACTAATACTTTTAATCCTTCCATATCTTTCTCATAAGCCAATTCCCTTAATATATATTCTAACAAAACTTCTGGGGATGGCATCTTACCAGCACCAATATCTCCACAGGCTAGATAACCAGAATCAGGATTTATTACTTCCATTTCGTAATCTTTGAGTTTTTTAATATTATCTTGTACAATTGGATTATAGTACATGTTAGTATTCATGGCAGGTGCCACAATCTTCTTACAAGTACAAGTAATAATAGTAGTTGTAAGCATGTCATCAGCTATTCCATTAGCCATCTTACCAATGATATTGGCAGTTGCTGGTGCAACTAGAACAAGGTCAGCTTGTTTGGCCAAGGATACATGTTCAACACTATAATCAAAACCCCTGTCAAAAGTATCTACTAGACATTTATTCTCCGTAAGGGTTTCAAAAGTAATAGGATTGATAAAGTTTCTTGCATTTTCCGTCATAATCACATGAATGTTACAATTTAGTTTCTTTAGCATACTTGCCAAATTTGCTATTTTATAGGAGGCTATCCCCCCAGTTACAGCAAGTATAATGGTTTTTCCTTTTAGCATTCCTTTTCCCTCCTACATGTTTTTGTTCACTTTATACAAAGCTTTACCTAATATAGTTACTATTACACCAGCTACTATAGCTTCAGGGACTCCCTGAGTTCCTATTACTGCAAAAATCACCTTATATAATGCATCAACAGCAAGGCCCCTAGCCAAAGCATAAGTCTCACCGAATAAAATATAAATACCTGACATTACTAAAATTGTATTAGTAATCGAACCCATAACACCTGCAAGAGTAAATCCTATAGTTCTTATCTTTGCTTTGTTCCCAAAGTTTTTCACTATAAATCTGTAAGAATAATATGCTACTATACCAATTAAAATACGTGGAACAAAGCATACTATTAAGCTTCTAATACCACCATTAACTCCACCTGCTGTATAAAATGGTGAAAATACAAATGAAGTAATATTAGGATTGAAGGTATTGTTATACAATGATGTCAGGCCAAAGATAAAGCCCAGTATTCCACCTGCTTTAGGACCCAAAAATACCCCTCCAATAATTACAGGTATATGTATTATTGTTGCATTCATAAATCCTAAAGGAATATAGCCAAGATAGGGCACAAAGGCCATAATAATTATAATTGCAGTTAATAGGGCTAATTGGGCAAGTTCTCTTGTTTTTTTCTTTGTGTTTATATTGTTGTTCAAAATGTCACGTCCCCTCATATTCTAATGTTAGCTCTTCCTCTTCATCTATAGCAGATGTTACCACTTTACCCCATAGTATTCAAGGCAAACTTAAAAAAAGCTATAAATGAATAAAACTCCATTTATAGCTCTCCTATAAGTTAAACAATACTTTATGCCTTTTAATATTTGATTATCTTCTGCTGCCTACCATATAAATATTCTAGTAATCTACACCCTTTATATATCTCTTCTGATTACTACTACCCCTAAAATCAAGCTTAGGATCTTTCAGGCTTTCAACAAATTCTCCATCTGTTATCTCATCTATATAGTCAAGCAAAGGTTTTTTTCCTTCTGGAATTTCTTCAAACTTATATCCTGTCCATAAAGAAACAGGTTTCTTTACTTCTGACTTTATTCTTTGTAGTAGATAAAGCAAATCATCATCTTGTTGCAAAGGTTCTCCACCTAATATTGAAACAGCTTGAATGTGAGGCTTTCGACATAGGCCAATAAACTTATCTTCAATTTCTTTGGTCCACTCTTTTCCTCCATCAAAGCTCCAGGTTTCTTTATTAAAACAACCCTTACAGTGGAAGCTACAACCTTGCACAAAAAGAGAAACCCTAATGCCTTTTCCATTTGCTATATCCATCTTTTTTATTCTTGCATACCGCATTATTCACCAACTTCAACATAATCATGGGAATCTAAATGAACAAATCTTTCTTTTATTTCTTGGGTTCTTCCACGGTTAAAATAGTTTGTCCCTATATATCCACAGGTCCTTCTTGCAACGTTCATCTTATCTTTATCCCTGTTGCCACAATCCGGACAATACCATTCCATATTGTCATCTATTAGAATTTCACCCTCAAATCCACATACGTTACAATGGTCTGATTTGGTGTTTAATTCTGCATACATAATATTTTCATATATAAATCCTATTACTTCCAAAACTGCTTCTATATTATCAGTTAAGTTGGCTGTTTCTATATAAGAAATTGCTCCACCTGGTGATAAATCCTGGAATTCACTTTCAAAAGCTAGCTTTGTAAATGGGTCAATTTCTTCTGTTACTGGTACATGATAACTATTGGTTATATAATCTTTATCAGTTACACCTTCTATCTCACCAAATCTTTTTCTTAAGCATGTAGCAAATTTATAAGTTGTACTCTCAATTGGAGTACCATAAACACTATAATCAACCTTTTCAGCTTCTTTCCAATTATTACATTTGTCATTTAGAAATTGCATAACTTTCAAAGCAAGTTCTTTACCTTTGTCATCTGTATGACTTTCATTGGTCATGTATTTCACACATTCATATAAGCCAGCATATCCAAGGGAGATTGTAGAGTATCCATTGTGTAGTAGCTTGTCTATGGTCTCACCTTTTTCAAGTCTAGCAAGTGCACCATGTTGCCATAATATTGGAGCCACATCAGATGGTGTTCCTTCTAATCTTTCGTGCCTTATCTTTAATGCACGATGGCATAGTTCACTTCTCTCTTCCATTAGGGTCCAAAATTCATCTAGGTTGCCTTGAGATGAAAGGGCTATGTCTACTAAGTTTATCGTAACTACACCCTGGTTAAACCTTCCATAGTATTTCGCCTTGTTATTTTCATCTACATATGGAGTTAAGAAACTTCTGCAGCCCATACATGCATAGCATTGGCCGTCACCATTTTGGTCTACCTTTAACTTTAACATCATTTTTTCTGATATATAATCTGGTACCATCCTTTTTGCAGTACATTCTGCAGCTAGCTTAGTTAAATTCCAGTACTTGCTATCTTCATGTCTGTTATCTTCTTCTATAACATAAAGTAGTTTTGGAAATGCCGGAGTTACATATACGCCTTTTTCATTTTTAAAACCAACAATTCTTTGATTGAAGAACTCTTCAATTAACAATGCAAGTTCTTCTTTGTACTCTTTGCTTTCACCTAGATACATAAAAACTGAAAGAAAGGGGGATTGTCCGTTTGTTGTTGTCATGGAATTAACCTGATAATTAAAGGTTTGTACACTATCATTTACTTCTTTCTTAAGATCTTCTTTTGCATAATTAACACTAGTTTCTTCGTCTAAGCCTCTTTTTATGTATTTACTAAGATGGCGATTATAACTTTCCCTAACAAATGGAGCTAGATGTGTTAATGTAATAGTTGTACCACCATACTGCGATGAACTTACAGCTGTTATTATCTGTGTTGCTATTGTCATGGCTGTAATCAACCTTTTAGGTTTCTCAATCATTACACCATTGATAACTGTTCCATTCTGCAACATATCATCTAAATTAATAAGACTGCAGTTATATAAGGTTTTTTGAGCAAAATAGTCCATATCATGAAAATGAATAATTCCCTCATTGTGAGCCTGTAACACTTCTGGTGTTAATAGATATCTTTTAGAGATATCTTCACTTGTAATACCTGCAAGATAATCTCTTTGTGTTGTCACAATTTTAGTATCTTTATTTGAATTTTCCGAATTCCAATATACACTGGTTCCGTCAAGTAATTCCCCTATGGATTCATCTGTTGAGTTCTTGATATTTCTTTGATACTCACGTACTGTTCTATAGCCTTCGTAAGCTTTAGCTGTTAGACGTTGGCCTTTATCAATTAGTTTATTAAATACCCTGTTTTCAATATCATAAACACTTAGACATTCTAGCTCTTGGCACTCTTCTTCAATCTCTCTTGCGATATCATAAGCAATTCCTTCTTTAACAATACCGCTGCCACCCTTCATTGCTTTAAGAATTGCTGCCTCTATCTTACTTTTGTCAAAATTGGTTAATTGACTATTTCTTTTTAACACCTTCATAATATCTCCTCCCTTATAAGCCTTGTAAATTCTTCATGTGTACACCCTAATCTTATATAAAACTTTAACACCCTTTTAGCACAAAGTCAATATGGTTTTACACTATATTTTGTGTCTAACCAGGTCGTTGCCATCTATATATAGTGTTTACCCAATAATAAAACAAAAAAAGCAATGATGATTTAACCTCATTACTGCTTTCTCTTTGTAGTTTGTAGTTTGTGGCTAGATTAAAAACCTATATATAATAATCTGTTCTCGCCAATTTTCCTTAATAAACAAATCTTTGCAATCAATTTCATCCATATATTCTATTTCATCTACAGTCATAAGATAAGATATATATTCTTCTGATGGATAATAAAAAAACAATAATATTTCCCTAGGTTTAAGATAATAGGACTCTATAATTTTTGCCATTACATTTTCAAGTATTTCTACGGAAAAGGGATTAAAGAAATAACACCTATTCACTTTTGTTGGCACTTGGTAATCTTCAGCATTCTCCATTAAAAAGCTGACCCCATCAGCTGAAATAGCTGTACTTAGATTTCTTACTGCTGCCCCGTAAATTCTTTCAGTATATTCTATTCCTATGGATTTTGCCTTGGTCTTGTATGAAAGGAAAAAACCTACTCGACCCTTTCCACATCCATAATCCAAAACAAGATCATCTTCTCCTATTAATCCACTATCAGCCAATCGTTCTAAGACTATGTAAGGTGATGCTTCATAGGCAAAGCGATGTTGGTCAGAATCGTAACTATCTCGGCCTGTGGTCTTTATCTCCAATGTTCTGTCCCATCTTCTGTCACTTGTACTCATAATTTATGTCTCATTCCCTTCTCTTGTTTATATCTTTCCACCTAACTATCAATGATATAGCATATCTTGTAGATAGTAAAGTTGAATCTATGTGAAGTTTTTAGCAAAAAAAGATGCATTACTAAGTGAATCTTTTCTTTTGATTCATTTAGTAATGCACCATATATAATTATCTAATATCTACTTTATTCTGTTCTTAATGCTACCACTGGATCCTTCTTTGCTGCACTTCTTGATGGAATTATTCCTGAAATCAATGTAAGAGATACACTGATAATCACAAGGATAATAGCAGCAGGTAAAGGCAGGTATGCACTAAGGTTTCCTATACCAGTCACACGATGTAATATTGCGTTAATAGGTATGATAAGCAGATAAGTAACAACTACGCCTAGAAGTCCTGAGGCGAATCCTATAATCATTGTTTCCGCATTGAACATACTGGAAACATCACGCTTAGAAGCACCTATGGCACGTAAAATACCAATTTCCTTTGTTCTCTCCTGTACAGAGATAAGAGTAATAACACCAATCATAATAGAAGATACTATAAGTGAAATTGCAACAA
>CAZPWO010000129.1:4512-6182 GCA_964590525.1 uncultured Herbinix sp. | reverse complement strand
TTAGAGCAACCGGCTCATAACCGGTCGGTCCGGGGTTCAAGTCCCTGAAGGTCCACTATTTTTTTGACTTAGTCTGCAAAACTGTCTGAGTCATATATAAATCCAATTTTATGGGATCTTAGCTCAGCTGGGAGAGCATCTGCCTTACAAGCAGGGGGTCATAGGTTCAAGTCCTATAGGTCCCATTAGTGCCGGCGTGGCGGAACAGGCAGACGCACAGGACTTAAAATCCTGCGGGACTAATATCCCGTACCGGTTCGATTCCGGTCGCCGGCATTTAAACAATAGTGCGATGCACTATTGTTTGTTTTTTATTATTTATGTGTGCTTAGCTCAGCTGGATAGAGCGTCTGGCTACGGACCAGAAGGTCGGGGGTTCGAATCCTCTAGCGCACGTTAAAGTGTATGTTACACACCTCTGTGTGCAACATACACTTTTTTTATATAATTAGTTTCCCAGGGTTCATTTTTAACTTAGGTTTACACATAAGGGGAAATCTGATAGAATGTGAAAAAGGAGGCCGAATGCCGTGAATAAAGAAAAGTTTCTAGAGATATTGAGACGAACCCTAGAGGGCCAGGTTTCACAGAAAATAATAGATGAAAACATAAGGTATTATAATAACTATATATCCTCTAATTCCAAGCAGGAAGAGCAAGAAAAATTAGATGAATTAGGTGAGCCCACACTTATAGGAAAAACTATTATAGCGAAAGAGCAAGCTGCAAGAGAGAAAACAGGCAGATCTAGTGGATATGGAGATTCAAGTGAAAGTTATAGAAGTCACCAAAATTATGGTGACAATAGAAGTAAAAACGAAAATAAATATAATGTCAAATTTAAGTGGTATTATTATATAATAATTGTATTAGTCTTATTTGTACTATTAACGTTAGTCTTATCAGTAGGGAGAATTTTATTTAGATTATTTTTCTCATTTGGTCTTCCTGTGTTTATTATAATATCTTTAATAAGTATATTCCGTCGACGGTAACAAATTTTAAAATATAATAAAAACATAAAAATAGAAACGACCGCGAGGGGGAGCCAAGCGATCGTTTCATGAGGGGAGTATAAATAATTAATAAGGGGTTATATAATGTTTAGGTTAAACCTAAACACCTTATTATTATAATACAGCTATTAGGAATATGCAATAAGAAAATTTTATAAAAATTTTTACCATGGATTAACAGTTGTTTTTTGGTAAAACACACACTTGTGACTCTTATTTTAAAATTTGTTATGTATATTTAATATGAAAATACAAACAATAAAGTTGTAATACAAACTTATTTTATCATTAGGAGGCAATGTATGAATATGAACAAAAATAATTCTAGAAATGCAAATACCAATGCAAACAATAACAATACTAAAAACGCTAATAACAACAATTCTAGAAACGCTAATAACAACAACTCTAGAAACGCTAATGAAAACAATGCAAGAAATGCTAATAGTAATAATAACACTGGACGTAATTGTCCAAACAACAACTCTAGAAATGAGGCTAATAATTCCCAAAGAAGCAATTATAGAAATCTAGATGATTTAGATAACAATTATTAGTTTTTATTAGACTTTTTAATAAACCTGATATAAGAAATTAGAATAATCAGTAGTAATTAGGGTGTATCTTAACTATAATTATATATGTTAAAATGCA
>CAZPWO010000129.1:0-4412 GCA_964590525.1 uncultured Herbinix sp. | reverse complement strand
ATAATCAGTAGTAATTAGGGTGTATCTTAACTATAATTATATATGTTAAAATGCACCCTTTTTACTTACATAAATACATTAACAAAATAAGATAATTTGAATATAATATACTAGGTGAATCATGTCATATAAAGGTGGTGCTTATACTGATATGTCGTTTGATACAATTAGAACAAGTGATATTGTTAATTATATAGGGAAAGCAAATGTAATGATTATAGATGTGAGAGAAGAGTATATGTATAAGGTTGGTCATATACCTAAAGCCATTAACATTCCATATACAGACTTGGAAGATTATAAAAACAAGTTGCCACATAATAAACTTATAATTCTCTACTGTGACAGAGGGAATATAAGCTTATTGGCGGCTAGAGATCTTATTAAAGAAGGCTATAATATTAAAAGCCTATATGGTGGAATTAAAGCATATGGTGGTGAATTAGAAAGGTAATAGAATAATATACATTGACTGTAAGATAAAAAAACATTAGAATTAATGTTAAGAGAAACAAAAGAGTAATAGGAGAAAACTTGGAGGTAGAAATGAAAAAATACGAATATATTGCACCATGTCATTTTGGAATGGAGGCAGTTTTAAAAAGAGAAATTACAGATTTGGGATATGCCATTAAGGAAGTGGATAATGGTAAAGTGAGCTTTACTGGAGGAGCAGAAGCCTGTGCAAGGGCTAATATGTTTCTCAGAACAACAGAAAGAGTTTTACTAAAGGTTGGGTCCTTTAAAGCTGAAACATTTGATGAGTTATTTGAAAAAACAAAAGATATCCCTTGGGAAGATTATTTTCCGGACGATGGAAAGTTCTGGGTTGCTAAAGCTAATTCTATAAATAGTAAGCTTTTTAGCCCATCAGACATTCAATCTATCATGAAAAAAGCTATGGTGGAAAGAATGAAGCAAGTATATAAAGTAGAGTGGTTCCAGGAAACAGGGGCATCATACCCTATACGTGTAACCATTATGAAGGATATAGTGACTATTAGTATTGATACCTCTGGTGAATCACTTCATCGAAGAGGATATCGTAGATTAGCCAGCAAGGCACCTGTTACGGAGACTTTAGCTGCTGCTATACTTATGCTATCCCCTTGGAATAAAGACAGGATTCTTGTTGACCCATTTTGTGGAAGCGGGACATTTCCTATAGAAGCGGCAATGATAGGGGCAAGAATAGCTCCAGGAATCAATAGAAGCTTTATAGCTGAGACCTGGCAAGGCTTATTTCCAAAAAGGATTTGGCAGGAGGCAAGGGACGAAGCAGAGGCCAATATACTTATAGATGTTGAGATGAACATTCAGGGATATGATATTGATGAAGAGATTGTGAAAGCGGCTAGGGAGAACGCTAGATTAGCTAAGGTGGAGGACTTGATACACTTTCAGCATAAGCCAGTAAGTGAGTTAAGTAGTAGTAAAAAATACGGTTTCATCATTACTAATCCGCCCTATGGTGAGAGAATGGAAGAGAAAGAAGATATTCCAAAACTATATAAAGAGATAGGAAAGGTGTTTGGAGACCTTGATACTTGGTCTTATTATATTCTTACAGCCTTTGATGACACGGAGAGATATATAGGAAGAAAAGCTGATAAAAACAGAAAGCTTTATAATGGAATGATGAAAACGTATCTCTATCAATTTATGGGGCCAAGGCCTCCAAGAATCCAAAAATAAATTTAAAGGGCACTTGTTATGGGTGCCCTTAATATAACTTGCAGAATGGGGGATGGCATGGATAATATACTAATTAAAAGGGCTGCAATCCAAAGCCTTGTATTAATGATGGTTATTATTGTGGGCACTTATTTATATAATAGGGAAAGCCATCTAGTTGAAAGTTATGCAAATGATTCTATAACCATAGATGGGAAAGCTCCTGCTGAAGAAAGGGAAATAGAAAAAAAAATAAAACCCATTAAAACAATTCAAGATGAAAAAGAAGAAGAACATCCTTTTTATTCAAAGGAGGATTTCAAGTTTGCCGATAAAGAAATACTTAAACTATTGGATGACCAATATATAATTATTAAAAAACCTAAAAATAAAAAGGTCACCATGACCTTGGAGAATCGATATATTAATAAAAGCCTATTATTAACCTTGCAAGGTGCTGATAATGAGGATGTAGATACTAGCTTAATAGGTAGGGTTAATAATTCGAAGTTTTATTTTGGACAAGTGGTCTATCTTGAATATAATAAAGTGATTGAAGCTACAGGAAGTGATGATGTTGCACATGAAGTTATAAGAGATTATGGTTATGATATAGTTCGTGAAATCAACATAAGAGGTCATGAAATACTAATAGAACTAGACCATGTCTATGAAGCAGTTGTTTTAGAAGATGATAAGTACTTTTATATAGATCTGAAGAAGCCAAGAGAAATCTACGACAATATTCTTGTTATTGATGCAGGTCATGGTGGAAGAGATCCAGGTGCTATATCATTATATGGAAATCACTATGAGAAGGACTTTAACCTTAGGATTCTATTATCCTTAAAGAAGCTTCTTGATAGTGAGAATATTAAAGTTTATTATACTAGGCTAGATGATCAACAGTTATATTTAAGACCGAGGGTAGAACTGGCGAATGATTTGGACAGTGATTTCTTTATTAGTATTCACTGTAACTCTAACTTGAAGTCAGGACCAAATGGTACAGAGATTCTATATTATGATAATGAGTTTAACAATATCAGGACGAAGGACTTAGCTGAGATTTTTAGTAATCAACTAGATGTTACAACTTCATTAAGAAGAAAGGGATTGGAAAAAAGGAAAGAAGATGATATCTTTATACTAGAAAATGCCCAGGTGCCAGCTGTCTTAATAGAGGTGGGGTATTTATCCAACTATAATGATTTAGAATATCTAAAAAAACAAGATAACATAGATAAAGTGGCTCAAGGAATTTACCAAGGTATTTTAAGTGCCTATAAGGAAATAGAGGATTAGAGGATATGAAAAAGATTATATTTGCAACAACTAATGAAGGAAAAATGATTGAAATAAGGGAAGCTTTAATGGATTTAGATGTGGAGATTTACTCATTAAATGACCTTGATTTAGATATTGATATTAAGGAAGATGGTAGTACATTTGAAGAAAATGCTATTATAAAAGCCCGTAGGATCATGGAAGTAACCGGGGAGTTTGTGATGGCTGATGACTCTGGGCTAGAGGTTGATTATCTTGGAAAAGCCCCAGGGGTCCACTCTTCTAGGTATCTGGGAGAAGATACTTCTTATGATATTAAAAACAATTATATCATAGATAAATTAGCGGATGCTGTAGCTGAAGAGCGAAGCGCAAGATTTGTTTGTGCTATAGCCTTTATATCCCCTAATGGAGAACTTATTAGCAGAACAGGAACAATGGAAGGGTACATTGCAGATGAAATTAAAGGAGATGAGGGTTTTGGATATGATCCAATCTTCTATGTGCCTGAATTTGAATCTACCACTGCCCAGATGACAATAGAAGAAAAAAACAAAATTAGTCATAGGGGAAAGGCATTAAGAGAGATAAAAACGGTTTTAAAAGACAAGTATGGCAAACTGGGAGAATGATAAGATGAAAGTGCTAATAGTTAGTGATAATCATGGGAGATTAAAGCAAATAAAAAGCCTTTTAAAGCAAGTGACCCCAATTGATTTAATGATACATTTGGGTGATATAGGAGATGGGGCAGACCATATAAAATACATAGCACCTTGCCCAGTTGAGATGGTTGCAGGTAATACCGATTTCTTTTATATTAACATGGCAAAGGAAAAAATCTTGCAGATTGGCAAGTTTAAGGTTATGATAACTCATGGACATGAATATGGTGTGAATTATAGCACTTCTTCTATCGAAGAAGCTGCTATAAAAAACAAAGCCGATATAGTTATGTTTGGCCACACTCATGTACCAATGATTGACACCAAAGGCAAGGTTAGTCTGATAAATCCAGGTAGTATCTCTTTACCAAGACAGAGTGGACGAATACCTACATTTATAATTATGGATATAGATTCCAAAGGGAATGCCCGTTTTACACTAAAGCACTTGGATGAGCTGGAATAATAATGAATTTGATATGTGCAAAATGTACGAAGAAAGAGCGTAAATACAAGTTAAATTAGGAAAAGTGGAAATGTTATAAAACTTTTAAAAACTTGTTGACAATAGTCCCAGGCTATTATATAATGATTCTTGCGTCCTAGTTGAGTTACTTCTTTAGACATGTAATTCAATTAGATAAATCGGGGTGTGGCTCAGCTTGGCTAGAGCGCTTGATTTGGGATCAAGAGGTCGCAGGTTCGAATCCTGTCACCCCGACTTATACACAACATGCGGGTGTAGTTCAATGGTAGAACACTAGCCTTCCAAGCTAGATACGTGGG
>CAZPWO010000128.1:0-6240 GCA_964590525.1 uncultured Herbinix sp. | reverse complement strand
ACGAATTGACATACGGGTATCTGCATTAGCACCGCAGAATGCATCTACTACAAAAAGCTTCTTATCAGAAAGTTCTTTCATTGCAAGTCCTTTAACTTCGTCCCATGCTTCCTGTGTAACCGGTTTGTTGTCATTCTTAAATTCTTCTGAAGTCCACCATATAGTATCTTTTGTAGTCTCATCCATTACGGTGAATTTATCCTTAGGTGAACGTCCAGTGTATATACCTGTCATTACGTTAACAGCACCAAGTTCACTTACCTGTCCTTTTTCAAATCCCTCAAGTTCAGGTCTAGTTTCCTCCTCAAATAATTTTTCATAAGAAGGATTATGCACTACTTCTGTTGTTCCAGATATACCATACTTGCTTAAATCAATTTTTGCCATCTTGTTATCAACCTCTTTCGTTTTATAATAGTATTTAAATAGCTACTTGCAATTTTAGGGTTAGTTAAATTCTTCACAAAAAGTAAAGATATTAAACGTTCCCCATATAACTATACATGATTTTAAGAAAAAATCAAATATTATTTTGAAAATATTACAATTTATCTTGTTTTTTTTGGTCAAAATGTTAGATTACACCCTATGTTTAATATTTATCAATGTTCTTAAACTCATAATAAGCTCCCAAATATTCTATGTCAACTTGTATTATTTATTCATTGCTTTCAAATATTATATAAAAACGAGAATATTGAAAATTCCCCTCCTATATTGCGGTCAATTTTAATCATCTAATCAGCTTGTCTTGTTCAACCAAATAGGACGATTTTCCTACCATTAACTTCAGCTATGGAAGAATCGATTCCATAAACTGTAGAAATCGTATCCTCAGTTATAATTGATTGGTCTCCGTAACGGAATACATAACCATCTTTTATAAATAAAAATTTATCACAATAAGACAAAGCCAAGTTCAGATCATGAATGACGATCAATGCACATATATTCCTATCCTTAACCATATCATGAACCAACTTAAGCATATCATACTGGTTTTTGGGGTCTAGATTACTTGTGGGTTCGTCTAAAAGTAAAAGTTTCGGTTCTTGTACAAAGGCTCTGGCAAGCATAACCTTCTGAAGCTCTCCTCCAGAAAGCTCATTAATATACCTTAGTTTGAAATTAGACATACCCACTTTATCTATCATCAAATCACATAATTTAATATCTTCCGGGGATACCCCCCACTTGATATAAGGTTTACGCCCTAAAAGTACAGCATCAAATACAGTCATTTGACTGCTTTCACTCTTTTGTGCCACATAGGAGATGGAACGAGCAATATCCAATCTTCCCATTTTTAAAAGATCTTGCTTTTCCATATAGACCTCTCCACTATCCGGAGTTCGGATTTTATTCAGACAGGTAATAAGAGTGCTTTTTCCCGAACCATTATTACCTAATACGGCAACGCATTCCCCTGGCATAATCTGAAAAGTAATATCTTTTAGAACTTCATTATCTATGTATGAATAAGAAATATTATTTATTTGTATCATGTTATATTTCCTTTCTTAATTATCAAATACAGAAATATAGGTGCTCCAAGAAAGGAGGTAAGTGCACCTATGGGGAGAACTGTAGGCGCAATAAGCATTCGAGATGCTAGATCAGCAGCCAACATTATTATAGCGCCTATAAGTGCAGAACAGGGTATAAGGAAGCGGTAGTCATTTCCTACAAATCTCCGTGCAATATGTGGCGCAATCAGTCCTATAAAATTAATAGTACCTACAAAAGCTACTGATACAGCAGATATCAAAGATGAGACTATCATGCTAATTATAATCAAAAAGTCTACTGATACACCAAGACTTTTGGCTGTATGGCTACCACTCTCCATTGCGTTATAATTCCATCGATTTAAGATAAAATATATAAAAGCAAGAAAACTAAGAAGGAAAATCAAAGAAATCTCATTCCATCCGGCCCGACCAAGACTGCCAAAAGTCCAATATACAATGGTGGAAACCATTACATCATCGGCGAAATACTGCACAAGTGTTGTAGCACCAGTAAAAAGTGAACTAATTGCAACACCAGCCAATATCATGGTAGATGGTGTTATTTTGCTAACACGTGACAATCCAAGAATAAGTGCAGTTGTGGCTATACCACCTAAAAAAGCACATATTGTAACTATATAAGGATTTGTAACTGTAATTGCAGCCAAGGAGCCAGAATTGATCTGAGTTCCTGCACCAAGATATACAATTGCAAAGGCTGCCCCAAAGGTTGCCCCCTGAGATACACCAAGGGTGGATGCTGACGCTAAAGGATTTCGCAGTACATTTTGCATGATACAACCAGCCATAGCAAGGGCAAGACCAACAGCAATACCAGCTCCAACCCTGGGCATCCGTACATTCCATATGATCGTCTTGCTTTCTATGGTACCCTTGCCAAAGAAAGCCATCAAGGCTTCTGAGATAGAAAGGCCGGAAGAACCAAGAGACAAGCACAGCAGACACATGCAAAACAAGATGATAACAAGTAATAGAATTACAATCCGCTTTCTTCCTATGTATTGCTGGTATTCCTTTAAATTTTCTTTTGAATCTATAGAGGCTTCCATTTAAACTATTCTCCTATTATAATTGTCCCGTAATAAAGTCCGGCCTCAGCCATAGTATCATATATGTTTTCCCCAAGAAAAAAGTCTAAAATCTCTTCTGACTTTTCCGCCATATCCACATCACTGAATTGTTGGGGGAACAAAACAATACCAGAATAATAAGCATTCATCAAAGCATATGAAATGTTCATCCCACAATTATTAAATGAAGGCATGGTGTAGACATTTCCTTCCTTTACCGCTCTAATAGATTTAAAATAGCTAGGATTAGTAGCATATTCATCATTGACTAAATTCATATTTGCCGGGTCTAAGAAGATAACATCCGGATCCCAGACAATTATTTTTTCCAAATCCGCTTCATAATAGCCTTCCTGGGCAACTTCGTCCGCAACATTAATGGCGTTAATTGCCGTAAACGGGCCAAAGTTGGAGTATGTACCTGCAAACCCATGTCTGCCACTAAATGTAACCGCTCCAGTATATGCCCTTAATTTTTCAACATCCGGAAAATTGATTGTACGGCTGCTTAAATCCTCTTTACACTTATCAATAAAAGACAGGAGTAAGTCACAGCGTTCTTGCGCTCCAACAACTTCTGCAAATATATCCATTGCATCATAAAAACTATCATTTGCCAGTCCATTGCTAATATATCGTACGGCAACTACAGGTATATTAGTTTGAGATTGAAGCTCATCCGCTGCTTCCTGAGAAAAACCAGCCAGAATTACATCTGGTGCAAGTCTTATTATTTCTTCTGGATAGCCGTTATTACTTCCACTTCCACCCCCTGCACCTACTAGGGGTAAATCTTTAAGCATCTCATAATAAACAGGACTATAATCCCTTAAAACAGTCATGTCATCCAAGTCGTGTTGTTCAGCTCCAACCACCATATCCATAACATCCAAATATGCAGCCATGCGAGGTGCCCCAGAACCTAGGCAAATGATCCTTTGTACTGTACTTGGTATTTCAACTTCTCTTCCCCAAACATCTGTGACACTTCTTGTCTCTGACTGGCTTAATGGATCTAAACTATTAGATGTATTACTACAGGCAACAAGGCCCAGTATTATGAAAACAGATAAAAATTGTATTAGTGTCTTTTTTATGGTCATACTTATTTCTCCTATAAATTATAATTTTTCAATTCCTTGTTATTTACCAACCACGGCTATAATCATCAAAGCAATCCAAACAAAGCTTTTCACCTTCCTGTAAGCGAATTTTGTTTTCCGAAGCAAACTCTCCACATACCTCACATGACAAGGATGAAAAAAGCCTTGCCTTTTCAGGTATTTTAATTTCCACAGGCTCACAATCAAACAGCTCATCAATTGGAGCACTTAGAAGATACTCCTGATACTCTAATCGCTCCATTAGGTCATTTCTTGCTTTTAGGTAAAACCTCATGGCTTGACCCTTGTCACGATTAATAAAAGTGAATGCCTGTTTACCTCTTGGCTTATAAATCAAATTACCTTTTCCCATGGTACAACCCATTAATACTTGCACCGCATCAACACCACAGGCATTGTTTTCGCTTATACAAACTAGCTCCTCATCAATAGCAGGACTAAGGTTCATTTTTTCAACAACTGCTTGGCAAAGCTTAACCCCAATTGCAAGGCCAGGGCATTCATGCCCGTGAAACTTTCTGGCTTTATCCCAATATTCTTGATTCAAATTTTATCTCTCCTGTTTTTATATTTAATTCTAAAAGCTACACATTATTTTAAGCAGATCCTATGGCATTTCTACATAGTTGACCTGCTTAATTTATTGTCAGCAAATTATAACACTATGGTCTTTTATAGTCAAACAACTTTGATTATAAAAATAGGACATATAGTTGCTTAGATATTAAGTCTTTTTTATGGTTTTAATCCTAAAGATGAAGTAATAATAAAGATAAATAATAACAATGCCTATAAATATCCTAAAGGGCAATATTTTTACCGAATATCCAGATATAAGTAAAACACTTGTTGCAAATGTCAAAAGTTTTACCTTGGTCTTTAATTCCATAGTTCTGTTTTCAATAAAGGATTCAAGGTGGTTTTCATATAGTTTTGTAGATATAAACCAATCATTAAATTTATCAGAACCCCTAGTAAAGAAAAAAGAAGCAAGTAAAAGGAAAGGTGTAGTTGGTAAAATAGGTAGTATCGCACCTAGAGCTCCAATAGCAACAAATATAAAAGCTAAAGTTATATATAATATTTTTTTCAATTTCTTATTCACAAGATACCATCCTTCCAATAAAATTAGAATCATTTGTAGCTCCAACAATATAATTACTATTAAGAGCACTTAAGCTAAGTTGAAACAAATGAGTATTTGTAATTATAATATACTTCAGTAGATTTAAACAGGCAATAATGACTAATAAGTTTTATTGAAATTGATAATATTAATCTAATTCTCTTAAACATTGGCGGTTTTGATTAGCCATGGAAACATCTGCTATCCATTCACATATATTATACAAACAAATACTTCAAAAGGAGTTTATTATGTGCACAGCAATGACCTTGCAAACACAATCTAATGAGGTTTTTTTTGGTAGAACAATGGATTTTTCACATGATATTATCCCACAAGTCTATCTTGTTCCTAATTATTCTGTATGGAATAACTCCATAGATAATCGTCCAATGAGAAACTCCTATGGATTTATTGGACTTGGCCAGGAGTTAGATGGTATGTTTGGGCTTTTTGATGGGGTCAATGAAAATGGTTTTGCTGCAGCTGCTTTATATTTTGCTGGTTACGCTCAATATAGTACGGCTACAAGTCAAAAAAGAGCTATTTCCATTACATCCATAGACTTCCTCCATTATATCTTAGGTAATTGTGCCTCTGTAAATGAATTGCCATCTCTACTGAAAAACATCAATATAGTAGGCATAGCTGATCCAGTTACAAACACAATAGCCCCCTTGCATTGGATTGCTACTGACAGAAGCGGAGCATGTGTAACAATTGAATCTACCAGTAGGGGTTTAGAAATATTAGATAATCCAGTTGGTGTCATGGCAAATAGTCCTGACCTTCAGTGGCATCTAACAAACTTAAGAAACTATATGAATGCTTCACCAACGCAATCAGAGGAAGCCTTCTGGGCTAATTATAAGTTAACCCCCTTTGGGCAAGCCGGAGGAACTACAAACTTACCAGGTGGTTTCACCTCTCCAGAGCGTTTTGTAAGAGTCGCTTACCTAAAATCAAGCATTCCTAAGCCAAAGGATGGGACAGAAGCTGTTACAGCCTGCTTTCAAATCCTGGGAAATGTATCCATACCAAAGGGTGCTGTAATAACTAGCCAAGGCGCATATGATTATACTAGATATACTGCCTTCATTAATACAAGTAGCTGTGAGTATTTTATTAAAGGCTATGATGACTTAAATGTTGTTAAAGCCGGGCTTTATGATAGGATATAAAAAAGGCGTCAGACTTTGGGATACCAAATTCTGACACCTGATAAACTCTTTCATTTACAATAATTTATTCTTACTCTAATTATTCACCTGTTTTGAGGTATAATAATCTTCAAACAATTGATTTGAAGCCTTCATAGTATCCTGGGAAATGTCTGGCAGTTCTCTTCCCCAAGCTTTAGTAGCCTGATCAAATCCCTTTTGCATAGC
>CAZPWO010000127.1:4709-6244 GCA_964590525.1 uncultured Herbinix sp. | reverse complement strand
TGAAGATAGTCGCAGACGTAGTGCCGCCAATGTGGTTAAATTAAGGGAAGAAGAATAAGCTTGCTTCCCTATTTTATTCTTCAGTTAAAACAAACATATCATATATAACTCTTGTAGCTTCTTCAAAGTCTGTCTCTGATACACCAATAATAATATTTAGCTCAGATGAACCTTGATCTATCATTTTAACATTTATTCTTGCATGGGCAAGGGCTGAAAATATCCTAGCAGCAGTACCCCTGGTTTGCCTCATTCCCCTTCCAACTACTGCAATTAAAGCTAAATCATTCTCAAGTTTAATATGATCTGGCTTAACTCGGCTTTCAAGTTCTTCTATAATAATCTGTTCCTTACCCTTTATAGCTTCTTCTCTAATAATAACACTAAGAGTATCTATTCCTGAAGGCATATGCTCAAAACCAATACCATTCTTTTCAAGAACCCTAAGTACACTTCTTCCAAAACCTATCATACTGTTCATTCTATCTTTTTCAATATTAATAGTTAAAAAACCATTTTTACCAGCAATCCCTGTTATAGTATACTTACTTTCCATATCTGTATCTTCAACAATCATTGTTCCTGGATCTTCAGTATGGTTAGTATTCTTTATATTAATAGGTATTCCTTTAGTGCGAACAGGAAATATAGCCTCTTCATGTAATACTGAAGCCCCCATATATGATAACTCCCTAAGTTCCCTATAAGTTATTGTTGTAATGGGTTTAGGCTCATTAACAATCCTAGGATCGCATATTAAGAAACCACTAACATCTGTCCAATTCTCATATAGATCTGCATCAACTGCATTGGCAACAATAGAGCCAGTAATATCAGAACCTCCCCTGGAAAATGTTTTAATTGTATTATTAGGCATGGAGCCATAAAAGCCTGGAATTACTCCGTGACCTAATTCTAAAAGCTTAGATTCAATTAAAGGTGCACTTTTCTCAAGATCAAATTCACCCTTTTCATCAAAGTATAGTAAGCCTACAGTATCCACAAAAGGAAAACCAAGGTAATCAGCTAAGATCATGGCATTTAAGTACTCACCTCGACTAGCAGCATAATCTCTTCCCACACTGTGCTCAAATGAATATTTTATAAATTCAAATTCTTTTTCTAAAGAAATATCCAATGATAAGTCTTTTATAATCGAATTGTACCGTTCTTTTATTGCAGAAAACTCTTTAGAAAAGTCTTCCTTTGCAATAGCCTTTTCATAGCATTCATAAAGCATGTCTGTTATCTTAATGTCATCTGGAAATCGCTTACCAGGTGCTGAAACTACAACGAACCTTCTCGAATTATCTGCCTTTACTATGTCTGCAACTTTTTCAAATTGATTGGCATCAGCTAAAGAGCTGCCACCAAATTTAACTACTTTAAATCCCGTCATATATTAATACCTCTTTCTATACATCTTTTATATGTAACATTTAATTCCGAAATTTATAAAAACACTGTATTATTATATAATAATATCATCCAATAATCAAATATTTTATTATATTGGCTGATTTTAAAGACTTTAT
>CAZPWO010000127.1:0-4609 GCA_964590525.1 uncultured Herbinix sp. | reverse complement strand
ATTAATCCCATCCATTTGTTAATATAACATTTTAATTTCTTATCAGTTACCTGCATCCACATAATATGGCACTATCAAATAGTGGCCTGTATGAATAGTGTCTGTTGATAAACTATTACTTCTTTTAATTTCTAAAATATATTCATTTATGTTATCATAATCATCTGTCATGTAATCTTCTGCAATGGTCCATAGGGTATCGCCTTTCTTTATCTCAATACTAGCAACTATTTTAATTCTATCTCTATCTCCTTCAGCAGTTACTGTCTTACTGAATATTAATAAAGAAACAATAATTAATAGTAATGAAGCTATGACCCCAATTAATAACTTCTTCATATTCCAGCTAATCCTATGGAATCTAATCCCGCTACTCTTATCATAATTATACATACTTAATCCTCCATTTTGTTTTGCGAAATACTAATTTTCACAAGCTTTAGGACTTTATCTTTAATCCTTGCTAAACAAGAACGTCTGTTTTGTTAATTCAATTATAACGAACGTACATTTGTTTGTCAACGGTTTTTCGAACAAAGTTTCTCTTTTGCAAACGTTTCTTCCTTTTTCAGAACATTAGTTTTGCTTTGTATATAAACATGTGATATACTGATTCTAAATAAACCAATTAAGATAAAATCATAGGAGGAAGAAATAATGGGGTATGGTAAGATTAGCACCAAGCAAAAGGAAATACTTGAATTCATAAAATCTCAGATTATTAACAAAGGATATCCCCCATCTGTACGGGAAATTTGTGAGGCAGTAAGTTTAAAATCAACATCTTCTGTTCACTCACACCTTGAGGCTTTGGAGAGAAACGGCTATATTCGTAGGGATCCTGCAAAGCCAAGAGCTATTGAGATTATTGATGATGAATTTAATATAACTAGGCGTGAATTGGTTAACGTTCCCCTGGTTGGAACAATTACAGCTGGCCAACCTATGCTTGCAGTAGAGAATATTGAGGAATACTTTCCGATTCCCTCAGAGTATATGCCTAACGAAGAAACCTTTATGCTTAATGTAAAGGGTGATAGCATGATTAATGCAGGAATTTTTAATAGAGATAAAATAATTGTAAAGAGGCAGACTTACGCTAAGAATGGAGATATTGTAGTTGCCTTAATTGGAGACGAAGTGACTGTGAAGACTTTCTATAAAGAAAGTGGTTTTTATCGTTTACAACCTGAGAATGATGCTATGGATCCAATAATTTTAACTGAACTAAATGTTATTGGTAAGGTAATAGGCTTGTTTAGAATGTTTTAGGTTTTTAAAGGCAAATAATTTACAAAAAGGCTATGTTTAACTATACAGGGTTAAACATAGCCTTTTTATAAATAGAAACAATAAACTCTCTAATTCTTCTTTATTAATAAACTCTCTAATTCTTCTTTATCAATAAACTTTCCATCTCTCCAGATTCTCTCGAGATTATAGAAAAGACGATCCTCTTTTGAAAAGACATGAACAATAATATCGCCATAATCAAGCAAAACCCAGCTTCCGGACCTTACACCTTCCATCCGCAGTGGTTCATATCCATTTTTTCCTAGTTTTTCTTTAACTCCTTCAATCAACGAGTCTACTTGAGAAGGATTCATACCATTTGATATTACAAAGTAATCTGCAATAACCGAGATATCTTTAATGTCAATAACCTGAACATCTTCACCTTTTTTCTCCTCTAATGCTTGGTATGATAATAGTGCCATTTCCATTGATCTGTCCATTAACTATCCCCTTTCATTTCTTTATAATAATACTGAAATGCATCTTCTGTAGATTTTTCAATAAGTGTACCAGTCTCTTTTAAATATTGTAATGTATTATCTAATATCATAAAAACGGCTTTATCTAATTCATTGTAAGCAGCAATTCTTACTTTGTTAATATCATTTAGCTTTTTTCGATTTGGTTCAATATAATCTGCAGTAAATATAATCTTCTCCAAAAGTGACATAGCTGGCCGACCTGTTGTATGATAACATATAGCATTTAGAACATCTTCATCTTCAACCCCATATATCTTTCCAGCATATATAGAGCCAACTTTACCATGAAGCAATGAAGGAACCTTTAATTCTTCTTCAGAAATATGAAAATGATTTTTCCTACATTCCTCAACTAGCTCCTCATTTGATAGATGCTTAGCGCAATCATGTAGGATTCCTGCTAATGCTGCTTTTTCTTCATCATAATTATATATAACCGCTAAGTCCCTAGCAACTTCACTTACTGCTACACTATGGGCATGTCTATGTTCACCTAATAGGTGTCCTAATCTTAGACTGATTACTTCTAGAGCAAGCTTATCGTTTATATATTCCCCTACTTTATCTGTAAGCATATATTTAATGGATTTATTTTTCTTAATTCTTTCTCTTATAGAAGCAGAGGATATTTCCATCTTGGGCATGTTGATAAATATTGCCCTTGCACCGTACTTTTTTTTTAGATAATTGTAATGTTTACTTAGCTTGCTTTTATTAACATCTTCCCTGTTTGCCACAAGTATTGTTGCTAACTCAAATAACTCTTTAGGGTTTTTCCAATTTTCCATCATCAAAAAAGAATCTGCACCAAGTATAAAATAATACTCTATATGAGGATTTTCTTTTCTCAAAATATTAAGTGTATCCACCGTATAAGTAGTGCCTTTTCTTTCCATCTCTAAGCTAGATAATTCAAAATTAGGATTATCTTCAATTGCTAATGAAACCATTTCTAGCCTATGTTGGTCAGATATCATAGTGGTTTTGTCTTTATGTGGTGGGTTTTTCAGTGGCATAAATAATATCTTATCAAGTCCAGCCTGCTCAAAAGCATGTTCTGCTAAAATAAGATGGCCTATATGAATTGGATTAAAAGAACCACCCATAATTCCTATTTTCTTCATAAAACAACTCTCTTTCCACTTAATCAGCAAAATTCCAAATAAAAACCAGTTCTATTTGGATGGAAGAATAATTTTTTTATTATCTTCTGATTCCCTATATAGAACTATTTTTCTTCCAATAACTTGAATCACTTCGGACCTTGTACGCTCTCCTAGGGTTTGTGCCAAGGTATTAATATCATCCATACAGTTTTTTAGTACACTAATCTTAATTAATTCTCTAGCTTCTAATGCCTCTGATACACCTTCTGTTATTTCAGGTGTTAATGATGATTTGCCAATCTGATATATTGGGTCAACCTTCACAGCAAGACTTCTTAGATAAGCTCTTTGCTTTGTTGTCATAAGCAGTTCCTCCTTTATTTGTAATAGTCAAACTCATGGCCATACAATCTTACTGTATCACCATCTTCTATTCCTAGTTCCTCTAATTCTTCTAAAATATTATTATCTTTCAAGAAGTTTTGGAAGAAATTAAAACCTTTCTCTGTCTCTAGATTAGTGAAATCTAGCATTCGTTCTATTTTACTTCCTTCTACAGTATATAAGTTTTCACTTTCCTTCTTAACTTCATAAGTAAGATTTCTATCTATTAAGTCCTTTACATTGAACTCTTTTTCAAATATTACTGGAGTACTATCTATGTTCTTTAGCATTCCATTTACATGATATAGCAACTCCTTGACTCCTTGTCCACTAACAGCTGATATTGGTAACACAGGAATTCCATCAGCTTTAAAGGCTTGTCTTATCTTATCAATCACATCATCTAGTTCTTCATCATAAATGGCATCAATCTTGTTAGCAGCAATTACCTGAGGCCTTTTAGCCAATTCTGGATTGTAATTAATAAGTTCTTTGTTAATCATCTTTATATCTTCAATAGGATCTCTAGCTTCTGTTGAAGCAGCATCTACTATATGGATTATAACCTTAGTTCGCTCTATATGGCGTAAAAACTCATGGCCAAGACCTACACCTTCAGATGCGCCCTCTATAAGGCCAGGTATATCAGCCATAACAAATCCTGCACCATCCAAGTCCACAACACCAAGATTAGGGCTTAAAGTTGTAAAATGATAATTGCCTATACGGGGGGTTGCATTTGTAACCCTAGCTAATAGTGTTGACTTTCCTACATTGGGATATCCAACAAGTCCAACATCAGCGATTAGCTTAAGTTCCAAGATAACAGTCATCTCCATAGCTTCTTGTCCTGGTTGTGCATATCTTGGTGCTTGCCTAGTAGAGGTTGTAAAGTGATGATTTCCCTTACCACCTTTGCCACCAGTGAGTATTACCTCACGCCTATTAGTATAATTCATATCTACAACTACTTTGCCTGTTTCCTTTTCTGTTACTACTGTTCCAGGGGGCACCTTTATAATACAATCCTTACCATCCTTGCCAAAACTACGGCTTTGACCGCCTTTTCCTCCGTCTTCAGCATGATATTTTCTTATATAACGAAAATCTGTTAAAGTATTTAATCCTTCATCAACCTCAAAGATAAGGTTTCCGCCCTTACCCCCATCTCCACCGTCAGGTCCACCTGTTGGAACGTGCTTTTCACGGCGAAAACTCACAATACCATTTCCACCACGACCAGAACTTATGTGAATCTCAGCTCTATCTATAAACATACTCTTCACCTACCTTATCTCTTCAATAATGTCGTTTATAATATATTACAACAGCTTTTTAAAA
>CAZPWO010000126.1:0-6270 GCA_964590525.1 uncultured Herbinix sp. | reverse complement strand
AATATATGAAGAAAAACTTTTTGAATCTGCATTATATATCTGCAAATCATCACTTATAAATTTATCTATTTTCTTTCTTTTTTGATTTGAATAAATTGAAACATACTCTATTTCCTCAGATATCCCCTATATGTTAGGATAGTTGTCGTAGGACAAAAATAAGATATAATAGAATTACGACAAATAACCTAAGGAGAAAAACTATGACTAAAAACAATTCAAAAAGAACATATACAAAACAATTTAAAGATTCTATTCTAAAAAGATTAGATTCCCCAACAAATGAAACCGTATCTTCTCTAGCAGAAGAATTTAATATATCTAAATCAACTATATACCAATGGGTAAGAACAAACAATAAAAAACAAAAGAATAATCCAATTAATTTAAAATCTAAAAACAACTGGTCATCACAAGATAAATTTCATGTAGTACTTGAAACTGCTACTCTTTCTGAAAATGAATTAGCTGAATATTGTAGAAGAAAAGGCATTTATGTGGAAGAGATTAAGGCTTGGAAAGAGCAATGTTTGAATGCTAATATGATTTCTATAAAAGAAGATCCTGAAAAACTTAAAAGTGTTTTGAAAGAAGAACAAAACAAGAATAAAGAACTTCAAAGAGAACTTAGAAGAAAAGAAAAGGCATTAGCTGAAACAGCAGCACTATTGGTCTTAAGAAAAAAGGCCCAAGCGATTTGGGGGGACGAAGAGGAAGAATGATCAGTACCCAAGATCGCATTATAGCAGTGGAACTGATCAACGAAGCAAGAGAAAATGGTGCTAGGTTAATACCAGCATGTAAAGTATTAAATATTACAGATAGAACTTATCAAAGATGGACAAAAGAAGGAGATATAAAAGAAGATCAAAGACCTTTAATTAAAAGACCCACACCTAAAAACAAAATAACTGAAGAAGAAAGATCTGAGATAATAGAGACAGTTAATACACCAGAATATGCTGATTTAGTTCCATCACAAATAGTTCCAAAACTTGCAACCGAAGGCAAATATATAGCATCAGAATCCACATTCTATAGGATTTTAAAAGAAGAAAAACTAGATACTCATCGTTCCAGAGCTAAAGTGTCAGTAAAGAGAGAACCACCAACACATGTAGCTACATCTCCAAATCAAGTATGGACCTGGGATATTACTTGGCTAAATGCATCTGTTAAAGGTCAGTATTACAAGCTGTATTTGATATTAGATATGTTTAGTAGGTTGATAGTAGGCCATGAAGTTTGGAAAGAAGAAAAGGCAGAACATGCTGAATATTTAATAAGAAAAACTACGTTAGCACAAGGAATAGCCGGAAGACCTTTAGTTTTGCATTCAGATAATGGAAGTCCTATGAAAGCGGCTACTTTTCAGGCTACATTAGAAAAATTAGGAGTGCAAAGTTCATTTTCTAGACCAAGAGTAAGCAACGATAATCCTTATTCAGAATCTCTTTTTAAGACTATGAAATATAGACCTGGATATCCTTTTAAAGGATTTACAAGTTTAGAAGAATCTAGGATATGGGTAGATAAGTTTGTAAAATGGTACAATCACGAGCATTTGCACAGTGGAATTAATTTTATTTCACCTTATCAAAGGCATTTTGGTTTAGATAAAGAGATAATGGAAAAGCGAATTAAAACTTATGAGGAAGCCAAATTAAGGCATCCGGAAAGATGGTCGGGAGAAATTAGAGATTGGTCATTACCAGAATATGTAACACTTAATCCTATGAGTGAAGTTGAGGTTCAAGAAATTATTAGATCAAAGAATTAATGAAATAAACTTATAGCTAAATCCGACAACTTACTTGACAAACACCGTATCTCACTTTTTGTTATCAAATTTATTAGTGGCTTCTTGGATGTTTTGAATGAGCTTAGTAAAAGTACAATGATAATTATAGTAAATAAAATTATTTTAGATTTATTTTTCATATTTCCTCATCTCCTCCTACATAAAACCAATTCTGCTATATTTAATTAGTTGGAGTTGCCTAATAACAATTATTGATTTATACCGAAGTTTTATAACATACGCTACGACATTTGCTAAAGCTGTCAACTAATTTATTCTATAAAGAATATCAAATAAACTACTCTTTCTTTAAGATTTTATAAATATAGTCAATCATAAATGCAATAATTAAAGGAAAAATAGTGCTTGTTATTACTTGATATGCCACCCCATTCTCAGGGTCTGAAAAAGATGGGACTACGGCTTTTAATATATCTACTCCTAATCCATATCCAGCAATCTGTCCAATTACATATAGGAATATAAATATTTTATAAGGTCTGGTATAATGTTTTTTCTTTATAAGAGCTATACTTATAAAGAATGTTGCACTTATATTTATAATAGAAATCACTAAAACATGATTGAACAAATTTAGTCTCCTCTCTTTTCTGAAATTCAATATGCTTTTATTAAAAATAATTCTACCCTTATGGCATACTTTTCTAATAGTGCGTCATCAACTTATGTGACAATAGTTAATGACTATCTTCCTACTTACTATATTAATCAATATCTTCTTCATTAATATATATCTGTCTACCTTTTTGGAGTCTTTCCATTTCCTCATCTGAAGGCAAAAATGCTACTTCACTACCACCAGTATACATAATTCTTACTATCAAATTTTGTATATCTGTAATATTTCTATCAATATGGACTACATAAAACTTTTCATTTTTATCTCTTCCATCATAGATAGTTGCGTTAGTTAGTTTGCCAGGAATATCTATTATTACATCTATAACTTTGTCATCTGTAATTATGCCAAGAGCAGTCGGAGTAATATTTTGTTCTTCATTGAGTAGTTGTATTGATATTATAAAGTCTTTATTACTTTCTATAATATCTCTATTTATATGTCCACCTCCACCAAGCCATTTATATCCTGTAAGAGTTTTTTTTACCATATCTACATAATATATATTATCTTTACTATCATTAATTATTCCCGAACTATACAAAAGCATGGAATCATCCATTTCATTGGTCGAGATAAGTTCGTAGTCTATAACTATATCACGCTTTTCTTCAACTATTTCATAAGCAGTCTTTTTTGGAAAAAAAATTGATAAGATTACAATAACAACAAGTATTGTTATTATAACTAATTTTTTATTACTGCTGGTTTTCATTTCTTCCATTCCTTTCCAATAAATTCTTGGCACACCTATCTACATGCATGTCGATATTGAAACACCTTCTTCTATTCTGGTACTTTTACAATTTCTACAATTCATCCTAATACCTCTTTCTTGTTGCATATAATATTAATTATGCATCGTTTTAAATATGAAATTAACTCTAAAATATTATTTATTAGGAAATAACTTCATTCCTAACATCCCTCCAATTAAACCTGCAAACACTGCAATTCCAATTGTAATTATAGAACTTTTGTTAGGCATTATATACTCAAATAAAAAAGATATTATAAACATAAATAAACCTGTAAATAAAGATGATTTTATATTTCTTTTTTTAATAAGAGTAACCCCCTTTCATTTTAAATGCATATAATTCTACCATGGCGACTCTATTTACTAAGATTACGACATACAACACTCAATATATTTATTTAACTCATTTAGCATATATTAAAAATTTCAAATTATTCTTTTGACTATATAATTCAAAAGATTGTTTTTCAGCAGATATAAGTTTGATATAATTACCTTCATATTCTCCAAAATCAAATCCTAACTTAGTATTCTCAGGATACCCGTAGATATAACACACTACTTTTCCATCTTTAACGAATACAATTTGATTCATATTTTCGCTTACAGTTGTATCTATCTTATCCCATTTATACCCAATAACTTCATATATTTCATCCGTAGATGTGTATGGCGTGAAGCTGTAGAGTGTATCCCACTCAAATGGTGTAAACTCTGACAAGTCATCAATAAGAGCATCTCCACTTATAATATTAAGCGATTCTCTAAAGTGTTCAGCATTTACATCCCAAACATCTTTCTTAAAAGGATTAACAAGGATAAGTGTTGCAAGAACTATAATCACAATAGTTAATAAAACTATATTTTTATTTTTCACAAATTCACCCCCATTTTTAGTGATAGTCTTTATCAAACTATGACGACCCTGTTTGTTCGCAATTTATAAATGATATGCTATGGTTTATGGTAATTCATTATTTTTAATTTCTGAAATATCTTGAAACACCCTTGAATATACATCTTTTATATTTATATCACTTTTTGTATCATTGTATAATCCATAACCCCAAAACCTCTCCTTAACATACAATAAACCAGTTATATATCTTCCAGATTTAGAATCTGGTTCATCCTCGTAAGACAGGTCCTCCTCAATAAAACTAACATGAGATTTTTCATTATCAATAAAATAAAAAGGGATTTCTGATTCCTTGTATATTGGAGCATATTCAGCATTAGATGCTTCGGATAAATTATCTTTAGTAATGAATACGGCATCATATTGAGAGTCAAAGTTATCTTTTTTTAAAATATCAAAATCAATTTCTTTAAACTCTATCTGCAATTCTCTAATTTCTGGAATATTACCAATTATTCCAATTAGCAATTTCTCGCCATCATACTCTTTTGATTTGACATTATTAGAGTCCGTACATCCTGTTAGAAGTGCTAAAAGCATTATAATAGTAAATATAGTTTTCTTAATAATTGTCAACTCCTTTAAACTTATTTTTTTATTATACTTGTACAACATATTGATGAATTCGCTTGTAACCTTTGATGAACATGATTCTACCACTAAGTCGTACTTTATAAAAGATGTGCAGTATCTATGACTTATTTCTATTGTAGATTCTTCTTTAAAATATATTTTATAATGTCTATAATTATCCCAATTCCAATACATGCCACCATTCCTACAAAAATAATTTCATTTCGTCTAATTATACTGTGGCAAACTTGTTTAGTTCTTAATCACAAAAATTAATATTTAATTCCATTCACTTGAAAAATAACCTCTTTAATCATATAAATAAGGATATTCCTATACTCCTTATTTTGTTTACCTGGACTAATCTTATAAAAGAAAATTCCAAATAAAACCATATAATAATCAAAAGCTTTTTTTGAGAAATCATGGTATCCACTATATGATTCAAGAAAAACTTCTCTTTCCTTTTTAGTTCTTAGAAATTTCTGCCCTGGCCTTAATACTAATGCCCATGCTAAATCATACTCTCTACTTCCATATCCTGATAATTCATAATCCAATAAGCATGTCACTTTATAATTATTCCATAGAATATTTGCATAATGGCAATCTCCATGAATAAAACAATTAGTATCTTCAAATTCAGTTTCTAATAAATACCGTTCTATATACTCCAATTTATTATCTATATAAAATTCATGTGGTAATATAAAGTTTCTTGGTTTCACAGGTTTTGCCTCTATTTTAGCACTATGTATCTTTGCCATTAATTTTCCATAATTTTTCATGTATTTTAAGGATTCCATATTTTCATTATTTTCCAAAATATATGATAGTCGATTTCCTTCAGCTTCTTCTGTTAATATATACTTAGGAGTATCAAAAGAATAATCAATGATGGTCGGTAAAATTGAAAAACTTAAATTCTTAATAATAGAAACTTCTCGTTCTATATCAGCTGTTTTTTGCCTTTCAACTTTAAGAAATGCTTTAATTTCTTGTCCTTCTTTTCCTATACCACTTACATAAAAAACATCATTTCCTGCATGAGGATATCCTAATATCTCCTTAAGTTGAAAATTATTAAAGTTTAATAAGAAAGGATTCATTGTTTCTCGCCACTTATCTGGTTGTTTTTCTTTACAATACCCGTCAACCATAAAATCTACCCCCTTTACTATACTGTATAATTCTACCCTTATTTCGTACCTTACTTATATCAGGAAGTAACTTATATTTCATTTATATTAATTATTACCAAACTTATACTTCATCTCATAGTGTGTATCAGTTATTCTCATCACTTTAAATCCTAATCTTTCATATAACTTTTTTGCACGACAATTATCAATAAAACAACCAATTGTTACTGTCTTATTATTGCTCACTGCCTTCTCATTAATAAGATTTATAATTTCACTTCCAATACCGTATCCCTGATATTCAGGGGTGATATGAATTTCTATTATGTTTATATTTAAGTGTTCTTCAATTACTTGAATAAATCCAATATCTTTATCTTTAACTGCAATTATCTTAAAATTCCCCAAAATAAAATCACACTCAAAATCTTTAAT
>CAZPWO010000125.1:0-6281 GCA_964590525.1 uncultured Herbinix sp. | reverse complement strand
ATTATATCTTAAACCATTTAGTATTAATATGCAAGCTTTTTTTAATATATTTTAAATATGTTCATTAAACGATTTCGTAATTAAAAATTTATATAAATACATTAAAATAAAAGTTTATATAAATTGAATATTTTTTATTATATTAGCCATAATAAACATCAGATACGGTAGACAATATTTATTCAGTAGTCGTATCTTCTTAAATAGATGATTGTTGTTTTGTCTCTAAAAAAAGACAAACGGATAAAAGCAGGGATATAATTATATCCCTGCTTTTATCCGTTCAGATTATTTTTTCATAAAATATCCACCACGTACTGATTTAACATCATTAACTATTATAACTGCATCACCGATTACACTTCTCACAATTTCAACTGCCTGGGGTATTCTTTTTCTAGGCAAGTGCAAATACATAATATTCCGAGGCCCGTCCTTTCCCTGACCTTCAAGAATTGTAACAGCATAGTTCTTCTGTCTTAATACTTCTGCAAGTTCAAAGCTTTCTTCTCCATTTGGAACAATAACTTGAATTGAGGAAGTCCCAAAAGCTAGTTTTTCATCCAACCAAGCTCCCAAATAGTTACCTATAGAGTATGCAGCTGCAAATACAATAACCTTAACAATATCATCTTGAAAGCCTTGTAATACAGTTCCTGTAATAAGAATCCATAATGTAATATCAAAAATTGCAATTATTGATCCTTTAAGCTTTTCTCCACGATTAACCAATACATTTCTCAATGTAGAAAGTGATACTTCTAATATTTTCCCAAAAAATATAAAGAAATAAATCCATATACTGTTACTTGATAGCAAATCCATATTCAACCTCCCTGATTCATCTTATTTTGATGCAATGTATCTCATATCATTACCAGTTGGATTTTGGAATAACTTAAGATCAAATTCTCCTGCTATCGATAATATATGATCAAATACATCTGATTGTATCCCCTCATATTCAGTCCAAACAGTAGAACTAGTAAAAACGTAAACCTCTAGAGGAATTCCATTTTCCTCTGGTGCCAACTGCCTTACCATTTGAATCATATTGTTATTTATCCCTGGATGGTTTTTAAGATAATTCATTATATAAGCACGAAATGTTCCTATATTGGTTAGCCGCCTACCATTAACCAATTCTTCTGTATCAATATTGTTTTCCTTATTATATTCTTCTATTTCTTTTTCTTTTTCACAAATATAATCCTTTATATAATGAATCTTTTTATACTTTTCAATCATTTCATCTGTGCAAAAGCTAATGGTATTTACATCAACATAAACAGATCTTTTAATTCTTCTGCCACCAGAAGAGTGCATGCCTCTCCAATTTATAAAAGAATTAGATACCATTGCATATGCCGGTATCATAGTTATGGTTTTATCGAAATTCTGGACCTTAACTGTTGTTAGACTAATATCTAAAACATCCCCATCAGCCCCATAATCTGGCATAGCAATCCAATCCCCTATTTGTAACATATCATTGCTTGTTAACTGTATTCCTGCAACGAAACTAAGAATAGCATCCTTAAACACAAATGAAAACACCGCTGTAGCTGCACCAATACTGCCTAATAAGACAAGAGGACTTTTATCTATTATATTGGCAACTACAAGAACAGCAATTATGATATAAGCAATTATTTTAATTATCTGGAGAATACCTTTAATAGGTCTTGACTTAGAAATATCCCTTTTTCGGTACAAATCATCAAAAGACTGGAGAAGCGCACCTATTAATAAAGCCAATAGAATTAAAATATAAGTAGATGCCATTACCTGTATTATCTTTGCTGCCTCATCAAAAATAGGGGCAAAAGTATAAACTATAATTCCAGGTACCATTTGTATTAGCCTTTTAAAAACACCCTGTTCTAAAAAAACATCATCCCATTGAAATTTATTGTTTTTTATAAACCTTGTAACTAATTTTAATACTACTTTCTTAAGTATGAAATAAACAATAATACACAATATAACTATTGCAAAAGTAGCTATTAAATAAGCAATGTATTTGGCTAAAGCCTCAGACACTCCTTTTTCAACTAGCAAATCATTGATTATAGACAATTTTTCCTCCCTTATATTATTGTAAGGCAAGTTGTTTGTTTTTATATGATCGGTATTTGGATAATTTGCCTTGATATAAAAGTTCCAAATTAGAATTCACTCGTATATCTCTTGGCTTAATACATTCATAACCTTTATCGAATATACTAATCCCGCTATACTCAAGTACATAGGCCACAAATTGTGAACAAAAATATTTTTCTCTTGTTTGAACTGGAATATTCATTGAAGCCGCCAAAAGCCCAAGGTAGTTATATGAATATTTGTCTTCATTCCTTTTAAACACATCTATAACTTCTCGTAAATTTATGTATTGGCTTTCAGATACTTTCAAACTATAAATACTACATTTGGTAGATTGATGTTTAGCAAACAATCCATTATTAATATCTTCTCTTATAAATCCAGCATTAAAGGGATTCCATATTCCTTTTCTTGCAAAACTGTACATTTCCTCAAGATCTTCATCAAATGCTAATGAAGCATGGGCATAAGGTTCTTGTGTGTATAAATGTATAACCCTAGCCGGGAAAGTTCTTGTCAGGGTCAATACAATATAAATATTTTTATAGTTCATTTTGTAGTTTCTCATTCTTTTTTATTACTTCATCTTCCATGTCGCTTTTCATTTGTTCTAGCTTTTTATCTAGTTCATCATTCCCTATAGCTAAAATCTGAACTGCTAAAATCGCTGCATTTTTAGAACCATTAATTGCGACTGTTGCTACTGGAACCCCACTTGGCATTTGCACAGTTGATAGTAAGGAATCCATTCCATCCATAGTTGAAGATTTTATTGGTAAACCAATAACTGGTAAGGTGGTGTGAGCAGCAATTACTCCAGCAAGATGAGCCGCCTTTCCTGCAGCACAAATAATAACTCCATACCCATTCTCTTTTGCTTTAGATGCAAATTGTGTAGCTTGTCTAGGCGTACGGTGTGCACTTATAATATGCACTGATGTAAAAACCTCAAAATCATTCAAGGTATCTATGGCATCTTTTACAACAGGGTAATCACTATCACTCCCCATTAAAATTGCAACTTTTTTTCTCATTATTATTTCCCCTATCATGTTATTTGAATTTAAAAATTATATAAGCGAATTAAATATACCTAATTTATAGGAAAAAGTCAAATGAATTACACTGAGTATCTGTTCAAAAACCATTTAAGTATTCTGTTAATAAAGACAAGTAAAAAAAATTATGTTAAGATAGTTTGGAAATGACAACTTAGGAGGTTTTTTATGAAACTATTATGGAGACTTGGAAAAGAAGCAAAACGCTATAGACCCTTATATTTGGTTGCAATTATTTCAACACTTATACTAACCATTATAAATCTCATGGCACCTATGCTTCTATCAAACATGACAGCACTAGTTGAACAAGGAGTTGATTTAGAAGGAAGAAATAAGATTTTTCAAATTGCACTAATACTTATACTTTTATATCTATTAAGGATTGTATTTAGATTTTTAAGCAATTACTTAGCACATAAGGCGGCTTGGAATTTAGTTCAAGAAGTAAGACTTAGTTTGTATTCGAAAATTCAAAGCTTATCTATGAGTTTCTTTCAAGATAAGCAAACTGGGGACCTTATGAGCCGTGTTGTAAATGATACTGCAACATTTGAGCTTTTATATGCACATATAATTCCAGAGATGATAACTAATACAGTAACTGTTATCGGAGTTATGCTTATATTATTATCAATAAATGTCCAACTAGCTCTTTTAACACTAATTCCAATACCAATAATATTATTTTCCGGATACATTTTTTCAGTTAAAGTTCGTCCAAACTTTAGAAAGTCTCAAAAAGCCTTAGCTGGCTTCAACGCAAAACTTCAGGATAATTTTTCTGGGGTTCAAGAAATACAAGCCTTTGGACAAGAACATTATGAGATGAATCAAGTTAAAGAAAAATCCACTAATTATACTAAGCACATTCTTCATGCTTTGAAAATAAGTGGTATATTTCACCCATCAGTAGAGTTTTTATCATCCCTGGGTAATGTTATAGTGGTTGGATTTGGGGGGATACTGGCATACAGAGGAGGACTATCCGTTGCAGACATCGTTGCATTCTTATTATATCTCTCCCTCTTTTACGCTCCTATTACAGGGCTAGCCAGAACTCTAGAAGAAATTCAGCAGGCATATGCAGGAGCCGAAAGGGTTATGATGATACTAGATACTGAAAACGAGATCTCTGATTCCCCAGACGCTTTAGAATTAACCAATGTTCAAGGGAGCATTGAATTTGATAATGTGGACTTTCAATATGAAAATGGAGTGCCAGTAATTAGTAATATCAACTTCTCATGTGAACCTGGAAAAATGATCGCACTTGTTGGCCCTACGGGAGTTGGCAAAACCACCCTAACCCAATTAATATCAAGGTTTTATGATCCTACTAAAGGTAAAATACTAATAGACGGCATTGATATAAAAGATATAACAATAGAAAGTCTTAGGTCAAATATTTCTTTAGTATTACAAGACACATTTTTATTTAATGGAACCATATCTGAGAATATAGGATATGCAAACCCCCAGGCAAATAATGATGAAATTATTGAGGCAGCCAAGGCTGCTAGAATACACGATAATATCATGGATATGTCGGAGAAATATCAAACAAAAGTTGGAGAAAGAGGAATGCGACTTTCTGGTGGACAAAAACAACGTATAGCCATTGCAAGAGCAATCCTTCGAAGGGCACCTATTATAATTTTAGATGAAGCAACTGCCTCTGTGGATGTAGAAACTGAGAAAGAGATACAAGAAGCAATTTCTAATCTAGCTGGGAATAGAACAATAATCGCTATCGCCCATAGATTATCTACCATTAAGAATGCAGATCAAATACTGGTACTTGAAGAAGGGCAAATTGTACAAGCTGGTACCCACCAAGAACTTATAAATGAAGACGGTTTATATAAAAGACTTAACAAAGCACAAATAAGCCAATATAAATAAAAAAAAGGAACCGCTAACAGATATACCCCTCTTAAATAGGCAAGGGGATTATCTATTGGCAGTTCCTTTTCTTACAGAATTAATTATTATTCATATAGGCCATAAGTCTTATTAACATCCTGAACAAATATAACCCCTTTACCCGGCTCGTCTATTTTCAATTCTTCACTTATAGATTTAATAATGGTCTCTGTTTCATCTACTTTAGATAAAATTAATACAATTTCTTTTTCCGGTTCAATATCAATAGCAAAAACCTTGCTTACCTCGTGAGTCCCAGAACCTCTTCCATGGATTATAGTTCCACCTTTTGACCCAGCTTTACTTGCTGCATCTATTACAAATTCTGCATTACCTCTATCTACAATCACATTAATAGCCTGATACATAGAACCTACACACCTTTCTTCTATATCGTTAGCATAATCTTCTTTGTTTTTTATATTACGGGAGCCATACACCTCTTTAACTGAGCTGGTAAATGCTATTCCATGATTTGCTTTTTCAAATTGAAATTCTACATTCAACCTATCTAATACCTCATAGGCATTTTTCGTGTCGGATACCATCTTAATAATCTCTTTTCTAGAGTCTGTAATACCTAAAAAATTAGCTACTTTATGATTAACAGTGCCTTTTCCCAATATCACTGTTCCTCCTGGAATCCCCATCTTCTTAGACCTCTGTAGAATTTTGCTAGCAATTCCCGAATTCACTATAACGCATATCTCCTGGAAACTTGTTAATCTGGGTTTATTACCCATTGTGTTCCACCCCTCCCTTTTTTGCTTTTATTTTATAAATAAAGCCTAAGATTTGTAGTGCAATTATAGGTGTCATTGCTACCATTGCAATAGTCCCAAATCCATCAATCATAACATCTGCCCCTGGAGTTACTTCTGCAACCCCTTGGGCAAATGCTAATATAAAAGTAGCCGTCATAGGGCCAGATGCAACGCCCCCAGAGTCAAATGCCATTCCCACAAACAACTCAGGAACAATATAAGACAAGGTCAGTGATATAATATATCCTGGAAGCAGGAAGTGCCACAATTGTATTTCCGGTATCAATATTCTTATTATAGACATTACAACTGCTAATCCAACTCCTAAACATAAGAAAATCATAACTACTTTTCTTTTAACATGGCCACCAGTAACATCCTCAATTTGCCGAGTTAATACATAGACTGCTGGTTCTGCTAAAATTGTAAC
>CAZPWO010000124.1:2995-6292 GCA_964590525.1 uncultured Herbinix sp. | reverse complement strand
CTGAGCTAGTTACTATCTTATCACCGCTAATTTCACCATTGCTGTTAATACTTGAAATTTGTTCGAATACAGTCTTGGATCCTGAAGGATCTGTTAGATCTATAGTACCTTGTTCAACACCAGTAACCTTATCTGCTTCAGAAGTTTCTCTCCATTGCATTTCTTTTACCTTAGGTTCACCTTTGTAGTAGTTTTCATTTGCTTCGAAAAATACTACTTTGTTGTCAAATCTAACGAATTTATATGGACCTGCGCCTAAAGGCTTTGTTGTTACACTCTTAACAATTGACAAGTCTCCTCTTGGGAAGCCAAATTGATTGTTTTCATAATCAAACTGTGCTTCATCTCCATAATAGTGTAGAGGTGCAACAGTAATACCACCAATTTGATAAATTGCTGTAGCATCATATCCCTCTGTAACTACTTGAATCTGAGTATCACTAATTTTCTTAATACCTTCAATGTTAGGAACTTCTTCACCTTCACCAGCTGCAGTCTTTTCTTCTGTAATAATAGTTCTTGCTACTGCTTGTGCATCAGATGCAAAGTAAGATTCATCTCCTGCATATGCACTACCTAATGCTTTATAGTCATCAGCATATTGAGCAATTATGTCTGCAAGAACTTGATTTTCATCTTCAATAGCTGTTGAGTCATAATCTTCATCTAAGCTAAAGAAGTGAGCATATAGATCCTTCTGCTCAGGATATTCTTCTGTGTATGACTCATATGACGCATTGCCATATAGGGAACCTACCCAATCATACTCAGATTCTAATACTGGTCTAACTACTTCTCCAGCAATAGCCTCTTTCAAAGCTTCACTAGAACTCTCTAGGAAACCATTAACTTCTTCATCAGTTATAGTGTCTGCAATAGAACTGTTTGCACGATAATTTTGCATACCTATAATTGGCTGGGAATATAGAGTAGATGAACCATCATATGCTGTATCAGATAATACATAATAAGTGAATATAATATCATCCGCATTTAAAAGCTCACCATCACTAAACTTAACATCATCACGAATAGTTATATCGTAAGTAGTTTTGTTAGTTGCCTCATCAAAGTTTACAGAAACATTTGATATTCCTGTATATGTGTAGTCAACTCCATTATAAGGTATAGTTTCACCTTCAATCGCATTGAATACAATACCACCTGTTCTATCTGTGGTTAATAGGGAAACACTTGTGATATCTGCAACATCCCTATCATAACCAGTTTGTGCAAAGAAAGGACTGAACCTTTCACTAAACGGAAGATATCCAACAACAAGTGGAGTATCATCACTTGCTCCATTATCTTCTATTTCTTCTCCAGCTTTTTTATCTTCTTTTTCTTCTTCTTTATTACCACATGCTGCTAATGCTCCTATGCTTAATACCAGCACTAATAATAACATTAAAACTTTATTAATCTTTTTCATTCTTCTTCCTCCTTTTTTAAATTATATATTTAAAATCATTTTAAATATATCAACTTTACTGCTTAACTGACTCTTCCTTCTTATATATCTTCTCCTTTTGAATCTTGTATAAGAAAAATGCGTTTAATATAAGTAGAATAGTAATACCAGTTAAAAATATTAACTCCACTTGAAGCCTCTCTATAGGGCGCCTATATAAAATGAAAAAGACATCCCCTATAATTGTTAATAGAGAAATCACTATAATTCCTCCGATGGATTTGCGAACACGGTTTCGAGTTTTATCATATACCATATACTCTAACCTTTCACCAACCCCTAAAAATTGTGTTGTACCGATCAAACTAAATATAGCAGGAATATACAAACACACATAAGGAAGTGATACATAAATGACCCTACTGCCAGGAGTATTTAAGATACCCACAGCAATTACAATGGCAACACTGCAAAGTGACAGAGCGGAATGGTATATTTTTTTTCTATTCAAAGCTACTTTGCTAATCTGAGAGATATAATAGTCCCCTATATACTTAGCTTCTTCTTTGACCTTACCATTAGCTTGAGTTTTTTGAATCATCTCATAATCCTTGTAGTATTTCTTCATTAATTCTCCTGTCTATGAGCTTTTAGTTAATCATTCAACTAAACATTAATAAAAAAACGCCTATTTCTGATGGCTTATAAATATACTCATTATAATACTACATAGTAAAAGCATAGTCAAGGTTTTCTGTGTCGTATTTTGTTGAAATTTATTACAAAAACATAAGCTTTTGGCTGTTATGTATTAACTTGTAAAATCCCATTCCACCTCTTTACTTTATCACATATAAAACCCCTTTATCATATAATAAGGCATACAGATGAATGACACAGATATATAATAATATCTTATATATTATGTGTATATTAATGGGAGGCAAAAATGAAAGAAAGGTTTGATATTGGAATCTTTGGAGGGGATCTTCGCCAAGTATATATGGCCAAAGAATTTTTAGAAGGTCAACACAATGTTATAACTTATAGTTTAGAGGAAAATGTCCAAGATAAAAATTGTTTTCAGGCCCATACCCTAAGTGACTTATTTGACCGCTCCAACTTAATCATTGGTCCAATTCCTATGTCTAGGGATAATATAAGTGTGTTCTCATCAATAGAATTATCAGATATGAGCATAGCTCATGTGGCTTATCTCCTAAACAAGAGACACATACTATTTGCTGGGAATATACCCTTGCCAATTGTAGATTTGTGCAAAAATAAACAGATTCCTTTTTTTGACCTTATGAAAGATGAGAAGATTACCATATTAAATGCAGTGGCAACAGCAGAAGGTACCTTAATGGAAGCAATAAGACATAGCAAGAAAAACCTTCAGGGAAGTAACTGCCTCGTTCTAGGTTATGGACGGTGTGGAAAAGTATTGGCATCAAAACTAAAAGCCCTAGATGCAAATGTCACAATTGCAGCCCGTTCACAGGAGTCACTTGCTTATGCCAAAGCATTTGGACATTACACAATTCCCCTTAATAATATAGAAGTAATACTTTCATCATATGATTTTATATTCAATACAATCCCAAGATTAATATTAGATAAAAATTCCTTAGATGTAGTTATGAAAGATGTATCAATAATTGACATTGCCTCTGCTCCTGGTGGAGTAGATTATGATTATGCAAAGAAATCTGGACTTAATGCCAGGCTTTGTCTGGGCCTCCCTGGAAAAGTAGCCCCAAAGTCCTCTTCTTCTCTCCTGGTTTCAGAGATATTGATGTTTATGAAAGAAGTGATAACATGACCCTTGAAAATAAAAAGGTGGGTTTCGCACTCACTGGTTCTTTTTGTACATTTGATAAAGT
>CAZPWO010000124.1:0-2895 GCA_964590525.1 uncultured Herbinix sp. | reverse complement strand
GCTCATCTACGTAATAAAAAACCACTTGTTATTGCCATATCAACTAATGATGCCCTTGGAATGAATCTAAAAAACATTGGACTTTTAATGAATAGTAAACATATCTACTTTGTACCCTTTGGTCAAGATAATTACAAGACAAAACAAAACTCTATGGTAGCAGACTTTAATAAAATCATTCCTACAATAGAAGAAGCCTTAGAGGAAAGACAACTAGAGCCCGTTATAATATCAGCCAAATAAATATACTAAACAAAAAGGGCCAGTTTAACTTATAAAAAGTTTACCGGCCTTTTTCCTAAATCTTATTATCACTTAAAAAACATCTACTATTACTCTTTACCATCATCTTCTTTTTCTAAAGCGACTATGGCATCCTTCTTCATTGGTATTCTACAATTCCTATTGCTACCAAACTCTACAATAATAATGTCTTCCATTATGTCAATAACTACTCCGTAAAAGCCACTTGAAGTCAATACGCTATCTCCCTTTTGTAAGGCAGAAATCATTGAATCCATCTGCTTTTGTTGTTTCTTCTGTGGACGAAATATAATAAAGTACATAAGTAGTCCTATTAATCCAAGCTGAATTCCTAAAGCAATAATTGGATTCATTCCTGCAGCATCCCCAGCAGCTTCACCTGCTAATAACATAAATTGATTCATCTGTGTTTCCTCCTATAAATAACTTATTCTTATTTTGTATTAAATCCTTCTAACTTCTGTTTCTTATATTCCTTGTATCTGTTTTCCCTTATTGCTTGACGGATTTCTTTCATCATATTGTTGTAAAAATATAAATTATGAAGAACCATAAACCGCGCACCAAGCATTTCCTTGGCTTTTAACAAATGTCTAATATATGATCTACTATATCTTTGACATGTTGGACAAGCACAGCCCTCTTCTATTGGGCGCTCATCTGTTGCAAACTTAGCATTCAATATGTTTATTTTACCAAAATTGGTGTAAGCATGCCCGTGTCTTCCATTACGGGATGGATATACACAATCGAATAAATCCACACCTCGGTCTACTGCTTCTAAAATATTTGCCGGAGTTCCAACTCCCATAAGGTAAGTAGGTTTTTCCAAAGGTAGGTATGGCACTGTTTCATCTAGAATCCTATACATCTCATCATGGCTTTCTCCTACTGCAAGTCCACCTATGGCATATCCATCTAGATCCAATTCACTTATCTTTTTTGCATGTTCAACTCTAATGTCTTCATAGGTACCACCCTGATTAATTCCGAAAAGCATTTGCTTTTTATTAATGGTGTCCTCTAAAGTATTTAATCTTGCCATTTCCTTTTTACAACGAACTAGCCAACGGCTTGTTCTATCAACAGAATCTTGTATATATTCTCTAGTGGAAGGAAGTGCAGGACATTCATCAAATGCCATGGCTACTGTAGAGCCTAAGTTTGACTGAATCTGCATACTCTCTTCAGGGCCCATAAATATCTTCCTACCATCAATATGGGAATTAAAATATACTCCCTCTTCCTTGATCTTTCTAAACTTTGCTAAAGAAAAAACTTGAAATCCACCCGAATCAGTTAGAATAGGCTTATCCCAAACCATGAATTTGTGGAGTCCACCCATCTTTTTTATAATATGATCTCCTGGTCTTAGATGTAGGTGATAGGTGTTAGATAATTGTACTTGGGTCCCTATATCATCTAAGTCTTTAGTAGATACAGCTCCTTTAATTGCAGCAGCCGTTCCAACATTCATGAAATCCGGAGTTTGTATGGTGCCATGGACTGTAGTTAACTCTCCACTTTTAGCTAGTCCATCCTGTGCTATTAATCGATACATCAAATAAAACCCACTTTCTAAAACACTCATAATGTCAAATCACAGTGCTACAAGTATAACCTTAATAGTCTACCTTTTCAAGAAAAATTTAATTGTTTATAGAAATTTCAGCAAAGGAAAGACACTCCACATAAGTTAATTGGAGTGTCTTTCCTTTTTTATATAAGTTAATATTAAAGTTAAATTACTTAGTTATTATGCTTTACCTGAAGAACCAAGTACATTAACAAGTTTGTGTCTAACTAATTCTTTAATATTAGCTCTACCATCTGTTAGGTATTGTCTTGGGTCAAAGTGACCTGGATTCTCTTGCATATGCTTTCTAATACCTGCAGTAAATGCTAATCTTAAATCAGAGTCAATGTTAATCTTACAAACTGACATCTTAGCTGCCTGTCTTAACATCTCTTCTGGAATACCGATTGCGTCTTCTAACTTACCACCATTTGCCTGAATTATCTTAACATATTCTTGTGATACAGAAGAAGCTCCATGTAAGACTATAGGGAAGTTAGGTAATTTCTTAGAGATTTCTTCTAAGATGTCAAAGCGAAGCTCAGGATTCTGACCTGGTTTAAACTTGAAAGCACCATGGCTTGTTCCTATTGCAATAGCAAGTGAGTCAACACCTGTACGAGATACAAATTCTTCTACTTCTTCTGGTTTAGTAAAAGATGCATCCTCTTCTGATACATTAATGTCATCCTCTATACCTGCTAATTGACCTAATTCAGCTTCAACCACAACTCCTTTATCATGAGCGTATTCTACTACCTGTTTAGTCAATGCAATATTATCTTCAAAACTAAGATGAGAACCATCGATCATTACGGATGAAAATCCTCCATCAATACAAGACTTACAAGTCTCAAAGTCTGGACCATGGTCTAAATGAAGAGCTATTGGAAGATCAGTTTCTAGTATAGCAGCCTCTACTAATTTAACAAGATAGCTGTGTTTTGCGTACTTTCTTGCACCTGCTGAAACCTGTAATATAAGAGGTGAGTTTTCTTCCTTAGCTGCCTCCGTAATTCCCTGAATAATCTCCATGTTATTCACATTAAAAGCAC
>CAZPWO010000123.1:0-6339 GCA_964590525.1 uncultured Herbinix sp. | reverse complement strand
TATATCATATTAAACCTGATGGTATTATGACCATCATTCTTCCTCATGGCGTTTTATTCCGTGGTGGTGAAGAAGGTACAATTCGTAAAAACTTAATCGAATATAATCACATTGATGCAATTATTGGGCTGGCCCCCAATCTTTTTTATGGTACCGGACTCGCGGCATGTGCTCTTATTTTGCGCGCGAAAAAAGCAAAAAAACGGCAGAAAAAGATACTGTTTATTGATGCCTCCAAGCAATGCAAGGTTGGGCGAGCGCAAAACGAACTTTTGCCGGAGCACATTGATACTCTCTATACTTGGTATGACAAGTATGAGGATGTCCAAGGAGCGTGCCGGGTTGTCTCTCTTGATGAAATCAAAGAAAACGACTACAACCTCAATATTCCACGTTATATCGAACCTGTTATTGAAGAAGAAACTATGTCTGTTGAAGAAGCTCTAGTGCAACTGAAAACATCGTTAAATACGGCCTATGCTGCTGAAAATCGACTAAGAGAGTTACTTACAAGGGATGGGTTGCTATAATGTTCCTCGTACAGGATACCAGAAAAGAACGCACAACTAAGATTCAAGCCTTGGCTAGTGAGGATTTAGGAGTGGCTGTTATTATTGCATCTGCTGATTTTGAATGGACTTGCCGTCGTTGCATATTAGCCCTTGGAACTTCTCCCACAAAAAGTATACGGGAAGCCACGTTACATAAATGTACAGGGCTTGATAAATACAAAGACGCTTGGAAAAAAGAGGTGTTCCCTAGGTTTGGGGTAAAACTACCAGAACTTATCACTGACTGGGCATACTTTAAAAAAAGTGCATTTGTTTTACGGCATAAGCTTGTTCACGGTGTTTCTGGAACGACAGGGTTATCATATGGAACAAATGCGCTCAATTCAATATTGGCAGCTTCGGTGGCTCTCACAGCGTTTGCCGAGACGAAGAATTGTACAATTTATGGACGACAAATAAGACGATATAAGCAACATGTCTAAACCTATTACCCAATCACAACTTGAATCATACCTTTGGGGTGCTGCCACTCTTCTGCGCGGTTATATTGACGCAGGGGATTATAAGCAGTTCATCTTTCCTTTGCTCTTTTATAAGCGTTTGTGTGATGTGTATGATGAAGAGTTGGCAGAAGCTCTTGCAGAATCCGATGGTGACACCGCTTATGCCGCTTTGCCGGAGCAACACCGTTTTCAAATACCAGCTAAAGCCCATTGGAGTGTTACGCGTACAAAAGTACGTAACGTAGGCAAAGCTATTCAGGATGCTTTACGCGCTATAGAAACTGCTAACCAAGATAAACTCTTTGGTGTATTTGGCGATGCGCAGTGGACTAATAAAGATCGCCTTCCAGATAGTATGCTGCGAGAACTTTTGGAGCACTTCAGCTCGCAGACTCTTTCGCTGGCCAACTGTCCTGAAGATGAACTTGGCGTTGGCTATGAGTTTTTGATCAAAAAATTTGCGGACGATTCCGGACACACCGCTGCGGAATTCTACACCAACCGAACAGTTGTGCATCTAATGACAGAAATGCTGGAGCCAAAACCGGGTGAGTCCATTTATGACCCCACATGTGGCTCTGCCGGTATGCTGCTTTCCGCTGTATCTCATTTGCGCCGCCAGAATCAAGAATGGCGCAACCTGCGCCTTTACGGACAGGAGCGGAATCTACTTACTTCCGCCATCGCAAGGATGAACTTGTTTCTTCATGGCATTGAAGACTTCTTTATTGAGCGTGGCGATACCCTTGCCCGACCAGCCTTTGAGGAAAATGACAGGCTTATGCAGTTTGATGTTGTGCTGGCCAACCCGCCATACTCCATTAATCAGTGGGATAGAGAAGCTTGGGCGTCTGATCCCTGGGGTCGCAACATTTATGGCACCCCGCCACAGGGGCGCGCAGATTACGCTTTTTGGCAACATATCATCTTGAGTATGAAAAAAAAGAGTGGACGCTGTGCCATTCTTTTTCCGCACGGTGTGCTCTTTCGTAATGAAGAAACTGCCATGCGGGAAAAACTCATAGCGCATGATGTGTTGGAGTGTGTTTTGGGCTTGGGGCCAAACCTGTTTTACAACTCCCCCATGGAAGCCTGCGTGGTTATTTGCCGCACAAATAAACCTGCCAAACGCCGCAATAAGGTTTTGTTTATCAATGCGGTTAACGAGGTAACCCGTGAACGAGCGCAAAGCTTTTTGACGCAGGAGCATATGCAGCGCATTATAGACGCATACCGGAATTTTGCTGATGAAGAAGGCTTTGCCAAGGTGGTTGACGTTGCCGCCATCCGGGAAAAAAACAATAATTTGAGTATCCCGTTGTATCTGCCAAGCCAGACGGCAAACGGCAATAAGTCGGCGGAAGACGCCATAAGTCTGGAAGAGGCCATTGCTCATTGGCAACAGAGTTCCATAGAGTTGCGGAGCTCTATGGACGAGTTGTTTACTCTTCTCGAAACAGCATCAGGCAAAGTAACTGCATCTCATGAGCCCACTGCAAAGCCTGCAAAAAAAGCACCGGCAGCATTCAAACGAGCGGTGCTTGAAGCAGAAGTGGCAGCACAGCTTCATACGGCTCCGTCATTTGGTTCTGTTAAACACACAAAAGTTGTCTATTTATGTGAAAAAACTTGCGGATTGTCCGAAGAGCTTGAGCATCGGCACTTGCGACAGGCCGCCGGCCCTTATGATCCCAAGGCACGAAGGGTCACAGAGAAGATATTTAAACAAAACTCATGGTTTACTGTTGAAAGAAATGGTAACCACGTTATGTATTCGCCCGGTAAAAAATTTGGCGGGCATAAGCGATACTATGATGAATATTTTTCCTCTCATGTAAAGACAATACAAAGAATAATAGATATTTTCCGTCCTTTTAAAACGGAGCACTGTGAAGTAATCGCCACACTGTATTCTGCATGGGATGATTTTTTGCAGCAAGGTATTACCCCAACGGACGATCAGCTCATTCAGGAAGTTTTTGGTTGGCATAAAAGCAAGCAGTTGATTCCAGAGGAAAAATGGCGAAAAGGCTTGTCCTGGATGCGCAATAAGGGAATTACCCCAGTTGTAATACGGGGAATGGGAGAACACGATGAGTAAGCGTGCTCTCAAACCCGGCTGGAAGATGGTTAAATTTGGCGATGTGGTGCGCCAATGTAAAGAATCCGTAGACCGAGAAAACAATCCTTTTGAAAGATATGTTGAAGGTGGTCATATGGATTCGGAAAATATCCACATCCGTCGTTGGGGAGAATTTGGTGAAGATTATGTTGGCCCTGCATTTCACCGCATATTTCGTAAAGGGCAAGTTCTTTATGGGTCTCGCCGTACCTATCTTAAAAAAATAGCATTGGCTGAGTTTGATGGTATCACCGCCAACACCACCTTTGTTTTGGAAACAAAAAATCAAAAAATATTTTTGCAAGAGCTATTGCCATTTTTGATGCTAACTGATTCTTTCACGGAGCATTCTATTCGAGAGTCAAAAGGCTCAACAAACCCCTATATAAACTGGCCAGATATTGCGAAATATGAATTCCCTCTCCCGCCCCTGGAAGAACAAAAGCGCATGGCGGAAATTCTTTGGGCAGCGGATGAGGCGGTGGAGAGGTGGACAAGTGTTGCTGAAGTGTTAAGTGAAACTATTTTTATCACAAGTAACAATCACTTTAAAAAAAGTTTAGTTTTTACGCCAAATAAAAAAACTATAAGCAGTTTAACTAATATTGTAGAAATTGATCCCAAGATATCAGAAGAAATTACTGATGAAACACTAGTAAGTTTTATATCAATGGAAGATATCTCTGAGCATGGAGGGGTTAAAAACGTTACATACAAAACATATGGCGAGACAAAAAAAGGTTACACATATTTTTCAAATGGAGACATTTTATTTGCTAAAATCACTCCATGTATGGAGAATTTTAAAGGAGCATTAGTTACTGATATAAAAACAGATATTGGTATGGGAAGTACAGAGTTTTTTGTATTTCGACCATACAATACTTCTGATAGGCTTTATGTCTATTATCTGTCTTTGACACCACTCTTTAGATTTTTTGCTGAACGTTGGATGCAAGGCAGTGCCGGACACCGCAGAGTTCCTAAAGATTTTTTTTCAAATTTTAAGATTATGTTGCCTAGCATTGATAAAAGAAATGCTTTCGCCAATAGGCTTGGGCAATTACATCGTACAAAAATATTTGCAAGCAACCATTTATCTAACGCCAAACAAATGTTAAAAAAAATAATAAATTTTTATCTTTATTAACGTAGGAGCCACCCATGTTTAGCGAAGAAAAAACCGTGGAACAGCTTCTTATAGACACCCTCAGTAAAACTGCACCAGCCACACTTCCCGCAGACATTGCCGCCTTGTATGCCAATGGTGCCAAGGGTTGGCGTTTTGTGGCACCAGAGGAAATGCCGCGCGCCTTTGATCAGGTGTTGGTAGAGTCGTGGCTGCGGGAGGCGCTTCTTCGTTTAAACCCGGAAATCGCGGCTCAGCCGGATCGGGCTGATGCGGTTATATATCACCTGCGGGCTATTTTGCTTAGTGTGGAGACGGACGGACTGGTGCGTTCTAACGAGCTTTTTGCTGAATGGCTGCGCGGCGATAAATCCATGCCCTTTGGGGAGGATAATCAGCATAGCTCTGTGCGGCTTATCGACTTTGATAACCTTTCCAACAACGATTATGTGGTGACAAAGCAGTGGGTGTATCCCACGAGGGAAGGTGGGCGCAGGCTCGATATTGTTCTGCTGGTCAACGGTATTCCGCTCGTCATCGGGGAAGCCAAAACCCCGGTGCGCCCGGCAGTGACCTGGGTGGATGGGGCCAGCGATATCCATAACGGGTATGAACATAGCGTGCCGCAGCTTTTTGTTTCCAACGTGTTTTCGTTTGCCACAGAGGGCAAGTGCTTCCGCTATGGTTCTGTGCGTATGCCCATTGATATGTGGGGACCTTGGCACAGCATAGACAATAAGGGGGAAGGCAGCATGGCTGATGTGCAGCGTTCTGTCGCATCCATGCTCCAGCCGCATGTTATTCTGGATATCCTGCAAAACTTCACGCTGTTCGCCACAGACAAAAAACACCGGCGCATCAAAATTATTTCCCGCTATAAGCAGTATGAAGGGGCCAACCTTATTGTGAATCGCGTGGTGGCGGGTAGACCCAAAAAGGGTCTTATCTGGCATTTTCAGGGTTCCGGTAAATCTTTGCTTATGGTTTTTGCCGCGCAAAAACTGCGCATGCACCCCAAGCTGGGCAACCCTACAGTCATGATTGTAGTGGACCGCATTGACCTGGATACGCAAATAACAGCCACTTTTAACGCTACGGATATTCCAAACATGGTTGGCGCAAATTCCCGGCAAGAGCTGCATCGTTTGTTGGCGGCGGATACCCGCAAAATCATCATTACCACCATTCATAAATTTGGTGAGGCTGGAGATAGCCTCAACAGCCGTTCCAATATCATCGCCATGGTGGACGAAGCCCACCGCACGCAAGAAGGCGACCTCGGCAGGCAGATGCGTAACGCTTTGCCAAACGCGTTTTTATTCGGACTAACCGGTACGCCCATCAATAAACGCGATCGCAATACCTTTTGGGCCTTTGGCGCGGATGAAGACGAACATGGCTATATGAGTCGCTACTCCTTTCAGGATTCTATCCGTGATAACGCGACAAAGCCTCTGCACTTTGAAGCTGTAGACGTGCGCTTGCGTATTGACCGAGATGCCATAGATGAAGCCTATGCCCAGCTTACAGAAACGCTGGAAGAAGAAGATAAAGACGATCTTGCCAAGCGGGCTGCTCGAATGGCTGTGCTTATCAAGGCACCGGCGCGGGTGCGGGCTATCTGCGAACATATTGTGCAGCATTACCAGAGTAAAGTGGAGCCTAACGGGTTTAAAGCGCAGGTAGTAACGTTCGACCGCGAATGCTGTGTCTTGTATAAAAAAGTGCTGGATGAGCTTGTTGGGCCCGAAGCTAGCGCTATTGTCATGCATGTCCAAGGTGGCAAGGCGGACGAGTATGCTGAGTGGAAACTCTCCAAGGATGAAGAAGAAAAGTTGCTGGATCGCTTCCGCGATCCTATTGACCCGCTTAAATTTCTTATCGTCACGTCCAAACTGCTCACCGGCTTTGATGCGCCCATTCTCCAAGTTATGTACCTTGATAAGCCCATGAAAGATCATAACCTGTTGCAGGCCATATGTCGGACCAACCGTGTATATCCTGAAAAAACGCACGGCCTTATTGTAGATTACCTTGGCATATTTGATGATGTGGGGGCTGCCCTTGATTTTG
>CAZPWO010000122.1:0-6390 GCA_964590525.1 uncultured Herbinix sp. | reverse complement strand
GGAGGATACATATGCAATTTTATTATGGTGATCAGAATCAATTAAGAGTTCTTGATGAAGCTCAATTTTGGAAGAGGCAAGAGGCTGAGCATACAACAGTAATTGAACAGATTCTAGGGAACCCAGATCAAGGTGTTTTAAATACACTACAAGTATTTCAAAGAGAATTCACACAGACTGAGAATAAAGCTACACAATTAGTAGAAACTGTAATAAGATCTAAAGGAAAAGTTGATGAGGTAATGATACAGCATATTATGGACTTTATTCGTTATGCCATACAAGAAAGTGAAGAATTCATCAGATATTTAAACAACCTATTTACAGATGAGCAGATAGTGCAGACGATAGTTGAGCAAACAGTTATAAATCATATTATTAGGGAATCAGAATATTTTATAGGAATAGCACAGACAATTCTTTTTACATGTAATAAATAATGAAAAAGCTTTGCGATATTACAGTATTGCAAAGCTTTTTATAATTACTCGTAATTTTTTGAGGGCATTTCAATAGGGAAAGATGGTGTGGCAGTGGAAGGTTTAGGGCTTTCTATTTCAGTGTAATTGCTATCCTTATCCTTACTATCCTTATCAGGTGAAGTGTCTTTACTTGGCATTTCCTTACTATAGTCCATGTTGTCCATATATAACTCCTTTTCTAAATGCTACTTTGTTTACATTATTCCATAGTATATTATTTCTCATATAAAAGAAATTATGTATAAAACATTAAACAATATGGCAAATCTATTTATCAATTCTTTTTTCATAAGCTCCTGTTCAATAAAATCCAAACTTTACAAAAGAAATGCACTGAGTATTGGTTATCAATTAGTGCTTTTATTGTCTTTACATATTCCTCAAGTTCATATAACATATTAATAAGAAAATCAAAAAGGAAGAATTAAAAAACATGTTGCTAAAATATGGGTAACAGTAGTATAATACAGACAAGTTAGTATTATTCATATTAAAGTAAAACTAAGACCAGCTGTTGCAATGTTCACTGTCTAAGTTTAGAATGGAAGTAGGATGGGAAAGTTAGTAATATGCTATTAAGAAACTGTTGCGGAAAGAGGTAATTAGTATGATAGTTAGAGAGTATAATGACGTACAAGCATACTTAGATGATTATGAAAGTAATCTACTGGAAAATGAACCAGTAAGCCAATTAATATTGTACAATGCATACCAAGTTAAAAAAGCTTCCATAGAGGAAGAGCTTTTATTTGGAGTGGTTTTAGATGAAGGGGAGGCTCCAATTTTACACTTTTGCATTATTCCTTCATATAATATGCCTTTATATGCAGAAGATGTAGATAAGGATAAAGTGCTTATGGCTTCTGCCTATTTGGCAAAGTATCTAGTTGATAACAATATGAAAATAAAAGGATTAAATGCAAGACATGAAATTTGTCAAGCCTTTGTCAATGAATATAAGAAACATATAGATTGTAGCTTTATAGAAAAACTTGGTATGAACATTATGGTGATTAGAGAATTAAATGATGTCAAGCCGATTGAAGGAACAGCCAGGCTTGCTGTAATGGATGAAGTGAAGACGATTACAGATTGGATGATTCGATTTCAAATTGAAGCTAGAGCAAGTGAGATAGATTATGAAGATGCCTTGTTCAAGGCAAAAAAATACATTGAAGAAGAAAAAGTATATATGTTTGAGAATCTTGAACAAGAGGTGGTTTCCATGGCAGTTATAACAAGAAAGTTAGCTAATGGAAAAGCCATAAGTAATGTATTTACTCCGGAGGAATACAGGGGTACTGGCTATGCTGCTACGAATATATACTATATGTGTAAGGAGATATTAGATAAGGGATATGACTTTTGTACTTTATTTGTAGACAAGAAAAACCTGATTTCAAATCGGGGATATGAAAAGGTTGGATTTCAAATTGTAGATGATAATTATGATTTTCAGTTGGTTATTTCATAGATTTATTATATTACATTAGAATAATGTTACATTAAGATGAGAGAGGTTTGATTATGAATACTATTAAATGGGGAATAATCGGGACAGGTTCTATAGCGAGCAAATTTGCAGAGGTTCTGAAGTCATTAGATGATGCAGAATTATTAGCAGTGGCATCTAGAAGACAAGATTCAGCAGATGCATTTGCAGACAAGTTTGGGATAGAGAGGGCTTATGGTTCTTATGAGGAATTGGGTAAGGATTCGGATCTTGATGTGGTTTATATTGCAACACCACATTCTGAGCACAAAGATAATGCTGCAATGTGTATTAAAAATGGTAAGGCAGTATTGTGTGAAAAACCATTTACCTTAAATCAAGCTGAAGCAAAATATCTAATTTCCCTAGCTAAGGAACATAAAGTTTTTCTTATGGAAGCTATGTGGACTAAATTCATGCCCACTACTTTTCAAGTAAAGAAGTGGATAAAAGAAAAAAGGATTGGCAAAGTAAAGCACATAAGAGCTAATTTCGGCTATTATAATGAATTTGATTTAAATAGTAGGTTGTTCGATCCAAAGATTGCAGGTGGTGCACTTTTAGATGCTGGTATTTATCCTATTACTTATGCAGTCCATATGCTGGAAAAAATGCCAAAGGGTATAACAAGTAGTGCTGTTATGGGGAAAAGCCAGGTGGATGAGCAAAATGTTGTAATACTAGACTTTGAAGATGGGGTTTTAGCTGATTTAAGTTCTGCAATAACCGCTGAAATAGGTAAAGATGCAGTGATTATTGGTGAAAAAGGAAAAATTATAATCCCTAATTTTTTCTTTGCCCAAGCGGCAGAATTATATGATGCAGAAGGCAAACTTGTGGACTCATTTGAAGAACCTTTTATAACAAATGGATATGAATACGAGGCTATGGAGGTTAACCGCTGCTTACAAGAAGGGAAAGTGGAAAGTGCCATACTACCCTTAAAAGACACTTTAGATATTATAAAGATTATGGATGAAATTCGAGCCCAGTGGGGTTTTGTCTATCCACAGGAAGTTAATTAAAAAAAGTCCTTTTCACACTTTCATCATAATATAAGGGTATAATTATTATGAAACGAATTTATAAAGTTTAACATACCATGGAGGTGCCAAATGAAAAAAGGAAAAATATTGGTCGTAGACGATGAAAGCAGGATGCGAAAGCTTGTAAGAGACTTTTTGGTACGAAGTGATTATGAAGTGGTGGAAGCTGAAAATGGGGAACAAGCAATTGACCTGTTTTTCACGGATAAAGATATTGAGCTTATTATATTAGACGTTATGATGCCCAAGACGGATGGATGGCAAGTCTGTAGAGAAATCCGCCAACATTCTCAGGTACCAATTATTATGTTGACTGCTAAGGGTGATGAAAGAGATGAGCTATTAGGATTTGAATTAGGAGTAGATGAGTATATAACGAAACCCTTTAGCCCTAAGATATTAGTTGCAAGGGTAGGAGCAGTTTTAAAAAGAGTTCTTGGTGATGATGAGGAAATAATCGAAGTTGGGGGCATTACTATTGACAGGACTGCCCATCAAGTTAAGGTTGATGGACAAACTATCAATCTAAGCTTTAAAGAATTTGAACTTCTAACGTATTTTGTTACAAATAAAGGGGTAGCCCTATCTAGAGAAAAAATATTGAACAATGTGTGGAATTACGATTACTTTGGAGATGCAAGAACAATAGATACCCATGTAAAAAAGCTAAGAAGTAAACTTGGAGACAAAGGAAGATACATAGAAACAATATGGGGGCTTGGATATAAATTCCAAGTAGATTTATGAGAAAATCTATTCGAGTAAAACTTACTTTAATCTTAACTTCATTAATGGCAACAACCATTTTTATTACTTGGCTAATTAATAGCACCTTTTTAGATGACTTCTATTTAAAAAGTAAAAAAGATATGTTAGGTGAAGTATATGGACAGGTCTATGATATATATAGTGACAATGAAGAATATATATATCTAAAAGATGAAAATACGGAAAAAATGGAACGGCTAGTATCGAATTATGATATAAGTATAAGCGTATACTTGCATTTTGCAGATATGTTTTATAACTTGATTTACCCAGGGCCAAATGATATAGGATTAAGAGAGGCCTTGAAAAATGATTCGCTTCTTAAAGAATATCTACAACCAGGTTCCAATCCTGATATTCATGATATGGAATTAATCTTAGACACAGAGGAATATGGTATATTTACCTTATATGACGACCAACTAGAGACTAGATATATAGATCTTATAGGTAATCTGGATAACGGTAAGCTAATCATAGTAAGATCCAACTTTGAAAGTATTAAGGAAAGTACGGCCATAGCCAACAAGTTTTTAGCATATATAGGCCTGTTAGCTGTTATTGTTGGAGTTGTCATAATGATGATTATTAGTAAAAAATTCACCCAGCCAATTTTGGAACTTGCAGATATAGCTAAGAAGATGTCCAATCTAGATTTTAATGTTAAATACAAAGTGCAATCTAATGATGAGATAGGAGAGCTTGGTAGTAGTATAAATACTTTATCGGATCAGTTAGAAACCACTATATCTGAATTAAAACAAGCAAATAATGAGCTTATGTTGGACATACAAGAGAAAACAGAGCTGGATGATATAAGAAAAGATTTTCTGGCAAATGTTTCCCATGAATTAAAAACACCATTGTCTCTTATACAAGGTTATGCTGAAGGTTTAAAAGAAGGTGTTATGGATGATGAGGAAAGCCGTGATTATTATCTAGATGTTATAATGGATGAAGCTGACAAGATGAATAAGATGGTTAAGAAGTTACTTATTCTTAATGAAATAGAATTTGGTAACAATCCAGTAGAATTCCAACGATTTAATATTGTGGAATTAATAAGTTCTGTATTAAGTATGACAGAAATATTATTTAAACAAAAAAACATCATCCTACATTTTGAAGAAACAGAAGCAATCTATGTTTGGGCTGATGAGCTGATGATAGAACAGGTAGTTACAAATTATATAAGTAATGCACTTAATCATGTTAGTGGAGATAATATTATAGAAATCAAGTTGATTCCCAGGGGAGATGTAGTTAGACTAGCTGTATTTAATACAGGTGAAAATATTGCTGAAGAAGAACTTGATGATCTTTGGATTAAATTCTACAAGGTTGATAAGGCAAGAACCAGAGAATATGGGGGTAGTGGTATAGGACTGTCAATAGTCAAGGCTATTTTGAATTCCCATAACAGAGAATGTGGGGTAATAAACAGACCTACAGGGGTTGAATTTTGGTTTGAGCTGGATATAAGTTGATGAAGTCTCAAAAACATGATAATATTATATCGTATCATACTATAAGAAGTAACTAATAGAATAAAAGGATTATGGGAGTTGACACATGAAAAATATAAGCCTGGTTATTATATTAATATTAATTCTGTCATTAACAGGATGTATTAAGGAATATACCTACACAGAAGAGCAGACAGACATATATGGAGAATATATTGCAGGGACCCTGTTGGCCAGTGATGAGAATTATAATTCAAAACTGATTTCTTTTGATGACATAAAAGAAAAGGAGGGGGTTGAATCTATCCTTACCCCTACACCAATACCTACCCCTACATCTACACATGCATCCCCTATACCAACTCCTACATGGGAAGGTAGTTTTGGGGAGGATGACACTAATAATATAGAAGATTATACGCTAAATGAAGTGATTGCATTAGAATCTTTCAATGTACAGTATAATGGTTACAAGCTGCAGGAAACCTACCCAGAAAACTTTATGGATGCGTATTTCAGCATAACTCCCAGTGCGGGTAAGCAGTTACTAGTCCTGTCTTTTATAGTTGAGAACACATCTAATAAGGAAAGTGATATAAATCTTGTTCAACCAAAAGTAAATTATGAGATACATGTAGGTAACAGCAATATCCATAAGCCAATGCTTACGCTTCTGGAAAATGATTTGCAATATATAGATTTAATAATGGATGCAGGTGAGAGGGAGACAGCGCTTTTGATTTTTGAAGTATCTAATGACATTGATATGGATGATGTTAAGTTAGGTCTTTCTAAAGATGATAAAGCAATGACGATGCCGTTGAATTAGTTATCGCCTATTATCTAAACATCATTAATGAGAGTGTTATATAACATGACAAGCTAGTGTTATAAATTACCAGCAAAATAAGCTTGACATGAATCGAATACTCTAGTAGAATGTAATTTGCCGTTGAAAAAGCGGTAAGAAAAAAGAAAAAAAGAATATTAAAAAAGTAGTTGACATGAAGAAGCTTTTCGTGTTATAGTTAAGAAGTTGACGGAAAAAAGCAAATTATTTATTAGTCAACTGGTTTCCAAGCAGAACCTTGATAATTGAACAATGAAACAACCCTGAAAATTCTAAAAAGATTTTC
>CAZPWO010000121.1:5141-6390 GCA_964590525.1 uncultured Herbinix sp. | reverse complement strand
CATGGTATCCAAATGATTATTGCTACATAGATGCTGCTTTTCATTTCCTTCACTATATTGAAAATTATAGGGCTGATAATATGAAGGAAGCTATCAATTTATATCTGGATGAAGAACATAAAAGAAGAATGGAACAATCACAGCAAGAGATGTTGAATAAACAAGAATCCATGATAAGGCAACAAAAGTTAAATAATATTCTAACAGTTGGTAGTTTGGTGATGCAGGCAGGAATACAAAATGCCGTTAATCAAAATACAGCGGCAGTAAATAATATGAATAATACAATAAGAAGAAGAACCTAATATTGGTAAAAGTAGATATTATATCCACTAATTATCAAATAGGAATTTATGCACCACGGGAATTATCAAAATGTATTGTTTAAGGTGATAAGATTTCAATATCCAGAAATCACAAAATAAAAAAACTTGAAAAGGAAAAGTGAAAATAAAAAAATTAAAAAGAGTGATATCTATTATAATCATCTAGCTATGTTAATGGGAGTAGTAGCATGTGGAAAAACAAATAACACAAATGATGGAAGCAATACAAGTAATACAAGCAATACAAGTTATTACAAATGAATTTGGATTTATTTGACAAGGTTGTGTCATTTGAAGATATAAATTTTGATTTTACTGCTATTAAAGCAGAAATTGAGAAAGCCAAAAACGAATGCAGTAATTTTGTATATCCTACATCAGAAGACGTTTATCAAATAGCGATATATACTGATCATACTGGAAACACAACTACAAAGGAGACCATTTCCTATAGTGGCATAGTACAAGTATCAAATGAATCTTCTAGTCAATTTGAAAATATTGCTGGTATTTTGGAATATATTGATTATATGAATAAAGAGGGAATGACAGATAACACTTCTGATGAATACGATGATGTCTATGCGAACTATGAGTACTATGAGTACTATGAGTACCTCTTATCCCTATGTAAAGATGTTAATGAAGATGGAAATACATATATTGCAAGTGGTTTTGGCATGGGCTCACCTTCTGCTTATGTTTCAGATGATCCATTAAAGATAAACCTTGTTAATGGTATAGATTCAACCAGGGATAGTACACAGATATATGATTCCTATTATGGTGGATACATCTGTGAAGATAGATATTTAATTACAAGAAGCGACAATACTGTGAATTTTGTCATAGATCCTGTAGGTACAGAGGGAATTGAGGTAGATCCAAAATAAGATTTAGTAATGATAGGGTGTGGAGAAATA
>CAZPWO010000121.1:0-5041 GCA_964590525.1 uncultured Herbinix sp. | reverse complement strand
GGGAATTGAGGTAGATCCAAAATAAGATTTAGTAATGATAGGGTGTGGAGAAATAGGTAAGATTATTGTCTAATAGTATTGAATAAGATTTGTAAATGTATTAATATATTATCATAACAAGAGTTTGCAACTAGGAGGATATATACATATGGTCTTAGGAATCGATTTGGGTACAGCTTTTTCTGTAGCAGCTTATATTACAGAAAACGACGAAGTCAAAGTAATTAATAATGCGGAAGGGAAAAACTTAACACCTTCAGTAGTTTTTTTTAATGGTGACGAGACTGTTGTTGGTGAAGTAGCAAAAGGGTCAGCATTAGTTAACGCAGATAACGTGATAATTGCAGTTAAGAATGAAATGGGTAAAGATAAAACAATAAAAACCCATAATGGAATTGAATATAATCCAGAAATGATATCAAGTCGTATTATTCTAAAATTACTACAAGATGCTGAAACATATTCAGGAGAAAAGGTTGAAGAAGTTGTTATTACAGTTCCAGCTTATTTTAATGATGCACAGAGGAAGGCTACGGAAGATGCGGCTGAAATAGCAGGTGTAAAATTGGCTGGATTGATTAACGAACCAACAGCAGCGGCAATTAGTTATATTAGGAATCATAATATAGAAAACAAAAACATATTAATCTATGATCTAGGTGGAGGGACTTTTGATGCTACTCTATTACATGTTGGTAGTAGTGATGATATAGAGGTTATAAGTACAGGGGGACTTTCTAATACAGGTGGTTTATTTTTAGACGAAAAGATTGCCGATTATGTATGTTACTATATAGAAGAAAAATCCAATATAGATCTAACCGATGAAGAATATACTGATGAATTTCATGAACTTCTACTTAAAGCAGAAGACACAAAAAAACTACTTACTCAAATAAGTGTGGCTACTTTAAGTATGAGGGTAGGAAGTTTTAAAGAAAGTATAGAAATTACAAGAGAGTGGTTTGAAAGTTATAAAATATTAGGTAATATTTATGTTAGAACAGAAGGTAAGATAAGACAAGTTCTTAAAGAAGCGGGCTTGGAGGTTGAAGACGTTGACATTGTTTTAATGTCAGGCGGTTCAAGTAGAATTCCCTTTATAGAAAGAAAGTTATATGAGTTTATGGGGAAACAACCTTCTAGAGAAGAAAATCCCGACGAAGCTGTGGCTATAGGAGCTGCCTTTTATGGAAAGATTTTAAAAGACAATAATGGTGAAAAAAGATTTGTAGATGTATGCTCCCATAGTATAGGAGTAGTGGTAAACACTAAAAATGGAGAAGAGATAAATGAAATAATTATTCCAAAAAATTCAAAACTTCCAGTTCAAAAAGAAAGAAGATTTAAAACAGCAGTTCAAAATCAACAGAAGCTTGAAATTAGAATTACAGAGGGCGAATTCATAGAATTAACTGATGTAAGGATAATAGGAAGTTTTGAAATAGATTTGCCTAAGGATACCCCTCAGTATTCTCCTATACTGGTTAAAATAGGATTAGATGATTATCAACTTATTAATATAAAAGTCATATTATCAGATTCGGGATTTGAAAAAACATATAAGTTGAAGCGTAAGGCAAATATGGATGAAGAAACTATTGCAAATGTAACAGGGATGTTAAGTACGATGGAAGTAATATAGGAGAATGCTATGGATAAAAATCAGGTAAATAATTTAATATCTCAAAATAGTGAAAATGAGGCGATTAGAAAATTATCTGAAGAAGTAATGTTTGATTATGATGAATATGTAATGCTAAAGTTAGCACAATTACATTATGATTCTGGAAATACAAAAGACGCAAAAAAGATAATAAGGAAAATACAACGTCTGTTTCCTATGGGAGAATACACAGAAAGAATTCAGGAACTAAAAGATAAGGTCGAAGGTAAGACAGATATTTCATTAACAAATTTAGAGAAAAAGTCATCATCATTAAGTAACATTGATACAGGAATGCTAGATTCGGATAGTAAAGAAGAGGTTATATCCGGAGTTAAAGAAGAAATTATACCTGAAAATATAGACAAGTATTTTAAAAATTTGATTGGACAAGAACATGTAAAAAATGAAATAGAAAAACTCTATAATCTTTTATGCCTAGAAAATGATAGAAAAAGCCAGAGCTACAATCAGGATTTAATTGAGAATTATCATTTTGTAATTGTAGGCAATAGAGGAAGTGGAAAAACAATGATTGCTAATATTATTTGCCAGATATTGTATGCTTTTAACATACATCCAAATGACGAAGCAATCATAATAAGAGCAAGAGAAATTGCCTCATCTTTCCATAATGGAGGAGAAAATGGTATAAAAGAGCTATTCTCACAAACCTCTAGTAAGTCCATAATTATAGAAAATTTTGAAGAAATCGAATCAGAATATCCTAGTATTAATCTTACATCTATTTCTGTTATTTTAGAAAACATTATGAAAGAAGATAGTTTAAATAGAAGTATTATTATAACGGGCAACAGCAACTCTATAGACATGCTGACTTCCCTTAATAGTACTATCTCTGATGCTTTATATAGTATTATCAAACTTAAAAGATATACTGTGGATGAATTGGTGGCAATTACAGAAAAATTAGTAAGTGAAAGTGGCCTACAAATTCATCCTGATGCTAAATCAAACCTAAAGAAAATAATTGAGAGAGAATATGATAATAAAAATTTCCTGAATGCTATAGCGCTAAATAGATATATTGAGGAAGCTACAACAAAAATGGCAAAGAGATATAAGAGCATCAAACAATTAGGAAAACATAGTGTATCAGAGAAGGATATGGTTTATTTATTGGCAAAAGATTTTGGAGATCAAGATACACGGCAGAGGGAGTTAGAGAAACTCCTAGCTGAATTAAATTATTTAACTGGTCTAAATAGTGTGAAAGAAGAAATAGCTACACAGATAAACCTTATAAAAACAGCTCAAAGTGCTAAGGAAGCAGGAGTGGATAGAAGTTTTATGAATGAATCTAATCACATGTTATTCCTAGGTAATCCAGGGACAGGAAAAACCACTGTAGCTAAGTTAATAGGAGAGATATACCATAACTTGGGTATTTTATCAGAAGGACATACAGTAATGTGTTCGAGAGCGGATTTAGTTGCAGGTTATGTGGGTCAAACAGCACCTCTTGTGAAAGCATATTTTGAAAAAGCTATGGGTGGAGTGCTTTTTATTGACGAAGCATATTCACTGATAAATGGCGAAAGAGATAGTTTTGGACAAGAAGCAGTAGATGAGCTTACCATGCAAGTAGAGGAAAATAGAAAAAATGTAATTGTTATTTTGGCAGGATACCCTGACAATATGAAGCAATTTATGAAAAGTAATCCTGGTATAAATAGTCGTTTTCCTAATAAAATCATATTTGAAGACTATACAACTGATGAGATGGTAGAAATATTTAAAAGTATGGTAAAAAGAGACAAGATGAAATTGGGAAATCTAAACGAGAATATGCTGTATGATTTTATTTTAGAAAAATCTAGAAAAAAAGACTTTGGAAATGCTAGGGGCGTGCGTAATGCTTATGATGAGATAAAGAATGCAATGAATTCACGTATTCTTGAAGCTAGTGATGAAATGAAGAAAGACAAAAAACTCTATGTCACTATAGTTACTGAAGATTTTCAAGCTGTACAAAAAGATAGTAAAACGGTTTCAAAATCATTAGATGATTTACTAGAAGAATTAAAGGGTTTAACAGGCCTTGCTTCAGTTAAGAAAAAAGTAAATGAAATGATTAACAAGATAAAGCTTAATAAACATTTAAAAGATCAAGGTAAGGATATATCTGAAAACCTAGGTACACTTCACCTCATATTTACAGGTGCTCCAGGTACAGGAAAAACAACAGTAGCCCGGCTACTTGGTAAGATATATAAAGAACTTGGTGTTTTGAAAAAAGATGTTTTTGTTGAAGTTGCACGAAAGGATTTAATAGGAAGATACCAAGGACAAACTACAGCTCGGGTAGAAGAAGTAGTAAAGGAAGCAGAGGGTGGTATTCTTTTTATTGATGAAGCGTATTCACTAAATTTTGGAGAGGGCGATACTTTTGGTCATGAAATAATAAATACATTAGTTACAATACTTGAAAACAAAAGAGAGGATCTGATGGTAATTTTAGCGGGATATGCAGATGAAATGTATAGGTTTTTGGATGTGAACCCTGGACTTTCTTCAAGACTACCAGATGAGATATATTTTGAAGATTATACAATGGATGAATTAGTTGAAATATTCAAATGGATGGTTGAAAAAAAGGAATATTCAATAAATTTTGATTTTGAAGACACTATTAAAAAAGTTATTAAAAAAGAGAAGGACGGAAATAAGGATTTTGGTAATGCTAGAGGTATCAGAAATATTCTAGACCGAATAATGGACAAATGGACTGCAAGAATGGTAAGAATCACAGATTCAGGTCAATCACTGAGTGATGAAGATATCTCCACATTAATAGAAGATGACTTTATTATTGATTGAGGTTTGAAATAATTCAGAAAAGAATGATCTTATGGAAGGAATTACATATGAAACAGATATTAGAGAAGTACAATATTGACACAGAGCTTTCACCAGAAGAAGTAAAAGAATGTTTACAGGATAAACAAATTGAATATATGGCAAGACTAGATAATGTTTCTAATGTAAAAAGACGTATAGAGCTTGAAGAATCACTAGATGAAATTGAAAGTACATTATCAAAGGCAATAATGATAATAAAAAAGAATCAGAATGCTATGTTACTTGATGATGAAGATCAAGAAGATTTTTCACATCTAAAAAATATTAAGAAAAAGGAAAAACAAGAAACTATTTCTTACAGTTGGATAGAGCAAAAGGAAAAAATATTTGATGAGGTAGAGGCCTTATTAAAAAACAATGATTTCACCCGTGCTTTTCAACTAGTTGAAAAATTAGCAGATGAAGGAGATTCAAAAGCTCAGTATGATTTGGGGGAAATGTACGCAAATGGTCAAGGAGTAGAACAAAATAATGAAGAAGCGGTATACTGGT
>CAZPWO010000120.1:3913-6396 GCA_964590525.1 uncultured Herbinix sp. | reverse complement strand
AGATCAGCTATAAACTTTTCTAGAAATTCAATATCAGTTTTATAATATTCTTTTACGGCACTGGGCTCCATAAGAAATTCTAAATCAACCCTGTATGTTGCCTTTTCTAATGTTATAGGACTAGTAAGAGTAATATGTTGGCAGGGTATATGATATATCACAGCACCTTTCTCATCTATAATATCCATAATTACTTGCCCTCTTTCAGCTTCTATCCACAAATCTATTAAATAATCTCCTGACTTATCTATCTCCATTGGGAATTGCAACTTATCTGTTTTATAGTTTACCTTCATTGATATTGAAGTTTCAAAAACTGGGCTTTTAATAATGCCTTTTACTATTATTCCTGACCCTAGTAAAACCATTGATATAGAGCAAGCACTTGCTACTATCAAAGCTTTTCTTCTTTTCTTTTTTATAATCAGATCTTTTGTTTCCCCTAATTCTTTTTTATGAAGTAATCTTGAACCAATTAAATATAGAAAGGGTACTATTCCACCTATTATTATAAAAGATCCTATTGAATTTAATATCATTTCCGAATTAAAGTCTGTTGACTGAGAAACATTAGTTTCATTTGTAAAAGAAGCAATTGTTGTAAGTCCATTGTTTATAAAATGTAGAAAAATAGGCATAATTATATTATTTGTCTCTATCATTATGTAGGTCATTGCCATACCTAAAATGGCTGTGGGTAAAAAACGATATGGATCAAGATGAAAAATACCAAAGATAATGCCCATATAAGTTATTCTTTTCCAATTACTATCGACAGATTTAAACGAATAAAGAATAAATCCCCTATGAAGTGCTTCTTCACAAATAGCTGGCATAAGAGCTATTATTAATAAGGCTATTCCCATAGGTGCACTGGTAATAATGTCACCCAATCCATCGCTTACCTCAATTATTCCTTCTGGAAAGAAGTACATGGTTATTAAGGAAATAATGGTCACCAGAAGATAAGTAGCTATCCATATAAATATAACTCCAAAAATATGCCTAAGTAAAGGCCTTCTTATTGGGAACATTTCTCTCAGATTAGTTTTTAATATTATGGCTGGTATTATGGCAAACAAGAGAATTATTACTTCTGTTACTGCTACACCATATAGGCCCCAGGCTAATTGAATAGGTGTGGCTATAAAAGTTATAAATAAGATAACTAAGATAAACACTATTATACCTTGGTATGGCTTTAATTGTTTTGTTTTAGCTTTGCTATTCATTTGTTTCCCCCTTTATCCTGTTGTTTATAGGGCTATTCTACCATCTTAAGTTTACTTTTACAATATTATTGTATTTTAAATGTTTTATAAACATTAGTACATTGGCTAGTTGCCTAGTAGATAGCATGGTTTACCATCTATAATAATAGTAAAACTCCTGGTAGATTAGATGATAATACATGGTCATCTTTAATCAGCCAGGAGTTTTTCATAAAATTAGCACTATAATATTATAAAATCTAAATAAATGTTCTTTTAATTCAGTAAGTAATTAATAGGTGCTTCCTTATCAGTTCCTGAACTTGCAATAAAGCCAATAGTGATTTTTTCTCCTGGAGCAAGATTTAGATCCCAGGATGGGTGTTTAACTGTAATCTTGTTTGCGGATTGACTTACTAACTCTGCTCCCCAAAGGTCTGTAATGTTGCTGTTATAGTCGAAGGTTAGTCTCCAACTCTTATATGCCCTTGAAGAATTATTCTCAACTACAATCTGCCCTTGGAAACCTGATCCCCAATCACTTATAATCTTATATTCATATTTTATATCATCTGTTGGGGTTGGGGTAACGGTTGGAGCTATCGTTGGCCTTGGGGTAACTGTTGGAGCTACCGTTGGCCTTGGGGTAACTGTTGGAGCTACTTCACTTCCCTCCCCTGGTTCTAAACCATATATCTTAACACCATCATCGTATACTGGTATATACGGACTTAGGCCTGCAAAACTGACAGCACTATAGTCTGGTGAACTACTTAACTTCTGGTATGACCAATCATTATTGAAAGATTCTACACCATTAGGAAGTGTTATTTCTACATTTGCATCTTTTTCACACATCTGCCACTCTGATGGCATTATCTGGGTCCCGGTAAAATCAACTATAAAATAATAAATATTATCCTTATGTTTTTTCAACCCAGAAAGCCTGGCTCCCTCATGTGAACCTAGCTTTAACTGAATATCCTCTACCCCATATCCTGCATCAAATACTTCTGTTAGGTCCATATAATAGCGGCAAGAAAGCTTATCCTTCATTGTTGCTGGCCTAGTGGACCGGTTATTTACTTGGAATAAAAGACTTAGTCGCCCATGACCTTCATGGACAATCCAGCACCTAGCGAAATATTCTACTATATCATCTTCTTCAGCTATAAAATCTTCTGCCTGTGGCCAGTTGTCAAGCGGGTCGCCGCCATACATATCATACATCTTGGCTAAGGCCCCTACAAATCCTGCATTATAATCTGTTGC
>CAZPWO010000120.1:0-3813 GCA_964590525.1 uncultured Herbinix sp. | reverse complement strand
GAAGGACTTCCTACTGTATCATCGTCCGACCATACAAATGCTAAAAAGGCGGCAGTAGAGGCATAACGAAGTGAACCCCATTGGGAAAGCCAAGCAAGTCCTCCTGGTGTATATGTTATACTACCATTTGGCATCCAAAAGTCTAAATTCTTCTCAACCATAGCTGCATAGTCTTGATCCTTGGTAACCTGTGCTATCTTTAATGCTGCCCCATAGCTAACATCATCCCAGCAGTGGGTATGGCCCCCACCAAGTGATGTAACAGGTAAAACAGACTTTGCTTTATTAAGATAGAAATCGTCATTAGTCTTAATATAGAGCCAAATAGCACTCCATGCAATATCATCTAGATAGCCACCTGAGGGATATAAAGTTCCCAGTGGGTTTTTCCCCCTGTATTGATCAGCAAAATCAAAAAGTTCTTTACTGTGTTGCAAACATGTCTTGGCATAGTCAGGGTCTGTCTCTTCAAATATAATAGAAGCTATGGCAAGTGCTGCTGCGGTTGATCCTGCCACATCAGATCCTGGTGTGGAAGTGTCCACCCAGAATGAAGTCCTTTCTGTTGTATAATCAAGAAGTTCATGGGGAACCCATACAGAATGATCTGAGCCTTCATAACCACACATATAATACAATAAGTTGGGACTTGGATGTGCCTTTATAAAAAAGTCTGTAGCCCACTTAATCTCGTCAAGAATAATATCAAGTTGGCCTGACTTTTCAAATGCCTCCCTATATTCGTATACAGCCCAGGCTAACTGACCTGCTGCATAAGACATTGGATGTGTGAACTTTATACCGTCACCAGCATCTGCCCAACCACCAGTCAAATCAATACCAACATCCTGCCCATCAGTCATAGCTGCATCTCCCCTATAAGGTAATGGGTAATCCTCTGGTAAATCACCAAGACGATTGGCCTTATAGAATAGGATTGCCTTTTGCATAGCCTCACCATAATTATAGTATGAGTTACCAGCCCGTGGTGATGTTGCTGCTTCTGATTGAGATACATGAATCAATGAAGATAAGACTAATGAAAATGCCAGTGTTAAGGCTATAGCCCTGGTGTAGCCTTTCTTAAATAAAAAACTTTTAAAAGATTTTTTCATATCTTTCCCCTTTCTTTTACACTTAGTTTCTTAATAGCAACTTGCCCCTTATGTTATAATTAACTTGACACATCTAGTCGATTAAGGTCACTAGTTCAAGCTGTTATATTAGTCTAATATTATACCTTGTAAATCTCTTCTAGTTTATAAATAACATACTTTCTGCAACTTGTCAATATGTGGTCTTAAAGTCTATTTTTAGGGTGTTTTTCTTTTTTGAATTGTTATGAATAACTCCTATAATTTGCAATAAAAAGAGGCATCTGTTTCGTAGCCAATTATCAGCTACAAAAGAAATGCCCATATACTTCATATCAGTAATTACTAATGAGGTTGACCTACAATTAGTTTTTGTCCTATATAGATTGGGAAAATGCTTCACCACCAATATATTTTACACTTGCAGGTATTTCGATAAATTCAAGTTCCTTACGATAAAAAGCCTGTTTTGCTATGCTCTCAATTCCTTTTGGAATAACTGGATACTTACTGCTTCCATTATATTTTAATAATACAAAATCATTTAACATATCATACTCTGCATTACCTCTTTGGGCTAGCCAAGGGGTTCCATCAAATGTCAATTGCTAGAGCTTTGCTTAAGCCCTTTAAATAAAAATATTATAAATATTACGAGACCTAAAGATGTAAAAATTAAAGATGGAATCCCCGAATAATAAACCCAAAGACCAGGATTATCAACTCCTTGTTCAATAAGTCTCTGAATAATTTTTGGAGCGATTAAGGAATATACTCTTTCTATAAGTAATAAAATAAAGAAGTAAAACCCACCCCTATAGAGAACGTTCTTTGTTTTCATACCCATCGTACACACTACAATGCCTATTAAGGAGCATGCAATGATTAAAACCCACAAACCTAATAACATTCAAATACCCTCCCATTCTTTATTACACATGATTTTACATGTACGACCTTAACTGTAAGCACCAATTATACGCTTCTTCATCAACTGGTTGCATAATCCAGATACATTTTCACTTAAGGTATTCCTCAACTACCATCCTCTCCCCATCAGTCTTAATAGTAATCGCCCCAGCTTCTGTTGTTATTATAATATTTGTTCCATTATCTTGCAAGCGTTGAATCAGCTCAGGGTGAGGATGGCCATACCGATTATTCTTACTAGATGAAATCAGCGACAACTTGGGCTTGATTATTGTAAGAAACTCTTCACTTGTGGAATTCCTAGACCCATGATGGGCAACCTTCATTAGGGTTATGATTTTGATACAATTAAACGATGAACACCTTTAGGATAAAAAATGAACACGGCATAGTATTAACGATACTGCACCATGTTCATTATTTAAGAAGATTTACAATTTTTCTATCATAATAAATTTGGCTCTGTCACAACATATGGTTGAAAATTAATATTATTTTAGCAGGGCATAAAATGCTCTGCTAAACTGGGTTCTTTTATTACACAATATATAAAGAATGTGCATCATATTTTTAAATAGTTTATTAATTCTTTCAAGTCCTATAATTTAAATAATTCCGTTGACTTTCAAACGCCCCTGAAATTCCGTACTCGTGTACACTCCCATAAACATATTTTTATACGGCGGTTTCTTTTAATTCAAGCCCTTTTAATATTGATGTAATTTTTAGAACAATTTCATAATATCTTAGTGCCTCATCACTTGAAATTGTTCTCATATTTAGTTGTGCATGTGCAGCATTATTTCTAATTCTTCTTAACTCATTTAAACCATCTACTGTTTGATTATCTAATAATTTCATTTCTCTTAAAGTGTTTATATTCTTCATTGGACTATTTCGAGGATAATCTGAAGATATTTCTAATCTCATGACAATGGACTGAAGCTCTTTTTCTACAATAGACCACGCTAATAGTATTGCTGAATTTGGAGAAATTTCAGCAATTGTTTCAATTTGCTCTAATTCATTATTATTTTGTTTTAATTCTTTTTTAGGTTCTTTATTATTTTCCGTCTCAATCTTAGAATCTATCTCATCAAGTCTTTTATTAAAATCAATTTCTAAGTCTTGGTACTTTAACCTATGTATTCCTAACATTAACTGGTCAATAGGTTTCTTTAATATCATTATTATGATAATGATTGAAACTGGCCAAGCTAAAGATTCAATCATACCACTTATAAAACTTAAAACATCCATAACCGTCCCCCATTATTGTTTGTATATTGGTTTGATATATAGTAATTTTGATAAATTCTTATTATGTAAAACTCAATTTCGAGATTATATGACGTATTTTAGAAATTATATGGCCTAAATAGTAGTTTTAAATTTATTACTTATTATTTTATTTAGAGTATTTTTGCTTAATTTTATGATACATTTTTATAGTAAATGAAATTAAAAGATAGATAATAATTCCGTTAACTAAGAATGCTAAAGGATTAAGATACATTGAAGTAAATGGGCTCGACCCAATACCAGTTGCAGTATCATAAAGAGTTAAAAACGATATAGGAAAACCAACTTCATATTGAAAATTATCAATAAACTTAAAAGGTAAAAAGTATGATAAAACAATCTCAATCCAAAAAGCTATATTCAATCGCTTCCAGTTAATTTTATTCATGCAGACCCCCCTTTCTTTAAATAACAATTATTCGTGACTCATAATATAAATTATGCGACTTAAGCAGAATCAATAAAAGTCTCAACCTAGAACCTCTAC
>CAZPWO010000119.1:0-6514 GCA_964590525.1 uncultured Herbinix sp. | reverse complement strand
TGGCAGCAGGTAGGAAATCCTAGGATAAAATAAAAAAGGCGGTACTTGGTTAATTCCAAGTGTCCCCCTTTTTTATACGTGTGGAAAAAGCTTAAGTAATTAGAGTGTGTAGAATATACGAGCATAGATGATAACAGCCAATACGGAGGCCCAAAAAAAGATAAGAAGAATATTTTTTATAGTAGACAGACGCTTTAATTGTTTTAACTGTATCAAAGTGTCTATCTCTTTGTCAGTAAAGCTATCCATAAGGAAATTGCCATCTGCATCCTTATATATATTCTCTGGGGGATGCTTGTCTAGATCTTCATTTTTAATGCGTTCAAACTTAATAACTCTTGCGTTCAATAGTAATCTTGTTATCTCTTTATTTCTCATAAAACCACTCCCAATTTTTATTTTTATTGTAGCACATATTATGGATAGTGTCTATTTTATGACAACGGCAAAAATGCGGCAGAAATTAGTGATATAAAATAAGAAAATATAAGATTTAATAGTATAGTTATATCCTAATGTTATTCGGTGGTCCTGACGGTGAACTTGCGGCTTCAATGAGGTATTTGTCTCAGCGTTATTCAACAAAAAATAATAAGGTAAAAGCACTTCTTACAGATATAGGTACAGAGGAACTTGCCCACATGGAAATGATATGTGCAATAGTTCATCAATTGACTAAGGATTTGACCCCTGAAGAAATAGTAGCAGGTGGCTTTGAAAACTACTATGTAGACCATACCTTAGGATTATGGCCACAATCAGCAGGAGGTGTCCCCTTTACCGCCACTTACTTCCAAAGCAAAGGTGATCCTATTACAGACCTTGTAGAAGATATGGCGGCAGAGCAAAAGGCAAGAACAACTTATGATAATATTCTTAGGTTGGTACATGACCAAGATGTTTGTGATCCTATTAAATTCTTAAGAAAAAGAGAAATCATCCACTTCCAGAGATTCGGTGAGGCCTTAAGATTGGTACAGGATGAATTAGATTCAAAGAATTTTTATGCAATAAATCCAGATTTTAAAGCGGATTTTTGCAAATAAGTTAATGATAAAGAAAAAGTCATTGTATTTATTTCTTCATGTGATATACTAATCATAACAAAAAAATAAGAAGCAGAGTAGGGCTGTATGCGTTAAGTGCTGGTTGAACAGGGAGTTGACAATCAGACGAAAAGGTAAACTTGCGATATATGGCCCGCATCCCGCTGCTACAGTTAGATAATCAAATATATATTTGATGGTATCTCTTATTGTAGTATCAGGTCTTTCTGCAAAGGAGGTATTTTTTATGAAGAAATTTATTTTACTATTCAAAGATTCAGCCAAGGAGCTAAAGGATATTAGATGTATAACTATCTCGGCTATGCTTGGTGGGCTAGCTGTAGCCCTGAATTTAATCGCTTTCGCATCAGATACTCTTAAGGTAGGGATTAATTCTTTACCGGGACGAATTGTATATTATCTTTTTGGTCCCTTTGTTGGAGCAGTCTTTGGTGGTGCCATGGATTTGCTTAACTATTTTGTAAGACCATTAGGCCCATTCCACCCAGGTTTTACATTAAATGCACTTCTGTCAGGGGTAATATTTGGTGTAATTTTATATAAAAAACCCTTAAAGTTATACAGGATATTTATTGCGACATTTATAAATGCAGTATTTATAAATGTTATACTTAATACATTTTGGATTTCCACAATAGCTGGAAGATCTTTTTGGATAATATTGCCCCCCAGACTTTTGAAAAACGCCATATTTTTTCCAATTGAAGCGCTTTTGCTATTTTTTATAATAAAAGGAGTAGAGGCTACGGGAGTATTTAGGCTTATAAAGCAATAATAAAGGAGCTGTGAATATCCATCTGGATTATCCACAGCTCCTTTTTAAATTTATAATATATTCAATATAACCTACCAGAACAACTGATCCTCTATTTTAACAGCGTTCTTTTTACTAACATCATATCCTTTTTTTACAGCCACTCTATAAGCATGAAAGTACAATCTGTCCCCTACGTTGTTGGCCCCATCTAGAGCGTCCTTGGCAGCTTCAATGGTTAATCTTTGTGAAGAAGAGCTGTAGTTATCATACCTATTAAGTTGTTTTTCTAAGGAACCACTTCTTGCAACAGTGAACTGTCCTGGTTGATATATAACTTCTTTCATGGTCTTAGGGTATTTGCTTGATTTCATTCGATTCAATACTACGTTGGCAACTGCCAATCTTCCTTCATAGCTTTGATTGCCAGCTTCAGAATGAATCAAACATGATAAAAGCTTTAAATCATCTTCATTGTAAGGGGATTCTTCCCTATATTTAATTTCGGTTTCTTTTTTTATTCTTTCTTCTTCAAGTAATCTTAAACGTTCTTGTTCTTCCTGCAATCTTAAGATTTCTTCTTCCTCTTCTTTGGATATAGCTTTATCAAAACGAGCAATAATTTCCACATAATCTCTGCTAATATATCCACTTATATTCTCATCTTTAATGTCGATCTTTATCCAATCATCCATTACATCCACCACTGGATACTCTTCATTAAGATAAATAACTGTTATTTTTTTTGATTTGGCGTCAGGTTTTTCTCTGACGTTTAATCCGTCTACATTAATTGAGGCACTTATTGTGGCATGTTTTTCCAAAAGCTCTTTGTATGGGATATCAGTCTCTAAGTAAGAAGATGAAACATAACCTTTAACAGCTCCTGACTCAATAAGGTACCAATCATCTACAATATCTAGAACCTTTCCAGCGGCTCCACGGTACAATTTACCAAGGGCTTCACTATCTGCATTGGCCTCTTTGCGAATATTAACATAGGACTTAGCGAGGGAAATTCCAATATCATCGTATCTGTTCTCCATTACAATTTCTCTAATAAGATCCTTAACATCCATTGGTTCAATACCAACCCCTAAGACTGGCAATCCAACCACTGCTTCTTCCATAGAACAAGGATAAACTAAGTCGGATGAATTTTCTTCATGGGAATCCTCTTTATAAGGAGGATCTAGAGACATGCTCTCTATCATTGGCTCTGTATCTACATTGGAGATATCACTTGCACTGCTTGGAGTATAGGCAAATGACTTATATAAAGAATCTTCATCAATATCTTCTCCAGAACTATAAGAAGACTCCTCATCAATGTCCTCTATGGCTACAACTGGTGCCTGGGCAACAGAGTCAGAGCTATAGGGAGGTCTAAAGTCAATAATAGTTGATAGGAAAAAAACTACAATAAATATTACCGATGTATATACGGTTATTTTGGTTTTCATGATTTCACCTTTCATATATATAGATTTGAATCATAAAAATATTATAAACTATATAATATACAAAATCAACCTTAACAATATCCAAAGTCTAACATAAGCAGTTAACTACAATACTAGCTTATTCAACTATTGGGGCTTTGATACCAGGCAACTGCTACATTACATCATATCCCTTTAGCATCTTTGCTCTACTAGGATGTCTTAGTTTTCTTAATGCTTTTGCTTCTATTTGACGTATTCTTTCTCTGGTTACATCAAATTCCTTACCTACTTCTTCTAAAGTTCTATTTCTACCATCTTCTAATCCAAACCTTAGAATTAAAACCCTCTTCTCCCGTTCGGTCAGAGTGTCAAGTAGTTCGGCAATCTGATCTTTTAGAAGGGAATAGGCTGCAGCCTCTTCTGGACCTACGATGTTTTCGTCTCTAATAAAATCACCAAGATGACTATCATCTTCTTCACCAATAGGTGTATCTAAAGAGATTGGATCAGCAGAGATTTTCAATACATTCCTTACCTTTTCAACAGGCATGTCTAAAGCCTCGGCTAGTTCTTCGTCTGTAGGATCTCTTCCTAGTTCTTGAAGAAGATTACGTGAGGTTCTATAAGTTTTATTTATGACTTCTGACATATGAACAGGAATACGAATTGTTCTGGATTGATCTGCAATACATCTAGTTATAGCTTGCCTTATCCACCATGTAGCATAAGTACTAAACTTGTATCCTTTAGTATGGTCGAACTTTTCAACTGCTTTGATTAATCCCATGTTTCCTTCTTGTATAAGGTCAAGAAAAGACATTCCTCTTCCAACATAACGTTTTGCAATACTGACAACAAGTCTAAGATTAGACACTGTAAGTGCTTTTCTAGCTGCGTCGTCCCCTTGGAGAATTTTAATAGCTAGTTCTACCTCTTCATCTTTAGTTAATAAGGGATGTTTACCAATCTCCTTTAAATACATGTGAACAGGGTCATCAGTTTTTATCACAGTTGAAGGTTGAACTATGGGTTTATCATCCTTATCTTTATCTTTTTCTTCATCTTTATCTTCGTCACTAGTTGAATCCTCATCGGTTTCTTCCTTTTCTATATCACTTAAAAGTTCATCGGTAGGCTCATCATCTTCCTTAACATTAAGTATAACAATGTTCTTAGAATCAAATTGCTTAATCATATTATCGATTTCTTCCTCGCCTAATTCAAACTCTTCAATTAAATCATTAACTTTTTCTACGGGCACAATTTTCTTGTGTTCTAAAGCGTGGGAAAGCATATCGTTAAATCGTGTTTCCATCTTGTTACCTTGTTTATTGGTCATTTAATCCCCTCCATCTATTGGGTTAGTAAAATCACACTATTAATTATTATAACATATTTAGGACAAGAAATAAATGATTTTGTGTAAAATGGTGAGAAGTAGACTAGTATATAGTTGCTTTTGAGCTTTTTTTGAAGAAAACTGACAAAGGATTTATTGACTAGCTACATATATATAGTGATGAGAGATGTTATATTTAATAGTTTAACCTAATGTGGTGAATAATATAGTGGTATTATGTGAAGGATTAATGCAATTGTTTTGAAAAACCACTTGACAATCTCATTTAAAAAAAGTATAATCAGTAAGCATGTAAATTTCTACATGCGATTTGTTTATTATGCAATTTTTGCAAACCACAGAAACTTTAGTAGTTTAAGAAAGTGAAAACCAGGAGGTGAAAAAATTAATGCCAACATTTAACCAGTTAGTAAGAAAAGGAAGACGTTCAACCAAGAGTAAATCTCAGTCACCAGCTTTGCACAAGACGTATAATTCATTATCTAAAAGAACAACCGATGTGAATTCTCCACAGAAGCGTGGTGTATGTACTGCAGTTAGAACAGCAACACCTAAGAAACCTAACTCTGCTTTACGTAAGATTGCTAGGGTGCGTCTATCCAATGGTATCGAAGTTACTTGCTATATTCCTGGTGAAGGACATAACCTTCAGGAGCATAGCGTTGTTCTGATAAGAGGTGGTAGGATCAAGGATTTACCTGGTACTAGATACCATGTTGTCAGAGGAACACTTGATACTGCAGGCGTTGCTGATAGAAGGCAAGGTCGTTCTAAGTATGGTGCTAAGAGGCCAAAATAAGCCAAATGCGCCAAATATGCCAAATACGCAGTAATCAGATTTGTTACTAATTTTTAAGTGCCGGATTAATTTTTTATTTCCAAATTTGTAGTTTTTGTGGGTACAGATTGAAATGATATTCCTAAAGGTAGAATTAATAGATTGGTCTACATTAAGTTGTCATATAGGAAAGTGAAGTTAAACTGAGCACGAACACAAACAAGGGAAAGCAGTGTTTTCCTAGACAGGGAAAAAACTGTGATGACAGTTGTGAGTACCGAAGATTTAATTAATTGACGATGGGTATATCTTCGTCAAGTATTGTTAAGGAGGGAAGAAACGTGCCAAGAAAAGGACATGTACCAAAAAGAGATGTATTGGCAGACCCTATTTACAACAGCAAAGTTGTAACAAAACTTATCAACAATATTATGATAGATGGTAAGAAGGGTACTGCTCAAAAGATTGTATACGGAGCTTTTGAAAAGGTTGCAGAAAGTTCAGATAAAGAGGCAATTGATGTGTTTGAAGAAGCGTTAAATAACATTACCCCTGCCCTAGAGGTTAAAGCTAGACGTGTGGGTGGTGCAACATATCAAGTTCCTGTTGAAGTAAGACCAGAGAGAAGACAAACATTAGCACTCCGTTGGTTAACTACATTTTCTCGTAGAAGAGGAGAAAAAACCATGCAGGAGAGATTAGCGAATGAGATTTTAGATGCTTCTAATAACACTGGTGCAGCTGTTAAGAGAAAAGAAGAAATGCATAAGATGGCAGAATCAAATAAAGCATTTGCACACTATAGGTGGTAATTGTTATCGTAGCATATTTTTCTTTAATTATTGACACTGTTTACAAGTAAGTGATAGATTTTATAGAATGACTTATATCATTCTTTTCAATTATTAAGGAGGAAATATCCTTGGCTGGAAGAAAATATCCGTTGGATAGGACTAGAAATATTGGTATTATGGCACATATAGATGCTGGAAAGACAACTCTTTCCGAACGTATCTTGTATTATACCGGTATAAATTATAAGATTGGTAATACTCATGAAGGTACTGCTACTATGGACTGGATGGAGCAGGAACAAGAAAGAGGTATTAC
>CAZPWO010000118.1:0-6523 GCA_964590525.1 uncultured Herbinix sp. | reverse complement strand
TTCTATTCCTTCAACATCTTCAATTCCTTCTTCAAATAGCTGGTCTCTGGTATATAATAATCTTTCTTCCCTTTCTGGATGATTTGGACTAATTGCCCAATCAAAAGCAGGGAAAAATACTAGCCCTAATTTGTTTTTTGCCTTAAGCATTATGTTCACTCCTTAATTCTTGTGTAAGCCCTGGTTTAATCTGCGCCTTAACCCTAATATCCTTGCCTATTGTCCTATAACCCCTTACCATGTTAAAGGAAGACTCCTCTGTTATCTCTACATCTACATTATCAGAGGCAATTCCTGCGGACTTAGCCTTTTCTTTTACTAAATCTATAGCCTTGTCCTTTGCCATGTCAAGATCAAATCTTGGGCTGATTTTTTCATAAATGTCTAGTTCTGCCACTGATAATATCTTCTTTGATGTGTCTACATGAATTGTAATCTCCATGGTAGGCCTTGCTAAAGCAGCACCTATGGCATTGGCAACTAGATATTTATCTGGATAATAAGATGGAAGGTCCATGGTTTTCTCAAGAATAGGAGCTAGTGCCTTTGCAGGTCCACCTATTATATTGATTAATTGAGGCTCAATCTTTTTCCCATGTAATAATTCTTTTATTGTATATACAGGTTGACTATTAATATTATTCAGCAAGTGATCAACATTGTCTTTAATAACATTAGCCATTCTTTCTAAGACTAATTTGGCTGTTTGTTCTAGGGATATATCCAATTCTTCCCCTAGTTTATTCATTGATTCCCTGGCTCTTTCTTTGAATTCTTCCCCGTATGATGTAAGTCCTAATGTTATCATTGCATCAGTTGGTGTTGCTTTTGGTCCACCAAAGGCATAAGACCTTCCCTCTCTTTTAGGCCCAATGCTTATATCCCCATCTATTACATCTATGGAAGAGTCTCCGCCTATACCTATGGAAACGCTGTATATAGAACGAACCAAGGTCTTGTACTTGCCTATTTGTATCCCTAAAGGTTCAAATAGCGGAACTCCATCAGCTAGGAAAAATATATCTGTAGTAGTACCCCCTATATCTAGAAGTATTCCATCTTTATCTGTAGGAAGAAGTGCACTAATACCCATAAGACTAGCTGCTGGACCGGATAGAATGGTCTCTATTGGTTTTTCCTTGGCAGAATCTATTGTCATAGTTCCACCGTCCGCCTTTAATATGAAGAGTGGTGCATTTATCCCCTCTTCCTCTATGGCTTTTTTAATATTTATTGCAAATTTATTGAATGTCTTATGGACTGCTGTGTTTAGATATGAAGTATATACTCTCCTGGGAAAGTTTAATTTCCCTGACATAGTATGTCCCATAGTTACAGAAGGAAAATCATCATTAATAATACCCTTAATAGCAATTTCATCCTGTGGATTTCTTGTAGAGAATTTAGTTACAACAGCACAAGCTTGAATTCCTTGCTCCTTAAACCTCTTGCTTATGTCTTCTATCTCTGACCTGTCTAATTTATCAACCACATTACCCCTATGGTCAATATAACCTGATATAAAGGCATTCTCCTCTCCACAGGCTAAGTTGTCATAAGACATACCTGGCCCTGGTTGGATTATCATCCCTACTGGTGTGGTCTTTTTTTCAACTATTGCATTGGTAGATATGGTAGTGCTTAAGTTAATAGCTTCAACTTTAGACTTGTCAAGGTCTACTAGAAGTTCTTTAAGGGTATAATAAATGGTCTTAAATAAATCTTCTCTGTCTGTGGCTTTCTTTATTGTCTTAATTATTCTTCCTTCTTCTATTATGACTCCATCTATATTAGTACCGCCCATATCAATTCCTACAATCAATTTGAACTCTCCTTTACTCTACTGCGTCTTAAACCTTTTTTATTGTCTTATTATATAGTAATTATAGACTATTCAATATAATTTTACAATATATCTACAGATAAAAGTTTTTATTGTAATATCATTTTCATTATTTTAAATTTTACATTGAATAGATCTTCCCTTTATGGTAGTTTTAGATATATAAGTCAAACTCATAAGATTAGGAAGGAGAATTATGAAAATAAAAAACATTGCAATTTCAACAGTGGTAACTGTAATAGTTGGATTAATACTTTATTATATTTTTCTACCAGCTATAAACATACACTCTAGACCCTTTTGGTTGTTTATTATAGTTTTAATAGGTATCTTTACTTTTGTTTCAGCTATTGTAAGTGAAACTATTAAGGATAATTATAAAATATCAAAGGTAACAGCAATATCAGGTGCTGTCATAGTTGCTGCATTTTTTATCTTGATTTTTCTAAGCAGCACATTAGTAAATTCTAAAAAATATTCCAATATGCTTGATAGCTACATAAGTGAAGAAAGTTTTTCTACTTACCAGGCTACTCTAGATAATGTACCTGTATTGGATAAAAACAGCGCCCTATTAATTAGTAATAGAGAACTAGGAACTTTAATTGATGTTGTATCACAATTTGAAATTAATGATAGTGAACAAATAACAGTTAAGGGTAATCCTGTAAGAGTATCAATTCTCGAATACGGTGGTTTTTTTAAATGGGTCAATAATAGAAAGACTGGTACCCCTGGATATATAATGGTAGATATGAGAACCCAGAATGCTGAGCTTGTACGCATAGACGGTGGTATAAGGTATAGCCAAAGTGAGTATTTCGGAAGAAATCTGGATAGGTATCTAAGATTTAATTTCCCTACTTTGATTTTTGACCAAGCAACCTTGGAGCTTAATGAAGAGGGCCACCCCTATTGGCTTGCCCCTATAGTAGATTACACAATAGGGATGTTTGGGGGTAAGGATATAAGGGGTGCTGTTACAGTAGATGCTGTTACCGGTGAAATAGCTAGATATAATGCAGGAAATATCCCAGAATGGTTGGACAATATTTTTCCATCATATTTACTAATGGAACAGTATGACAATTATGGCAAATTCCAAAGTGGATATTGGAACTCCCTAATAGGCCAAAGGGGGGTTAAAGTAACTACAAATGGTTATAATTATATTCCATTGGCTAATGATAACTGGATATTTACAGGGATAACTTCTGCAGGTAGAGATGAAAGTAATGTAGGTTTTATACTAGTAAATAAGAGGACTAAGAAAGCTATATCTTATTCTGTGACAGGTGCAGAAGAATTTTCAGCCATGGCCAGTGCTGAAGGTGTTGTTCAACATCTGGGTTATTCGTCAACATTTCCTCTTCTCTTAAGGATAGAAGGCCATCCAACTTATTTAGTAGCCCTCAAGGATGCAGCTGGACTTGTTAAAATGTATGGAATGATTAATGTTGAACGATATCAACTTGTAGCAACTGGTGATTCCATACCAGCTTGTCTATCTAAATACAAGGAATTACTAAGAAGTAGTGGGTCTGAAATAGACCATGGTGAAAATGAAAAAATCAGTGGTTCTATAACTGACATAAGAGAGGCCACTAAAGAAGGTACAACTTATTACTATATTCAGTTAAACAATAGAAAGGTCTATTATTCATTAAATATCTTAGATAATGAAGATCTTATCTTGCTTGATATAGGTGATAGGATTAGCTTGACTATTGATGCTGGAAATGATGGCAATATAATTCCAGCCACCCTCGATTAATATGAAAACTAATAGATATTAATAAATGAAGGACTTTTAGCGGTTAGCTTGCTAGAAAGTCCTTCATTTATTAATATATACTTCTTCGTCAACTATATCAGCCAATATATAATCAACTAAAAAATGCTTGATTTAGTAAACTCAATGTGCAGCAATGTAATTTATAGCAACATATTGTACAAATAAGGTAGTAGTCTTGCTGAAATATAGGTAAGATTAATCTAAAAGACACAGAAGTTGATATTTATGTTGGAACAAATCCTAATACTTGATGTTTAATCGGTTTTCAATATATTAATCCCGCAGGGAAACTGTTATACATAAAAATAATTAAAGGAGGTCAAGTTATAATGTCGAAAATTTCTAATGAAGAAAATCGAGATTTTTCCAGGAGATGGGCGGTTGTTCGTAAAAAGGGGTTTTTTTATTATTTTCGCACAAAAATTGTAGCATTAGGGGTAATGATGTTTCTGATATTTATAATTGATACCTTTATAAGTCAAAATATCAATTACAAAATGGCTGCTATCATATGTATTGGGATAACATTATTTGCACCAATTTTTTCATGGGGAATTAATGAGTTTCGTTATAGAAAGAGCAAACGGTGAAACAATACCATCTTTAAAATCCCTATTTAATAACCTTCAGCATAGCTTTAAACTCTGCTGTCCCTGATACTTTCAGTAAATCGTATACTACTGTTTCTGTATTACTTATTACAGCACCCATTGACTTACTTAAATCCAGTCCATTTAAATAATTTTCCTTGGTCCTAGAAGCCACGGCATCTTTACAAATAAACACTTCATATCCATCATTGATTAAGTCCCTAGTAGTTTGAAAGACACATATATGAGTTTCCATACCAGTAATTATGATTTTCTTTCTTCCTAAAGACTTAAGTTTTTCTTTTATATCATCTGTATATGCTGTGAAAGAATTTTTTGCAAATATATCCTCTTCATCTGTTAACTGCAAAAGCTCTGGAACAGTCCTGCCTAATCCCTTTGGGTATTGTTCAGTTGCTATAACTGGGAATCCCATCTCTTTAGCTGCATTAATAAGCACCTTATTATTATTGATAACTTGTTCCTTATACTTCATGACAGGCACCAATTTCTCTTGTATATCAATTATAAATAACACCGCATCTTCTCTCTTTAAAGTAAATTTGTCCATAATTCTCTCCTTTATATAATTCATCATTGATTAACATATTTATCTGTCTAAAACAAAACTGGTATATTGGGTATTATCAGTATAGATTATTCTTAAACCAACCTTTGCTGCTATATATTCCATTGTTTTTCCTGTGTAAAATGATATGTGGCTCCAATCTCTAATATAGTGCCAATTAAAAAATCCAGACTTATTATTTTCATGAAATAATGTCTTAACAGCTAAAACTCCATCTTCTTTTAACATCTTAGAAAACAACTGGAAATATTCAATGGGATTCTTCAGATGTTCAACTACTTCTGTTGTGGTAATTAAATCATATTTCTTTCCTTGGTATACTTTTTCAGGGGCATAAAATAGATCATATATATCCATCTTATAATTGTGGTTACCCTCTAATATTTGCGCTAATACTGGAGATGGACCACTACCAAAATCAAGCCCTTCTTTTCCGTTTTTCACATAAGGAAAAACAGCGGCATTTAGAAACTTATAGAAGTACTCAACGTATCTAGGGTCTTCAATTGAATTGTTGTGATTGTTGTATATTTCCAGTTCGTCTTTTTTTGATATTATAAAGTCCTCATCTTTACTAATAAACTCACAATTACTGCAATAGTGATAATCTGCAAATTTAGGATGATGAATCTTACTTGTATTATTACTACACAAAAGACATCTATGATTTATATCTTTTTGACTTTCTTTCTTAAGCATAAAACCTCTCTTTTTTGTTATTTGTAAATTCTCCCAATGTATTCTAGGACCTAATTAAATTATCATTCCTAGCAGTACAGCCTTTTTTTACTATGGTATAGCTAGATACATTATATAATATTTATGTAGGACTTACAATATATCCACAGTTTGGCTTTCCTCCCCTTGAATAAAACAACTTCCTTTATTCTTTTAATAATCTTGATATTCTCTTATACAGTAGAAAAGCTATTAGGCTATTTACTAGACCCTTAAGTAAATTAAAAGGGAAAATCAAAGTAAGCAAAACCTTCCACTCTGCTGGTAGCCCATATAAGGGAAAGATTAAGTACTTGTTTGAGAATATAGCTAAAGCACTCATAATTAAAGTTCCACATATTAAACCAATAAGAGCTGACATCTTATTTTTCTTCCGGTGATAAATCAAGCTTGATATTAAAACAAAAGCTCCTCCTACAATGAAATTAGAAATATTTCCAATCCCACCTGTGGTTGACTTAGTCATAGCCTCCAATAAATTTCTAATAAATACAACAGCTACGCCAGCCCCGGGACCAAGTGCAAAACCACCTATTAAAGCTGGAAGTTCAGCAACATCCAACTTTAAATATTGGGGAAATACAGGCAAAGGTATTCTCACAAAAGATAATAGGTAAGCTAAAGCCACTAAAAGAGATATCTTCACCATATAACTAGTAGTTACTTTTCCTTTATTAACTGATTTTGATTCTTTTTCCATTATATATTCTCCTATTCATTATTATTAGAAAATTAAATAGACCCTTGATATACATCAGGGGTCCATAGATTCCTACAGCAAAACAAATCCATCTTCTTCCATCCAGACTTTACTGTCGGCTCTGGAATCTCACCAGATCAACTCTTGAAAAAGAGCTTGCGGCCTTTACCGCCGGTCGGGAATCTCACCCTGCCCTGAAGATATATATCGGTTATTTAGTTTTCCTTTTATTGTATTGTATCATATTTTCTAAATAAAGCAAGTAGAT
>CAZPWO010000117.1:2499-6724 GCA_964590525.1 uncultured Herbinix sp. | reverse complement strand
TTTTACCCGTAGACCCTGTCAAATAATGTGGTATTTTGCGTATCTTTTTTGTTGACAAGCCAAATACCATATGGTAATCTCAAGAAAGGATAGGGAGTATTTTGAAAAAACCAAATCAATTTGGAGGTTAACAGTATAAACCATGAATAATATAATTGGTTATTTTAATAGCACTAAAGATAAAGACTTTATAGATTGTCGTATAACTAGTTTACGAGATTACTTTGGATATAATAACCTAAGTTTGGATTCTTATGATATTTTTGTTTTATCTAGAGTCATAGATTGTTCGTTATTAAAATTCAAATTAAAGAAAGACAGTCCACTAAAATTATGTCTACTGGGAGGTTCAAAACTTGAAATAGAGCAAGATTTATTTGAATTTCTTGGCATTGAATATAAACATAAACATTTTTCAGATGATATACGATCTGAGATAAAAGAGTACATAGACAAAGGTCAACCAATTATAGCGCGATTTGACATTCGTTATTTATTCGATCCAAATATAATTAAAAAACAGTATGATGTTCATTGTATTTCCAGCACTGTGATATGTGGATATGACTTTAGTGAAGATTGTGTATATATTGAGTTAAAAGAAAAACGTAATAAGACTCTTAAAAAAGTTAAGATAAGTGATTTTGAAAAGGCGATTAGTAGTCAAACATTTCCTATGGAAGTGGAACGTACTTTTTTTACATTAGACATAGAAGAAAATAAAATTAAAGAGATAACAAATAATCGCAAAAACCTTTTATGGGATGCATTGAGAAAGACTTGTGAATCTATGCTTTTTGGGGGAGAGATGATACTTGATAATAACTATGAATATAAGAATATAAGGGTTGGATTATTTAATTTACAAGAAGTGATAAAAGTTAATAACAAATTGAAAAAGTCCCTTTCAAACCCCAAGATGGCTTTTGAGTTAAAGCAACGTTTAGTTGCACTATATAGTTTAACTATGAGAGATATGTTGACGCCGGGCAGTAATTTTTGTTTTAGAAAAGAATTTGGAGAGACACTAATTGTTATGTCAAAAAAGCTAAAAGAAAAAAACCTAGCAAAGATAGGAGTCCAATTCAAGTATATATCTAGATTGTGGCGGGAGTTAACAAGAACATTGACCTTTACAATTAAAAATGTAAATGATGAAAAAGTCTATGAGTATTTTAATAAAGTTAATAGTTTATTAGAAGAGATTTATTATCAAGAATATAAACAGTTTCAAAGGCTGTATATATTAACGTAGTATGAATGCAATGGTTTATTCATAAATTTAACGAAATTATAAGAAGGAGGATAACAATGGACGAATTTGAAGTAATGACATTGGAAGACATGGAAGAATTAGAAGATATGGTTTGCCTTGGTGATGGGGGAACCATATCATGTTGTAATGGCAGGGATGGTAATACTGGTGTTAGTCTTAAGGCAAGTGTAAAGTAGAGTTCTTATAAAGAAAGGATGAAATATAATGTTTGACGAATTTGAAGTAATGACATTGGAAGACATGGAAGAATTAGAAGATATGGTTTGCCTTGGTGATGGAGGAACCATATCATGTTGCAATGGCAGAGATGGTAATAGTTCTGCAAAGATTAAAGCAAGTGTAAAATAACGACATAAAGTAAAGCCATTGCATTCATATTGTTATATGGACTTGCCACACAGGAATATATCAAAAAATAAATTGAAAAGGAGCAAATAATGATTAATAATGATAATTATGTAGTTTTTTGCGAAGATAACATGTCAATTATGTTTGACAAAAATAGCGGCTTATTTTCTGATGTCTCTAGTGCTACTAAAAATGAATATGATAAAATATATTCAAAAGGCTTTTCTTCCTGCAATAAACTAATTGATACATTTGCATGTGAAGGTACTAGACTTGGGCGGTTGAGTCTTTTAGCGACCCAGTGTTGCAATTTGACGTGTAGTTATTGCTTTGCTAATAATGGAACATATAATGCAAAATCAAACCAGGTTATGAGCCCGGAAACAATGAAAAAGGCTTTTGAGCTTATGTGTAAAAAATACATAGATGGGATAGATCTGGTACATTTTTTTGGCGGTGAGCCTATGTTAGGATATGAGAATATAGCAGAGTTTGTGCCATGGTGTTATAAATATTGTGAGGAAAAAAATATTGTTCCCCCAGTTTTTTCAATAGTTTCAAATGGAACTGTTATGAGTGAAGAAATATTTAATTTTTTTAACAAATATAAAGTTAATATTGTAGTAAGTATTGATGGAAATAAACAATTAAATGATATAACAAGATATTCTCCTAATATAGAAAGTGTTTATGATCTAATAGAGACAAACTTTTCACACATACCTAAAGAGAGAAATTTTAAAATAGGTTGTGAGATGACACTTAATAAAAATCATATTAAGGCATATAGAGAAGGTGTTGTTAGGGAATGGCTTGACGAGTTATGCGGAATTGGCTTTGACTATGCCACGGTAGGAGTAGTAGAAACAAGCGAAGAAAATTGTAAGATTGATGAGACAGAAAAGCCTATTCTAGAAGATATAGCTAGGGAGTCAATTGATTATTTCTTTAACCGTTTGGTATACGAGGAAAATTTTAAATCAGTTGAGATAGTTGGTCTAATTAGGCAGATGGCCAGCCACAAAAGAGCTTTACCTTGCGGCGCAGGTTATCATTCTCTGACAGTAGATCCTAAAGGGAACATCATGCCATGTTATCAATTCTATTATGATAATAAATTTGATATGGGAAGTATTGAAGAATATAATGATAAAAAATTTAATGAAGTAAGAACTATTTTTAAGGAACCTGAACTTACCAAATCTGAAACTTGTGAAGAGTGTTGGATTAATAGTCAATGTACAGTTTTATGTAAAGGCTTTAGTTACAATAGTTATGGAGTATTAAATGAGGTATCAAAGAGTAGGTGTTGGATGATAAGTGCTACGGCCAGACGTGTAATAATGCATCTACTTAGGTTAAATAAAAGTAAAGAAAACTATGATCTTTTTCTAAAAAGGCTATATGAATTTAATAAATCATATACATACAATTAAAGGGAGTTACTATGAACGGGGTAATTGAAAATCCAATATGTGTTGATGACATAGGAACATGGTTTTACTGGAGTAAAAAGGGTAAAGATTTTTATGTCATAGGAAGCAAATCTATCGACAAGTATTTTGTTGTTGATAAGCAAAAGAAAGATGTAATAAAATATGCAATCAATTTAATGGATGGAAAAAATAGTGTAATTGAAATAAGTGAAAAAATCAAAGGTGAATTTCAGGTAGCTCTAGATATAAATGATCTTATAAATTCTTTAAAAAGGGCTGGATTACTAAAAGAATATGGTGATGAGAAAACTAATGAGCTAGATGTATTTGCAAAGTCACTGGTTAATGTTGATTTTAAGATTATAAGTGAAAAAAAAGGAAAAATTTTAAGCTGGATATGGAATATATTATTTTTATTAAGTATAGTAGCCATTATTGGTACAGCAATTACGCTTATATATAGAAATAATGAGTTTATAGCTTTTTTTAGAAACAGCTTTAAATATAAAGATTCATATATTTTAGGGGCAATTATTACAACCATAGTTTCGGTTATTAATATAGCTTTACATGAATATTCACATGCTATAACTTCGGTTCGTTTTGGACTGCAGCCTTCATATTTTAGTGTAAGGGTTTATGGGGGGTTTAAGTTATTATGGTTAGTTAAGATTAAAGGTATGTATACAGTTAAAAGGTATAAGAAAATTGCAATTATGATATCAGGTATATATATGAACTTTTTGTTAATGTGTATAACAACCTTAATCTGCATGTACGCACCTATTAGTGGTATTGCTCTTGATATATTAGGTAAGATAATGCTGAATAATGTCTTTATGATTATTGCATGCAGTATACCTTTTAATATTTCTGATGGCTATTATGTAGTATCACAAATAACAAAACGAACTAACATGAGAAAAAAGATGTTCCAAATTTTAAATTTAAAGAAAGACTCATTTCGTAACACAGACATATGGGATATTATATATACATTGATTTCAACTCTAATGCTTGTTTATAGTTTTTACTTGACTGGTATATGGACTTACAAAATAATATTAGAGTTAAAATCAAAAATTTCTATTTTAACAGAAAGTGCCGTAATACAATACGCATTAATTGTAATGCCTATTCTCTTAACGGGTTGGATATATTATTA
>CAZPWO010000117.1:0-2399 GCA_964590525.1 uncultured Herbinix sp. | reverse complement strand
TACAATACGCATTAATTGTAATGCCTATTCTCTTAACGGGTTGGATATATTATTATTTTATAAGACGATTTTATAAACTTATTAAAGCAAATGCCTAAAATTTTATTTTTCAGATATATATGCAAAACAATTAAAGAAGGGTTGAGAAAATGGTGGAAAATGATAAAATTCTTTTTAAAAAAGCTAGTAACTTACTTAAGGTGATTTATTACATGTCAATTACCTCTATAATAATTGGTGTTGCCATTTCATTGATAACTTGTTTTGACCAATTGGGATGGGGTGGGATTTATCTTGGAATAGGAACTCTGTACCCATTCTGTGTATTTCAGACAGGATATATTATATGGTACAAGGTAGGAAAAGCTAAATTAGATATATGGAATGTAGCTGTCGGCATATCTTCCGTGATATTTACCTTTTGTTTGATAAATATGACAGGGACTATTGCTGGTATGAAACATAATAATGTAGTTATGATCTTTAGAGATATATCTACTGAACTATTAATTACAGTGGCTATGTTAGTGGCTGTTTTATATTTGATAAGAAAATCAATTGGTTTACGAAGAACTCAACATCAATAAAGAGGAGTTAACTAGTGGAAATTAAATTCAGCTATAAACAAATCGTTTTAATTACTATTATCTTAAGTTTTATTTCTATATTTGTATTGTCATCTTATATATGGTATCGCCCTCTTCCCGACAAGGAAGTTGTTATCCAATCTGATTTTGATGCAAGGGAAGCATACCAATTTGTGGACATGATAACAAAGGATTATCAATATAGGATTTTTGGAAGCAAAGAAGTGGAAGACCTGGGCCAGCATATAAGTGATTATTTTTTAATGCTGGATTTTAAAGTTATTAATCAAAGATTCACTTCATGGAGACCTGCTATAAACAAATTTTATCTGAAATTTGACTTGGTTGATAATGATGTTAGTTTGTTTAATGACACATATAATTCTATTATAGAGAGTGTGGATGGTAATAATGTAATGGGTATAAGTTATGGCACTTCCATGGATACTATTTTAATTGGGGCACACCGGGATATAGCTTCAGGAATTGAAGGTGCTGAAGACAATGCATCAGGAACTGGATTAATGATGCAATTAGCCAAAGAAGTTTCAGAAAAAAACCATTACTATACATATATGTTTGTTTCATTTGATGGTGAAGAAGCACAAGAGAAGGGCTCTGATTACTTTGTAAAGAATTTTAAGGATATAGATCTAATTAAGATGGCTATTATATTGGATCAGGTTGGATATAAAGAAGCTGATTCCCTAATGTTGTATGAGACAAATGGGGCCTTCAATCAAATATCCCTTGAATCACAGGCATTACTTAAGGCGTGCTTAGATTTAACTGGTGATGCTAATTTAAGTTTTGATAAAAATTATATACCGCAAAATAGTATATATTCTTTACTAAATCATTTGTATAAAATGTCATTTGTATCTTCTAACACAGATTGTAATCCTTTTTATCAAAAAGGAATTGACGCCTTCGGTATTAAAGCTATTAATTCAGAAACAAAGACTCAAGCTATAACACATTCGTATGATGACGTAATAGATAATATTCATGTAGATACTTTGAGAATGTCTGGAAATTTCATTAAAACATTAATTGCCACACTGGAAGTCGATAAATCATTAATCAATAATTGGACAGGCCAATATGACTATATTATATCAGGAGATAGATATTTGCCCAAAGATAATGTGATCTTATGTAAAATCATCTTATTTACTCTTCTTTTAGGATTAATGATATATGCAATAAGATACATAATTGTAAACAGAGAGGCTAATACAATAGTAAACTTATCTAGGATGATTATTTTAAGTTTTTTATTTGCCACTATACAATCTTTATTAATTAGATTTGGTTTAAAAACAGTATTTAAAAACACACCAATTTTTTGGATAACACTTATATGGATATTATTATTAAATTTGGAAATTAGATTTCTTAAGAATATATTTTATAAGACTAATATGTCTTATAAAATAAGCTTTGCAAATCAACACATTATAAATATTATGGTTTTTGTTGTGTTGTCTTTGGTATCATCTTATGAGTATGCCACAATTGTAACGTTTAATGCACTAGTTTTTACTTTAATATATAAAAGCATAGTCTATAAGTATAAAAAAATTAGATTTTTAATTCAAGGGTTTTATATAGTAATTCATTTTTGTATTGCACTAGGTGCATTCAATGTATTTATACGAGGTGTTAACATAAGGCATTTTACAATTTTACAAACAGCTAATTTGTTTATCTTTTTTTCCATGAAAATTAATGTTTTTTTGTCAAATAAAATTAGCACAAATAAAATAAGAGGTGTATCCAATGTATCACTACATGAAAAGAAGTTTTAAA
>CAZPWO010000116.1:2636-6746 GCA_964590525.1 uncultured Herbinix sp. | reverse complement strand
AATAATAAAGGTTTGTTAAATTCATATTGTAAATATTATAACATGGAAGAGGACGATTATGGATTAGTTCCGATTGCTTTTGTAAGTGACCAATATCTATTTGGTGCAGACGAAATAATCGACAAATTAGAAGGTGTTTTAAATGATGGTTACGTTAGAGATACGCCTTTATTATCAGTAGCTGATTATGAGCATGATATTTCTATTTTTAAGTCGTTAAGCCTAGGAACAATAATAATTGCAGGGTTAGTAAATGGAATTAATCCATGTTCTTTGTCAATGCTTATTTTTTTACTCACATTAATGAATAAGAAAAACAATGAAATATATAAAATTACTGAATGCAATCTTCTTTTTGTTAATTTTGATTATGTATATATCATAAATAAATCTGAGATAAATGGTAGGAGATGAGAAACTAATGTTAAGAATAGGGTTTTGTTATATGGATGGAACTATTTCAAAAAAGATTATCAGAGAATTTGAGGTAAAAGAAAGCTATATAATTGAAGATAGTATTGAGAGATATTCTACAAATGAGCCCTGTATTATATATCGGACATGTATTATTAATTCGGTTTACATACAACTAGATGATTTATTTCGTAAATTATTAAATGACAATATAAGCAAAATAAAAAAAGAAGAACTAGGATTAAGTATTTTAAATGCTGTAGAAATTCCCGAGGAAGTAGATTGGATAGAAATATATAAAAAAATATAGGCTAATAAAAAGATGTTCTATACAGCTTTCAAAGTAATACTGGCAATTCCCCCTGCATACAATGTAACAACAACGAAAATAAGGGGGAATGCGTTCCTTGTCTATGGATGGAACGCAGACACTATGAAAAGCTATATAGAGGAACGGGCGGTAGAAGTTGCACATTATATAATTGATAACAACGCAACTGTAAGGCAGGCAGCAAAGCAATTTGGCATTTCTAAGTCAACTGTACATAAAGACGTGACAGAACGTCTTCTACAGATAAACCCCTCCCTTGCAGAGAAGACTCGAGTAGTTCTAGATCTGAACAAATCAGAACGCCATATTAGGGGCGGTATGGCAACAAAGGAGAAGTACCTTCAAAAATCTTCAAAATATAACCAAGCCTATTAAAGGAAAATATTTCTCCTAAGGCTAAGGCATTCCTATGTAAAAGATACTTAGGGGTGCCTTTTTACTTTGTTTATGTTATAATCACATAGTATGCCTAAAATGAGCAAGTTCGTTTATAAATTAACAATTAGCAAGTAACAATTGACAATTAGCAAGGAATTAGAAAGAGGGAATTATTTTATGTTAAGGTCAACATTTAAAGGTGGTGTCCATATACATGATGGTAAAAAGATGTCTATGGACAAAGCCACAACTGTCCTTTTGCCAAAAGGAAATCTAGTGTTTTCTATGTCACAGCATATAGGAGCCCCAGCAAAGCCTATTGTATCAAAGGGAGACCAGGTACTTCTAGGGCAAAAAATTGGTCAAGCTAGTGGTTACATTTCTTCTAATATTATTAGTTCGGTATCAGGAATAGTTAAAGCCATTGAGAAACGGCTAATGGTATCCGGTGACATGGTGGAATCAGTTGTGATAGAGAATGATAATAAGTACAAATCCGTAGAAGGCTATGGAGAAAATCGAGATTATTCAAACTTAAGTAAGGCTGAAATCAGAGATATAATTAAAGAAGCAGGAATTGTGGGATTAGGTGGCGCTGGCTTTCCCACCCATGTAAAACTCACCCCCAAGGATGATGCAATTGATTATATTATAGTTAATGGGGCAGAATGTGAACCTTATCTAACTTCAGATTATAGAATTATGATGGAAGAGCCTGAGAAACTAGTTAAAGGGCTTAAGATTATACTTGGGTTATTTGACAAGGCCAAAGGAATAATAGCAATTGAGGAAAATAAGCCAGAAGCAATTAGTAAGATAGAAGAAATAATTGCAAATGAGCCAAGGATAGAGGTAAAAGCCCTAAAAACAAAATATCCTCAAGGGGCAGAAAGACAACTTATATATGTTACAACAGGAAGGAAGATCAATTCTTCCATGCTTCCAGCAGATGTAGCTTGCATAGTAGATAATGTAGGAACAGTCCTTTCAATATTTAAGGCTGTTGCAGAAAACAAACCATTAACATCTAGAATAGTTACGGTATCAGGTGATGCAGTTGCAAATCCTCAAAATATTAAAGTTTTAGTAGGTACAGAATTTACCCAAGTATTAGAAGCAGCAGGTGGATTTATAGGACAGCCTGAAAAAGTTATATCTGGGGGTCCAATGATGGGGACAGCCTTGTTCAATCTCAAGGTCCCTGTAACAAAATTAAGCAACGCCTTGCTTGGTTTTTTAGAGGATGAAGCAGATGTAGAAGAAACCCCTTGTATTGCATGTGGAAGATGCTATCAAGTTTGTCCGGGTCGTTTATTAGTTAAAGATGTTGCAAAACTGGCAGCTAAATCAGATGATGAAGCATTTATAAAACTTAATGGAATGGAATGTTGTGCATGTGGTTGCTGTACTTATATATGTCCAGCAAAGCGTAACCTGGCCCAACGGATTTTTGCCACTAGAAATAGAATTCTAGCAAAGAAAAAAGTGCAGTAAAATAGAGAAAAACAAAGAAGAGATATACGGTAACGTGTTGATGACAGAAAGAGGTGTAGATTTTGAGTGAATTGTTTCACGTTTCGGACTCTCCCCATAAGAGAAGTCCGGTTACTACAAAGGCAATTATGGGAGCTGTGGTTATTGCATTAGTCCCTGCTAGTTTGTTTGGGATATTCAATTTTGGTATTAGGGCATTGATGGTTATTGTGGCAACAGTTGCGGCTTGTGTTTTGACGGAATACATATATTGCAGATTAATGAAAGAACCAAAATATCATAGGGATTATAGTGATGTGGTTACAGGATTATTGTTAGCCCTTAATCTACCAGCTAATATTCCTTTATGGATGGCGGTCCTTGGTGGAGTATTTGCAATCCTAATAGTGAAAATGTTATTTGGTGGATTGGGACAAAACTTTATGAATCCTGCACTGGCAGCCAGGGTGTTTTTACTAATAAGTTTTACAGGAAGAATGACATCTTTTGCTGTAGATAAAGTGATTTCCCCCGGCTTAACAGATTATATACAAGGTGGAGCAATTGTAGTTGACGGGGTGTCAGGAGCAACTCCTTTAGTTATTGCAAAGTATGGAGGTTCCGTTGACTTACTAAAGATGTTTATAGGTAATATAGGTGGTACTATAGGTGAAACCAGTGCTATTGCTATTTTAATAGGTGGTCTATATCTTGTGTATAAAAAGGTTATATCACTTCGTATACCCCTAACATATATATTATCATTTGCAATATTTATTTTATTGTTTGCTGGTAAAGGCTTTGATATGGAATATTTACTTGTGCAAGTACTTGGTGGAGGTTTATTACTAGGAGCTTTCTTTATGGCAACTGATTATGTAACAAGTCCAGGAACTCCAAAAGGTCAAGTGGTGTTTGGTATTCTATTAGGCTTGTTAACAGCTGTATTTCGTATATTTGCTAGTAGTGCAGGAGTTGTATCTTACGCAATTATTTTTGCCAATATTCTAGTACCACTAATTGAGAAGCTAACAGTTCCAAAAGCATTTGGAAAGGAGCGAATCCCTAGTGAAAAGTAAATCTACAATTTTAAAAGATACTTTTGCTTTATTTCTTATAACCTTGCTTTCAGGATTGGCTCTTAGTCTTGTATTTGAGGTAACAAAGGGACCGATTGAGGTACAGGCTGAGGCAAAGAAGATAAGGGCATATCAAGAAGTTTATGAAGAAGCAGAAGAATTTATAGAAGATGAAGAACTTTTTCTTTCAGCTAGTAAAACTGAATTAGTGGACTTGAGTTCTGATTATGAAGGCATAAAAATAGATGAGACAAACCGTGCACTGGACTCAAATGGCAATATGATAGGTTATGTTATTAAGATTTCAACTAATAAAGGATATGGAGGGAACATATCAATTGTTATGGGATATTCTCCAGAAGGACTTGTTAAGGGTATTGAAATTATAGAAATTAGTGAAACTGCAGGACTAGGAGCAAAAGCTTCTGAGCCTAA
>CAZPWO010000116.1:0-2536 GCA_964590525.1 uncultured Herbinix sp. | reverse complement strand
ATATTTATTTTAATGCTAGGTATGTGTCCAACCCTAGCGGTAACAACATCAGGTAATAATGGTTTATATATGGGTCTAACAACTACATTGGTTCTGGCCATGTCGAATCTTGTGATTTCGGCCCTAAGGAAAGTAATACCAGAAAAGGTTAGGATTCCTGCATATATAGTTATAGTTGCAACCTTGGTAACCGTAGTACAATTACTATTGGAGGCGTATTTACCTCAGATAAATGAGTTGCTTGGTATATATATACCCCTAATAGTTGTAAATTGTATTATCCTAGGAAGGGCAGAAGCATATGCGGCAAAGAACTCCGCAGCTTTGTCATTGTTTGATGGGATTGGTATGGGACTTGGATTTACTTTGGCCCTTACAGCTATTGGTATAGTAAGAGAACTTCTTGGTGCAGGAGCGATTTTTGGAAAGGTGATTTTTCCGGAATCCTTTGAGCCTATGACTATCTTTGTTCTTGCCCCAGGAGCCTTTTTTGTACTGGCAGGATTAACAGCTCTTCAAAATAAACTTAAACTTCCATCAGCAACTAATGGTGATGGAGACAAAAAAGAGCTTACATGTAGTGGTAATTGCTCTAGTTGTGGTGAGGCAAAGGATGTAGATGATGAAGTGGCTGTTAGTAAAAACAAGGAGGATTGATTTAGATGAAAGAGATATTGATGATATTAATTGGATCTGCACTTGTTAATAATGTTGTCCTAAGTCAATTTCTTGGCTTATGTCCATTTTTAGGTGTATCAAAGAAAACGGGAACCGCAGCAGGAATGGGAGCAGCAGTAGTATTTGTTATGACTATTGCCTCAGCTATAACCAGTGGGATTTATAATTATATCTTAGTTAAACTAAATGTAGAATTTCTTCAAACTATAGTGTTTATACTCGTTATTGCATTTCTTGTTCAATTAGTAGAAATGGTACTGAAAAAATACAGTAAGCCTTTATATCAAGGCCTAGGGGTCTATCTTCCTCTTATTACAACGAATTGTGCAGTGCTTGGTGTTGCATTAATTAACGTACAGGAAGATTACGGTGTTCTAAAGAGTACTATAAATGGTGTTGCTACTGCCGCTGGTTTTACAATAGCAATAATAATCATGGCAGGTATTAGGGAGAAAATCCAATATAATGATGTAACAAAATCCTTTAAAGGCTCTCCTATTGTACTGATAACAGCTGGGCTTATGGCCATGGCATTTTCGGGATTTGCAGGACTATTCTAAAGGAGGAATCTATATGTTATTAAATAATATAAGTTTAATTATTCTTAGTTCAATCAGCATAGAAGGAATTAGTATTGCAACAGCTATTGTTGGAGGAACTGGGTTAATAATAGGACTATTTTTAGGTTTAGCAGGAACAAAATTGGAAGTAGAAGTAGATGAAAAGGAAAGCTTGGTTAGAGAACTTTTACCTGGGGCCAATTGCGGAGGCTGTGGATATCCAGGCTGTGATGGACTAGCAGAAGCTATAGCAGAAGGAAAGGCTCCAGTTAATGCCTGTCCTGTGGCTAGTGAGGAAGATAACAAGCAGATTGGCCAAGTCATGGGGAAGGAAGCAGAACAAGCTGAGAAAAAAGTAGCCTATGTTAATTGCGCTGGAACTTGTGATAAAACAGAAGTCGACTATAAATATTATGGTGTGAAGGATTGTAACTTTGCAACCCTTGCTCCAGGAAATGCCTCAAAAACATGTAATTATGGATGTATGGGCTTTGGTTCTTGTGTAAATGCATGTGCTTTTGATGCCATTCATATTGTGGACGGTATTGCAGTTGTTGATAAAGAAAAATGTACTGGGTGTAGTAATTGCGTAGCAGAATGTCCTAACAATCTGATTGAGATGGTTCCTAACAAGGCGAAAACATTGGTTACTTGTAGTTCTTATGATAAAGGTAAGGATGTTAAAGCAGGATGTTCCGTCGGTTGTATTGGATGTAGACTTTGCGTAAGGGCTTGTGAAGATGATGCCATACATGTGGAAGACAATTTGGCATATATTGATTATAGTAAATGTATTAATTGCGGAAAATGTGCAAAGGTTTGCCCAGTTAAGATCATCGAGGTGAAATCAGCATAATAAAGGGGGAAGCGAGGAATGAAAAAAGCAATAATAATATTGATTTGTGCTTTTATAATGACATCTCTTGTATCCTGCAAGTCGGAGGATACGTCAGACATCCCTGCCGACATAGAAGTTTCACACCATGCCAGCGCCTCTGACCGAATATTATATGAAAATCTTAAACAGGTAGAGAAGGAAGCAACTATTATAGTGGAAGCAGTTGCAAAGAATATAATAGATCAAAAAGTATCTACTAGTTACGATGCAGTATTAGAGAAAACCTTACCTGCTTCAGGACTTACAATGAGGGAATGTGAGATAAGCAAGGTCCATAAGGGTGAAGTAGAGCTAGGAGAGACCATTATATTATTGCAAGATTATTATATTTGGGATTATTCAGATGATAGTTCTGCTAAAGAGGAAGCATTAATAACTACATCATATTTAAAGCCAGCAG
>CAZPWO010000115.1:0-6855 GCA_964590525.1 uncultured Herbinix sp. | reverse complement strand
ATAAATCAAATTATTCTTGCAATCAATGGTAAAAAATATTAGAATAAATATAGCTATAATTGCAAAAGATTTATATGTAAGCAAAAGGGACGTTAGAATAACATGACGTCCCTTATTTCATACAATTGACCACGTATATATTAAGGAGAGAGATGATGAAGAAAAACAACACCCTAGTCATGCTCCTGTTTTCTTCTGCTATGATTGTGGCTTTATTTGTTGCTGCGAATTTAATGATATCAGATGATGTAGAAGCTGAAAAAAAAGATGATAATATAGGCATTGTATATGAAGACATAAATGATTCCGAACCTTGGCTTTTGGCTAATCCTAGTGACCAAGAAGAACAAGAAGTTGATTTGGCTGAAGGTGAAGACTTGGATACTGCCCTTAAGGAGGAAGAAGTTAATGTTGATGATGCCAAAGATGTTGTTAGTAGTAACTCCCTGGAGATATGGAAAGAGTCTCAGTTGATAAATGATTGCACAGAGATTGACTATTATTCATATGTTCCAGATACGGTGATAGATAGTAAAATTGAAGTAGCTTTAGATATTATAAATCCAAATATAAATCTGGAGGCCACTGCTGCAATTTTAATTGATGCAGATACTGAGGAAGTATTATTTTATAAAAATCCTGTTGAAGCTGTATTTCCTGCTAGTACATCAAAGCTTCTCTCTTCCCTAGTTACACTTGATTGGTGCCAAGAAGATGAAGAAGTAGTTGTTGGACAAGAGGTGAAATTTATGGCCTCAGATTCATCAAAAGCTAATATTAAAGAAGGGCAAGTCTTAAGCGTTAGAAATATTTTAGAAGGAATGTTAATACCTTCAGGTAATGATGCAGCTTATGTTGCAGCGGCATATGTAGGGAGAAAATCATTAGAAGATCCACAAGCTTCTGGAGAACTAGCAGTGGGGGAATTTGTCCGCCTAATGAATGAAAAGGCAAAGAGTTTAAATGCCATTAATTCGTGCTTTAAAACTCCAGATGGCTATGATGCAATAGGGCAGTACACAACAGCTTATGATATGGGGTTAATAGGACTGGCTGCTGCTGAAAATGAAACTATCTTAGAAATTAGTAATGAGGCCTCATCTCGTAATATATTTCCCAGTGGTGAGGATATAACATGGAGAAATACCAATGCTTTAATTAGTAAAGATAGTGGTAGATATTATCCCTATGCCAAGGGATTAAAAACAGGAACAAGTACCATGGCAGGAAGATGTCTAATCACATATGCTAGCAATAATGGTAAAAATATAATTTGCGTAATTTTAGGATCCACATCTGCTGGTAGATACGATGACACCATAGCTTTACTAGATTACTCATTTCAATAGATATATATAGTGATATAAGGGGGAGAATATTATGGAGGACACAGATATTAGAGGAAAGAATATTCTTAGTAGACTAGGATTGGGATTGTTTTTTATGATGGTAGTGATTTTGCTTTCACAAATCCTGCTAATAGGTCTGCTTAGATGGATAGGGCCAGAATGGCTTAACACCAGCCTATCTAGTGTATTAATAAGTGCAATATCCGTGACATTATTTGGGCTTCCAGTATTTAATGGAGTGACAAAGACCTTGCCTGACTCTGAAAAGGGTGAAGTGGTCAAGATGAAAGTTATACGTTTCATAGGATATTTTCTTATGTGTCTTAGCTTTGTATTTTTATCTAATCTACTAGGGATATTTATTAATAGTGGAATTGCCAAATTAAAAGGGGATGCAGGTTTTTATAACCCTGTAGAATCAATTTTGGATGGAAATACTGTTTATGCTACCTTTGCATATATAGTAATTATTGCCCCGATAATAGAGGAGATAATTTTCCGAAAAGTACTATTAAACAAAATCAGGAGATTTGGAGACTTGCCAGCAATTTTAATATCAGGAATAGCTTTTGGCTTGTTCCATATGAATTTATCCCAGTTTTTTTATGCTGCAGTATTAGGATTTTTCTTTGCCTACATAACACTTAAAACCAATACAGTTGTCTATGCTATAATACTACATATGATGATAAATTTAACAAGCATGACTATATCCCTTTTTATGGATAACATTGTAGTGCTAGCCATTATAGGATTGTCTTATGTCCTAGCCGTAATTACAGGTTTAATTATATTTATTGTGAAAAGTAAAAATGTAGATTTTAAAGCGGCCCAAGAGCCCATTAAGAATAAAAGAATTTATATTTTTAATAAGGGTTCAATGTTGTATATTGGGATATGTTTGCTGATGATTGTAAGAGTGATAATATTATAAATAATAAAGATCTGCCAAGGACATTAATTAAACATTAGAAAGGATGATTAAATGAATAACTTTAGCTTTTATAGCCCCACCTATTTTGCATTTGGTAAGAATACTGAAAATGAAGCAGGACATTATGTAAAAAAATATGGAGGAAGTAAAGTGCTTATCCACTATGGTGGAGCATCTGCAGTGAAGTCTGGATTAATTGACCGGGTTAAAGCTTCCCTAGAGAAAGAGAACATTGACTTTGTAGAACTTGGAGGAGTTAAGCCTAACCCAAGAGACGGCTTGGTCTATGAAGGAATTGACCTATGTAGGAAAGAAGATGTAGACTTTATATTAGCAGTAGGTGGAGGAAGTGCTATTGACTCTGCTAAGGCTATTGCAGCAGGGGTTAAGTACGACGGTGATTTCTGGGACTTCTATGAAGGAAAGCCAATAGAAGATGCTCTTAGGGTTGGTACAATACTTACTATTGCAGCAGCAGGAAGTGAAGGCAGTGGCGATAGTGTAATTACTAAGGAAGATGGAATGTTAAAAAGAGGTGCTGGAGGAGATGCTTTAAGACCAGCTTTCTCAATAATGAATCCAGAGCTTACACAGACCTTACCAGCCTATCAGACAGCCAGTGGAGCAGCTGATATAATTGCCCATGTATTTGAAAGGTATTTTACTAATACAAAAGAAGTTGAGATAACAGACCGCTTATGTGAAGCTGTATTATTAACAATGATTAAAGAGGTTCCAAGGGTTATAGAAGATCCTAACAATTATGATGCAAGAGCCAATATAATGTGGGCAGGAATGGTTGCCCATAATAATGTGGTTGGTGTTGGCCGTGATCAAGATTGGGCAAGCCATGGAATAGAGCATGAATTATCAGCCCTATACGATGTTGCCCATGGAGCAGGCCTTGCAGTAATATTTCCAGCATGGATGACCTATGTAATGGACCATGATGTAAGCCGGTTTGCACAGCTTGCAGTAAGAGTTTGGGGTTGTGAGATGAACTTTGCAAAGCCTGAAGAAACTGCCAAGGAAGGAATAGAACGCTTCAAGAAATTCCTAACTTCAATAGGTATGCCTATTAACTTTAAAGAGTTGGGAGCAAAAGAAGAAGACATCCCATTTATGGCTAAAAACATGGGACTTGGTGAAAATGGTACAACAGGTGGTTTTGTTTCCCTAACTACTAAAGACGTAGAAAACATCTATAGGTTAGCCCTATAGTAAAAGAATATATAATTGTTATTAACAGACACCTAATAGGATGACATTTTATTTAGCATCTCTATGAAGGTGTCTGTTCTATCGTTAGTAAATAAAACTTCTCTGGCCAGTTGTGGATTATCTGTTACTACATAATCCACTCCAAGGGACTTCATCCGCTCGAAGCCTTTTCTGTCATTTACTGTCCATACATGAACTTCTTTACCTGCCTCATGTGCATTCTCTACAATGTTTCTGTTAACCAGACCGGCTCTGATGCTTAGAAAATCCATAGCAGGCTTGTCGTAAAAACTGCCATATGCCGGGGACATAATATAACCTGTACGGATATTTTCATTCAACTCCTTTATCTTAACTATACTATTGTAGCTAAATGAAGATACAAAACAGTTATCTTCAAAGTTATATTCCTCAATTATTGATACCAAGGCCTCTTCAATATTTGTTTCGTGTCCGTGAAGTTTAAGGTCAAAACTTATATTAATGTTTCCTTTACAAAGTTCTAATACTTCTTCTAAGCTTGGTATATGGGTGCCAATATATTCTTCTCCAAACCATGAGCCAGCATCCAACTCCCTGATCTCATGATAGTCAAGGTCATATATAAATCTGTTTAATCCAGTTGTTCTTCTTAGGTTTCGATCATGGAGAAGAACAAGTCTGCCATCCTTTGTCTGCCGCACATCTACTTCTACATAGTCAGCATGTGCTTGGATAGCTAGTTCTATGGCAGGAAGAGTATTCTCTGGTGCAATATCAGAATATCCCCTATGGGAGACGACTTGCATACCTGACAGGGCTTCTTTAAGGTAGATAGTGTTGTTTTTCACATTTGTTATAAAATTGATGGTGGCTACTGCTACAATAAGAAGAAGGATAAAAGTTTTGGCCCCCCTATATTTTCTTGAAATAGAAGGAGTGGGCCTTTTAATTAGGGCCTTGCCCTCCTTATCATAAAAATCGTGGTAAATTGTAGATATAAGATTAAGGTTCATTACATATGATATTGAACTGAATATAAAAACAATATAAATATTAGCCTTTGAATAGATACTAAGAAAGGCTGTAATAACCAAATTGTTTTCAATAGTAAGATAAATTGTTATAGCAATGAAAAAAAGTATAGCATGGTAAATAAGATATAAGCTTGCAAATAAGGCAATATTATATATAAAAAGTTTTGCAAGAACTTTTATGTAATTGCCTTTCATAAGTTGCTTTGAACGGTTCATAGCCTGGGAAAAATCTATATGTTCATTTACGCAAATGTAGTTGGTAAAAAGCCCTCTTATGGCAAGAAAGCTTATAAAAATCAAAAGAAATATTATCAGGCCGCGAATAAAAAGCTGGTCAGAAGATCCCCTTACAAGGTGTGCAGGAATATCAACTGACATGGTTATTCCCAATAGTACAGGGGCTAACATAAAAATCATTTGAACCACAGCATATAAGGGTAAAAATATATTGCCAACTGACAGGAGCTCTGAAGTTCTATGCAAGGCTTCAAAAAAACTTAAAGTGAAAACATTGGTCTTGTTAAAATCCATATAGGAATTATTGCAATATATAATCTTAGTAATAAATTTCCAGAAAACAAATACAAGAAGAATAAATATGCTTATAATTATAAATAATATAGCAGGTGGGTGGGTAATAAATGAAAGAAAATTTTTATCTGTTATGTAGCTTTCTCCCCATGACCTCATTACTAGTTTTAAGCCTTGATCTATTATTGGGATAATAATGATTAAGAACATGGAATTAAAGATAATATCATACAATAATAATCCTTTATAGGATGTTCTCATATCTTGTCTGTATCTTTTGAGAATAAATGACATAAGGTGGCCTCCTAGCCTTTATTAATCTTAATATTATTATAAACTATTATTCTACTAATAAACTAATAAAATTTAAAGATAAATATATCTAATATTATGGCTAAAGTTGATTTTTAAGCCACATATGTTAAAATAAACTTTACTGCTTTTCGTAATTGATAATTTATAGGAAGGAGTCTTTCAATTGACAGACTTATTAGTAAGAGTTTTTGTAAAAGATAGTGAAAAAATTTCTGATAAAAATGTTAGGACATCCTATGGAGTCTTAGGAAGTGTTGTTGGCTTTATAAGCAATATGATACTTTTTGTAGTTAAAATAATTATTGGCTTCTTTATTAACAGTATATCGGTTATGGCTGATGCATTTAATAACTTATCAGATGCTGCCTCTTCAATCATTAGCTTTATTGGTGTGAAATTAGCAAGTAGGCCGGCAGATAAAGAACATCCTTTTGGCCATGGAAGGGCTGAATATATAGCTGCACTAGTCGTCTCTTTTTTAGTATTGCAAGTGGGATTTACCTTGTTTAAGAATTCGCTTACTAAGATATTTAATCCTGAGGATGTGGTTTTTAATCCAGTATTAATAGGTATTCTTGTACTATCAGTCTTTGTAAAGCTTTGGCTAATGGTCTTTAATAGAAAACTAGGTAAGAGGATTAATTCTTCAGTAATGATGGCCACAGCAGCAGATTCTTTAGGGGATGTACTGGTTACATCAGCTACTATAATATCAGCTATCTTAGCAGGAATGCTTGGCTGGCAGATAGATGGCTATGTGGGAGTTCTAGCATCAGTATTTGTCATCATAGCCGGAATAAATATAGCTAAGGATACCCTTGAGCCTCTACTGGGGCAGGCTATTGATAGAGACCTCTATAATAAGGTCAGTGATTTTGTAGAGTCTTATGAGGGCATAGTAGGGTCCCATGACTTAATAATTCACACTTATGGTCCAAGCCATCTTATGGGGACTATAGATGCTGAGGTTCCTAATGACATAGATATAGAGAGGGCTCATGAAATAATAGATCAGATTGAAAAAGATGTATTAAAGGAGTTGGATATATTTCTTGTTATTCATATGGACCCTATTGAGGTAAATGATATTAAGGTGTTAGAGAAGGTTGACATGGTGAATGCAATATTAGAAAAGTTAGATCCTAACGTATCTTTTCATGATTTTAGGCTTGATAAGCAAGGAGATGAGACAAGTCTGTTCTTTGATCTGTTAGTACCTTTTTCATATACAAAAGAAGATGAAGAAAAAATTGTAAAGAATGTAATAGATAATGTAAAAAAGGTTGATTCAAGCTATCAGTGTGTTATTACTTTGAAAAATAGTTATGTGGAGGAAGAGTAGAAAAGAATAAAATTATTTTACTTGATTATTATATATGGATTTGATATAATATTCTTCGTGGAACAAAAGACATATTGGGCTATCGCCAAACGGTAAGGCACTGGACTCTGACTCCAGCATTTTATGGTTCGAATCCATATAGCCCAG
>CAZPWO010000114.1:0-6870 GCA_964590525.1 uncultured Herbinix sp. | reverse complement strand
AATTATTCATCTTCAAGCTGGCAATTATTTTGATCGAGTTTCAATTACGCAAGATAGCGAGTAATAACCTGACCAATAAATTATACACAACACCGTTTTAAACATTAACAAAACATGAAAAAATCAATTCTCAAATACTTATTGTTATTTACGATAATGATTACTGGATGCTCTGCAGATTTAAAAACCAAAGATATTGCAAAAACAACACTAAAAGATAATCCCACAGTTGTAATTGACAATGCATTTGATTTGCGTTATGTTGAAAACCATGCAATAGCTTTTGGATTCTTACGTAAGATAAAGAGAAGTATTAGGATGCCATTAATTTTCGCTCTAACAATCTCCGCAACCCTTATGGTGTTTACTATGATTTGGAAAATTAGAAATAATAAATTCAGGATATTACTTCCGCTTTTCATTATATTAAGTGGTGCTTATGGAAACATATTGGATAGATTGTTTAATGGGTTTGTAACGGATTTTTTTCATGTACACTACTTTTACAAACACAACTTCCCTGTTTTTAATGTAGCTGATGTTTTAATCAATGTTGGACTGATATTAATATTACTACAGTGGAAAGATTTCAAGCTGATTATTGACAATTTATCTAGGAAACAAGACGGATTGTTGGTGGGGAAATGAAGGGTGCAGGTAATAATAATTAAATGGTTATTAAATCGCAGTAGAATAATATGTTCTGTTGCGATTTTTTTGTTTACGAAAATAAAAATTATTTCTATTTTTAGATGCTATTCTATTTCATATCTTTGTGCTATAATATAGAACATAGCAGTGGATAACTAATCCAAAAAAAAGCTTGAAAATAAAAACATCAAACAATCCTAAATAATCATGGCAACAATAACAGTAAAAAATATAGGTCCAATAAAAGAAGTTCAAAATCTTGAGCTGAATAGGGTTAATGTGTTTATGGGACCACAAAGTTCTGGTAAAAGCACTATAGCAAAAATAATCAGTTTTTGCACATGGGTAGAAAAAGATGTAGCAACCAGTCAATCATTGAAAGAGTATAAAGAAAATAAGACTTATTTCAAAAAACGTCTCGAATCATTTCACAAGATAAAAGGATATTTTAATCCTAGTAGCTACATTTATTATAAAAGCAAGGTTGTTGAAATAAGATGGCAAAATGAGCAATGCAGTATTAGATGGGTTGATCAATATGCTTATAAGAGAAGTAAAATTGCTTACATTCCTTCTGAAAGAAACATGGTTACTCTTCCAGAATTAAGAAAAGTAGAACTTGGACAAACGAATATGAGGAGTTTTTTATTTGATTGGTTTGATGCTCGTAAAAATATTTCTAATCAAAATAAACTTTCAATTCTAGATTTTGGAATCGACTATTATCATCTTGAAGGAAACGAGGAAGATCATATTAAAGGTCAAGACAAGAATGAAGCCTTTGATATTCTTTTACCGAGTGCCTCAAGTGGGTTGCAATCAATAATACCGTTAATGGTAATGGTAGAATATTTATCGAAATGGATATATAGTGAAGAGAAGACTTCATTTGATCAAAAAGAAAAGCAAAATGAAACCAATATAAAACTAATTAAAGAAATCATTTTAAAACCGTACTATAAAAAAGACTCATTCACTAATGATGAGCTATTTATAAAACTAGAGGAGTTTATAAAAAAAATAGACGATGATGTTAAAACAGAACCATATATTTCAAATCACAGCAAGATTCGTAATGCACTGTTTGAAACACAAAACTCACAATTCATTATAGAAGAGCCAGAGCAAAACTTATTTCCTAAAGCGCAACGAGATCTTGTATATTATCTTTTAGAGAAATGTCTCAATAGAGATGGAAACAGATTAACAATCACAACACATAGCCCATATATACTCTATGCATTAAACAATTGCATAATGGCTGGGCTAGTTTTCGATAAAATAAGCGAAAGTGATAAAGAGAAACTAAAATGCCGATCTGCTAAGATAGATCCATCATTTGTCTCTATTTATGAAATTGTAGATGGCTATATAAAAGAGACCATACAACGAGAAAATGGGCTTATAAAAGATAATTACTTTGATCAACAGATGAAGGAACTGATGGATGATTTTTATTTAATGCTAAACTACTACGCTTAATGATACAAGAAAATATAAAGGAAAGCTATCCACATCATCTAACGAAATCTACTTGTACTGATCAGCATATATTTATTGCTGATTATACTCATAGAACGAAGTTTACAACTCCTAAACGAGGAACAGAGTTTTTTATGGGTAACCCTCCACTTGATATAGAGTATTTCTCATTACATAATAAGAACAGCTTAAAAACATTTGGAATTCCTTTTGATCATAAAAGCTTCAAGCGTTTTGATGGAAATATAGATTCTCAATGTGAATGTGTCATATTCCCGAAAAACAGTGATAGTAATTCATGGATTTGTTTCATCGAGTTAAAGTATAACGATGAAGAAGATTACAACCAAACAACCATCAACAAAGCAAGAAAACAATTATTCAAAACTCAATATCATTATAAAAGGATGGGTATTTTCTGCAAAACAAATACATGCTACTTGTTTGCATCCTTAATAGTGCAAGCAGAACCATTTCCTAACACAGCCTTACCTCCTTCGTATTTAATAGATATGAAAGAAAAACATAATATAGTAATACGATTTATAAACTCAGCAGAAATAATTGATAATAGACAAATAAATGCGTGATGGAGATTATTTTGAGGAAGTGAAATAAGAGACTCGGAACGACAACTAAATTATATTTTAATCGCAGCAGAATAGTGGGTTCTTTTGCGATTTTTTTTTAGTTTTCTATCGTTTTTAATCTTATATTTACACTTATATATTTTTGACAGAAATCCAATGTTTTTATGAGGAAGTCAGAAAAAAGAACACAGTGTTTTTAATTCGGAATTAATTAATAATTGACTATGAATATTACATTAGAGAAGATACTTGAATTTCAAGATTTATTCCCCTCAGAAAAAGAATTTGACGCCAAAAAAGTCTTGTGTAAGTATAATCGAAATAAAATAGTACGTATAATTAATTGTTTAGGGATGAATTATGGCAATGCTCATATACCTGATAATGATAACCTTTTCTTCTCTGATATAAGTAGAAAGCGAATTGAAGAATTAAACCCTCTACTCGAAAAACATCTTAAAACTCATAATACCCATCAAGTCATTTTTTGCACACAACGAACTATACTTGAATTGATGCGAATTGCATTTTCCATCCCCATTTCAGACTTTCAAGATAATGGACTAGATGAGGATGGGGAATACGATTTATTTCGAATTCTTTTGTATATCAATCAGCAATTGATGAGCTACAAGACATCTGATGATATAGATATATCTATTCTTACGTTCTTTATCAATTATGTACATAACGATGTAACAAATGCAGATTGGAAACAAATTCTCCAAACACAAATTTATTATGTAGATTGTTTATCAGGTTTTCTAAAAAGCAATTCGAAAGGAAAGGAGCTAAAAGATCGTTTTTTAGCAACAATTGGAATATCATCATTGAAAGAATACGTTCAAACAGTATTTGCCTTAATTTTCTTATATATTGATGAGAAAAATAAAAATCGACGAGGTTGCCCTATTTTAGACCTAAATACAATACAAGATGAAGTTGGCTTTATCCATAAAGAGGTCTGCGACTTTCTTTCATTAGGTATAAATGAAGTAATTCAATATAATATAAAGGATAAAAAGAATGATAGGGAAAATAATGTGGACTATAGATACTTTCGAGCTCGTCCTTTAGTGAAAATTGCAGACAGTCAATATATCATCTATAATTTACCTCTTATATGTGAACGTCTATACAATAGTCTGTTTTTTGACCTTAAGAATACATGGGAGGAGGGTGATTACTTTCAGTTCTATACTACTGAATTCGTAGAAAAACACTTATTTCACCGAACTATGCTGAAATGTTTAGGTAGAAAAAGCACTCATAATTATCCGAGCAATGAAGAAATACTCTCTGAAAATCATATACCAGAATCTCCGGATCAACCTGATTTCTATATCCGAGAAAAAGATGCGTTAATACTTTTTGAATGTAAGGGCATAAAGATCAATGGTACTCTTAAGGACAGAGCAGATATAGATAAGATAATGGCTGAATTGAAAAACAAGCTATACTTTAACAAAGAAAAAAAGAAAGATTTAGGTATTAAACAACTAGTCAAACATCTAAATTTAATTGAGGATGATGAATTTAGATTCGACTCAAAAATCCCTGATGATGTATCTTACTACCCCGTTATTGTATTAGAAGACCCTAAACTTTGCCAAATGGGGATTGCTGGCATTATCAATAGCTGGTATCAACCTTTAATCAAAGAACAACTAAATGGAACTATGTGTCATCCAGTAATCGTGATATCTATAGATACCCTTTTCCTATATTCTGAGACTTTTAAAAGACTCGGATTTCATACCGTATTTGACCAGTTTTATAAGTCGAATACAATACGAGATACAAAAGGTGTTGATTGGCAACTCAATCCATTAGCTGATTTTAATGATTTCACACAAAACACATATAAGGTCCATCCATCAAAACAAGAGTTTTCTCTGCAGCTAATCAACAAATTACAATCCTAATAGAATTATCGTGGTAAAGGTTGATTTTAAAGAGATTAAATAAAACTAAAGAAAGTGGCACAAATCAAACCGAAATTACTGGCACAAATCGAACCGAAATAGGTGGCACAGTTACTCCGAAATAGGTGGCACAAATTGAACCGTTATATCCAACAAAAGTAGATTAACAAATTAGATAATAAATATGGAAACTCCCGACCAAAGATTTGATAAATTAAGAACTACCTGCTGGAATAAAGCTATTCATTCATTTGGTACTGCTTATATTTTTGATAAAAAAAGCAAAAGGCATAGTAAATACACTAATATGTTGAAGGTTTTTGGAATTATTGTACCTATAACTGTAGGAGCAACAGCTTTAGGCTACGGTTTTAATTCTTCCATGTTAAAAGACTCAATTGCTTTAGCAGCACCACTTACAATAATACAGTTAATCTTTTCTGTATTTGCAGTTGTACATAAGTGGGACGATGAACTAGCTTATAGTTTTGAAGCATCACAAGATTTGAGCTTACTGTCAGACAGTTTTAAAAAACTAGCCAGTCTTCCGCCTGATAATTTTGAAAAGCTAGATAAGAAATTTGAAATATTAAATACAAGACTAAAAGCAAGAACACAACAAAATTCTAAACATAATATAAAAGAATGGGAGCGAAGAATGGGGATGAGATACGCTTTAAGAGAATTTCAAAGAAAATGTGTTGGATGCAAAATTACACCTATTTCAATGATATCTACAGATTGTGATGTCTGTGGAAAATTCGATAAATCTTTAAATTATAAACTTTTTAAATCCTAGAAAAAATGGAAAAAGACATTTACAAAGTATTGAGAGGATACTCTGACTTATCCTTATCAGAAAGAAAAAAACTCAGGGAGCTTATTGAAAAATTTGAGAAAGGAGACTACATAAATCTAAAAGAAATAAGAGAAAAGCGTTTTAGTCTAGGTCCACTAGATACAGATTCATGTCCTTGTTGCGGAAAATAATTTTTTTTCAGACATTTAATAAACTTACAACAAAAGAGCTAACCACACCAGCTTACCGAGTAATTAACTTTTCAGAAGCTGGGAGGAAGGAAAACGAAGAGGAGTGAGGATGAGAATAAGTAAGTGATTCGAGTTTATTTTATTACCCCCCTCCCTTTTCTATTTTAGAAAGAGAGGGGTATGTTCTAAAGAAACATAAAGTAATTTATAAAAATAAAGATATAATATTTATGAAAAATGAAATTGATGGCATCAAAAAGAACAAAAGAAAAAAAACAACAGTGGAGAAAAACCTATTAACTTGGTTTAAATTTATAGTTGGTATATTATTTTCAGGATTGATCTTTTATAAATTAGCAATATCCGAATTTACATTTGACTTTTCTCAGTTTGATTTCAATGCATTGCTAACTTTAATTCTTACAATCTTTGCTATTGGGCTATCAGTAGCTTTTTATTTTAAAGCTACTGATACAAGCAATTTATTTTATGACAACACATATAAATTCACGAAAGAGATTTCAGAAATACTTGGACGTATTGAAGCAGGCTTCGGTGAGCGATTAAGAAATTTAGATAAAGGATATTCAGGTTTAATTAATAAATTTGACAATGTCCATACAGAACAAAACAGAGAAGAGACTCAGGATGAAATTGAAAAAGAAAAAGCGAAACTAAAAAAAGAAATAAAAGAAAGAGGCGAAATATTAGATTCATTATTCGAGAAATCCCGACTTGACAAACATGAGAAAGAAAGTATTAGAAAACAACTGAAAGAAAAAGACATCGTAATTTTAAAACAAAATAGAGAGATTAATTTTTTAAAGCAAAGGCTCGATTATGAAAGAGAAAGCTCGAATTCGCCTAAGCTTTCTCTTTCAGAAAATAATCCCCTCACAAAACTCGCAAGAAGAATCAATGATCCCGAGAGTTTTTTAGAAATGACAACGTCCCAAATTGCTAGAAGATACAAATTTAACATCTGCGAATTATCTAATAATGAGAGAGCCCAATTGCATCAGATGAATATTATAAATGAAAATGGAGACTTTACTATTCATGGTATTCGAATACTTAAACAAATAGTTTCAAGAGTTTCCAAGTCTTGACAAAAAAGCTTTCAGATACAAATCTATCCAACTAAAAAGACACTATCCCATTAAGTGTGTAAGTATTAATTGACACTATCCCATTAAGTGTGTAAGTATTAATTGAAGGGTTCGACTTTTAAA